>JBMYTL010000016.1:0-50723 GCA_049604295.1 Gammaproteobacteria bacterium
CGACCACGGGCATGTTCGAGGTGTTGGCCACCAGCAGGGTGCGCTCCATGAGACGGCGGCCGGTGTAGGGGTCGGTTAGCTTGGGGAAGCTCTCCAACACATCCACCAGCTCGTTGCCGCGCTCGCCGCAGCCCACGTAGACCACGATGTCGGCATTGGCCCAGCGCGCCACCTGCTGCTGCACCATGGTCTTGCCCGCGCCGAAGGGGCCGGGCACCGCGCCCTTTCCGCCCTTGAGCAGCGGGAAGAAGGTGTCGAGGATGCGCTGGCCGGTGATCAGCGGCGCCACGCCGTGGTCACGCTTGGCGTAGGGGCGCGGGGTGCGCACGGGCCAACGCTGCATGAGGTGCAGCTTGTGGACCTGGCCATCACGGGTGCGCAGGCGGCCGATGATGTCATCCAGGGTGTAATCGCCCTCCGGGGCCAGTTCCATCAGTTCACCGGACAGGTTCGGCGGCACCATGATGCGGTGCTCGATGGTCTCGGTCTCCTGCACCCGGCCCAGCACCCGGCCCGCTGCCATATGCTGGCCCTGCTCCAGGCCAGGCTCGGGCACGAAGGTCCAGCGCCGCTCACGGTTCAGGGCCGGCACATCGACGCCGCGCGGGATATTGTCGCCCTCGGTCTCGGCAATGCGTTCCAGGGGGCGCTGCACGCCATCGAAGATGCCCTCGAGCAAACCCGGGCCCAACTCCACGGACAGCGGATGTCCCAGGCCCGAGGCCGCTTCGCCAGGTCGCAGCATCTCGGTGGACTCATAGGCCTGCACCAGGGCATCGGAGCCTTTCAGGGCGATGACCTCGCCCACCAGGCCGATGGTGCCGATACGCACCTGTTCACCGTTCTTGAGGCCGGGCACCCGGACCCGGACGATGGGGCCGTTGATGTCCCGGATCGTGCCCTCACCGGCATTCATGGATGACTCCTTCGCGGAGGGGGCCGATGCGTTCATGAGCCGTACCCCACGTTCAGAGCGCCGCTGTCCTGGGCGGGCAGCAGACGCTCGACGATGATTTGGTCGAGCCGCGCCTGCATGCGCCGGATGCGACCCTCGAAGCTGTGATCGATACGCACGCGGTTCTCCGGGTCGCGCACCTCAACCCCGCCGCTGATGGGCACCGTGTCGCTGCACAGCAGGCAGATACGACCCGGAGCCGCCTCCTCGGCGAAGGCGATCCAGTCGTCCTCCAACCAGCCATGGTCACTGTCAGAGACGGCGACGATCAGGTCCACGTCGGGGATGGTTCGCGCCGCCTGGCGCACCAGCCCCGCGAGCACGGAGCGGTAGGCATCACGGTCCTGGCGCACCGCTTCCAGGCGATCGCGCAGGGCCTCGTGCACCTCCTCCACCAGCTCCCAACGCAGTCGGTCCAGGTGTTTCTGCAACTTCAGCTCGCTGGCCTGCACCCTGCGGCGGTAGACCCGGTCGGCCTCGGCCTGCGCGGCCAGGACCTCGCGATCCTCGCGCAAACGGATGCGATCAGCCGCCTCCTTGAGGATGTTGTCGCGGGCGCGTCGCGCGCGGGCCTCGTACTCCTCGACCAGCGACCGGGCGCGTTCGAGGATCGCCTGTTCCAGGGCTTCGACCTGGGGCGCGGCCTCCACGACCTGGGCGCCGCGGGCGTTGTTCGATGCGGTGGGAGGACTCATGCCGTCTCTCCAGTGAGCAGGCGGATCTGGCGGTCCAGATCCGATTCGAATTGATCGGGCGTGCGCAGGCTTGGGACCTGGCTGACGACGATGCGCCCACCCTCGGAACAGACCTGGTCCAACAAGGTGCTGTCGCTCGCTCCCACGGCGGTGTCCAGAACCAGGAAGGCCCGTTCACGGTTGCGGATGAGACCGGCCAGCAGTTCATCCAACTGCCTCGGCGTGGGGTCGGGATGGGTCTCGAAGCCGACCAGGGCGAACCCGTCGGCCAGGGCCTCCTCGCCCATGAAGATCAAGCGCGTGGGCGGATGTTCCCCGGCCACGCCAGGCGTGTTGTCGTGCGTGCCGTCGCTCATGCTCGTGCCAACCCGACCGTTTCAGACCTTGTCCAGGATCAGGATGGACATGACCAGGCCGTAGATGGCGATACCCTCGGCAAGCCCCAGGTAGATCAGTGTGCGCCCGAAGGTCTCGGGCTTCTCGGACACGGCGGCCAGGGATGCCGCGCCGATGGGGCCCACCGCGATGCCCGCTCCGACGGTGGAGAACGCCGTGGGGATACCCGCGCCGATAAGGCCCAGGCCCGTGCCGATGCTGATACCCGCCCCCGCCGCCTCGGCGGCCACTTCGGTCGCGGCCATGGCCTGGTCGATACCCATGAGCACCAGGGCCACGTGCGCCACCACGAAGGTGGCGATCTGGCCGCCCACGGCCGGACGGGTCCAGCGCGGCAGCGGAGCCAACCGGGGTTTGAGTTCGAGCCACAGGCCCAGCAGCACCATGGTGGCCAGGGCGGCGGTCATCAGGACGATCAGGGTCATCATGTCGGTCACTCCTTATGCGGAATGTTGGAATGAGAAGGCGGGTGCGGGACGCGCACGACGAACCATCACCCGGCCCTCAACTTGAGTGGCTTGTAGGGACGGCCGTCGCCGGAGAAGTAGCGCGAGAAGCCCTCGTAATACTCGAGACGCAGCGTCTGGATGGTCACGATCCCCCCCTCCAGGACCATGATGAACAGGTTGCCACCCACCACCATGGCCCAGTGACCGAAGCCTTCCATCATGTCGGCCAGGGTGAATACGGCCAGGGCCAGGGCCACGTGGTTGAGGCTGAAGGCGGCCACGCGCAAAAAGGACAGGGAACTGGAGATGTAGCCGGTGACCACTTCAAAGGTCTCGATGAATACCACCAGCAGGCGCTCCGAGAACGGGGCATCCGACTCGAACCACTGGTACAGGACGATGAACCCCAGGGACACGATAACCAGCCCGCCGGCCAGCCAGCCGAATGATTGGCCGTCAGCAAGACGCCATGCGCCATAAAGCAGGCCCAGATACATCACCACGCTGAGCACGCCGCCCGCCCCCATCATGGCCTCGTTGACCTGGCCATCGACCAGGCGGTTGCGGATGTTTATCGCCGCCCCCAGGACCAGGAAGCCCACGCCCCAGGCCAAGGCCATGCTGAGCATGTAGAGAGGGTCACTGAGCGGGGATATCCATAGCGGATGGATGAGGTGCTCATACCCGAAGATGCTGCCGTACAGCCAGCCGAACAGGGTTGCGGACAGCCCCGCCCCCACGACCACGATGGTGAAACGCCCCAGGGTGCGGCGGAAGAGCAGACCCAGGGCGATGTAGACCAGGCCATGGCCGATGTCGCCGAACATCATCCCGAACATGGCGACGAAGGTGAGTGCGAACAGCAGGGTCGGGTCGAACTCGCCGTAGCGGGGGATTCCGTACTGGTGCACGAGGGTGGCGAAGGGCTTGAGGATCGGGTTGCGCGTCGGTGGCGCGGGCACATGGCCCCGCTCCGAGCGACGCGGGCGCCGGACACTCAGGTGAAACGGGTTGACCAACCGGGTCTTGAGGCTGCGCACGGCGTCCTCGACCTCCGGCGCGGGCAACCAGCCCTGCAATACGGACAGGTTGCCGCGCGCCCGGGCGGCGCTGTCCACCTCGACGAACGGCGCGGCTACGGCCAGGGCGCGGCGCGCCTCCATCAGCCGTTCCGCGTTGTCCTCCGCCCAGGCCGCAATGGTCTCGGTCTGCTCCTTTCGCGTTGTCGCGATTGTGTCCCGTCGCTCGGCCAGGTTGCGACGCAGCCGATCGGGTTGATCATGCAGTTCCGGGGGAATATCCATCATGCGGAAACCCGCGGTCTCGAGCACCGAATCCACGTCGGCTCCGCGATCATCCCGGGGCCCGACGACGATGACATGCTCGCTCTCACCCGAGTGCGAGAAGGTGAACATCAGGTGTCCGGCGAGGGACAGCGCGTCGCGCAACTGGCCACTGTTGGCCGTGGATACGGCCCCCACGCGCACACGAATGAAGTGCTTATCGTCCTGGAGGTCACCCAGATCCAGGTCCAACTCGGAGAAATCCGCCAGCGCGGCCTCGAGCTGATTCACCTCTGCCTCCGCGTCGTCCATGCGGTGACGGGTCTCGGAACATTGCGCGCAACGCCGCCAGGCATCGCCCAGCCATTCGCTCATGGACGCCAAGCGGTCTTCGTCGCAGACCAGCTCATCGGGCACGTCCACTGGCGGCTGCGGCGGGAGCATGTCGAGAAGCTTGTCCATACGGACCCGTGCCTGGCGATAGACCTCGCGGAACGTACCACCCGGCACCTCTTCAAAACGGGCCAGCAGCTCACGTTCCGCCCGCTCGCCCTGCACACCCTCGTCCGCATGGGTGTCCGGCTCGAAGCGCGTCTCCACGGGTTCCGGGCAGAAACGCCCCAGCCGTGCCAGGGCCAGACTGGCATCGGGCAGATCACGGGTGAGCACCTGAACGGTGAGGTGGCGCATCTCAACGGCCATCAGGCAGCCTCCGGAACACGGATGGGCTTGAGCCCCACGGCCTGCCCGATCAGCGTTTCGTCCAGGCCCAGGCGTTTTCCCTCCAGGATGGCGAATACGGTCCGCGTATCCAGGAAACGCAACATAAGGTAGGCGAACACGCGTGCCGCCACCGAAGGGCTGCGCCGCAGCACGCCATGGGCGATGGCGGAAAGATGGGCCTGCATGCGCTGTTCCACCTCGGTGTTATGAGCGGACCCCTCGAGTACTCCGCGCAGTGGCTCCGGCAGTTCCTCCAACACCTGTTCGAAACGGTCCATATCCACCAGGCGACGCAGATCGTCGGTGTGCAGCCGCAATCCATTCGGTATGAGCAGGTAGTAGGTTTCCGTGGCACTGAGGCCGTACACGAAGCGATAGCGCAACAACCAGGTGAGGTTGTGCCGATCCACGCTGGTACCGATCAGGCGGCGTAATTCACCCCGATCCGGCTCCTCCATGGCCAGCAACTGGCCCATGAGGCCGACATAGAACCAGCGGTCGAGACTGGCATCGAGCCGGAACGGATCGCTGCGCTCCTCGAAATTGCGCCGTGCGTGGCGGGCAATGGAGGCATAGGGCGTCTGTTCGAGCAGGCGCATGAACTCGGTGACGGACTCGGTGCGCAGCAGCTCATCGCGCGCCAGGCTGAGGGAACCGGGCAGGTCGTGCAGATGCGCCTCGATCTCGGCCGCCGAATGCCCGGCCAGCTTGCCGCGCACCATGGCCTTGATGTTGAACAGCTCCATGCGCCGCGACCACTGCACCAGTACATCACGCTGCTTCCCTCGCAGGGGCCGCAAAAGCACCAGGAGATCCTGCACCCAATCCTGGATCAGGTGATGGTCGAGGGCGTCCAGCACCCGCGCCCGATCCTCCTCACCGCTCGTATCCAACTGTCCCAACTGCCCCCCGGTCAGGCGCGCCACCACCTGGTCGAAGTCCAGGGCAACCAGGTCGGACAACTGTTCCCGGTCGAGCAGCTTGCCGCCGAGGATGGCGACCCGGGTATTGAGGTAGGCGCTGTCGCGGGCCTGGCTCATGGGCACCCGCCCCCAGCGGCATCCTCAACGGCATCCGGGGCCAAGGTGTCCGATAGCCGCTTGGGAAAGGACACGACCCTTACTCTGCGTCCGCGTCGATGATCAACGCGAAGGCCGCCTCAAGGGCATCGGCCTGTCGTGATTCGGCCTCCTGGCGAACCTGTTCCTGGTGCTCGTGATAACGCCGCTCCAACTCCTTGATGGTGGTCTCCGCGCGCTGCTCGGCCTTGCTGACGAAGGACTCATGAATGCCCGGGATACGCGCCTCGAAGCGTTGCTCCTCCACGCGGGCCTCGTCCATGGCGTCCTGGACCTGCCGCTCCCGGGACACATCCGCCTGGCGCGCCATCTCGGCGGCATGTGCCTCGGCATCGAGCAAACGTTTGAGCGATACGTCCACGTTGACCTCTCTGAAAGCAGACACCCGAGCCTGCTGGGACGCCGTCAGTGTACGGGGGGGCGGCGCCTCGCTCCTACGGTCACACCCGTAGCAATTGACTCAGATCATGGCCTGGAAAATAGGTGATAATCAGGTTTATATAGTGACTACAACTTATTGTTTAATATGCAAAAATTTATCCTATCTCACGTCACACAGATGGGTTCCTGACTCAGTCGGAAGGGTATTCCCCAAGGACTGCCCCGGGTGCCTTACAGTGGCTGCGGGAAAGACAGCTCGCGGGCCGCTGTGGCAGGATCAGCGCCCCCTCCAGCCGCGTCTTTCCGAATCTCCACATGCACGCCCCGAACGACCGATTCGTCATCGGCACCCACCTCCCCCTGGATGCCGACCTGCTGGTTATCACCGTGGATGACAACGGCCAGGCCCTGGGGCCGGGGCAACGGGCGGTGGAACACTACCCGGCACTGGCCGAGGCCCTGAGGGCCGGCACGTCGAAGGAGCCCTTGCTCGAACTGCCCGAGGGGCTCCATGCGATCGTGGTTCATGCGGATCCCGAGGCGATTGCGGCCGACGGAGGCCTGGCCGTCACCGGTCGGCTGCTGAGTGGCTTCGAGAATTTCGGGCGCGCCCACGGGGACGAACCTCCGCTGGTAACGCTGTGGATCGCCCTGGGGGGCCTCGGCGACTCCGGACTCAGCGACATCGTGTCATCGGCGGTTCTCGATGCCCTGGATCGCAGCGACCTGCCGCGTTCCGCACACGTGGAACGAATCAACATCGACAGCGACGAGCCTGAAAGCGAGGTTCTTGATCGCCTGAAAGAGACCATTGCCCGACGCTGGCCGGAATCAGCGCGAACCGCGCAGGGTGAGGAAGCATCGACCACGACCGACTCTTCCGCCTCCGTCCCCTTCCCCGACGGTACCGGCATCCACAGCGACTCACTTGTTTATGGCGCGACACGCCGTGACGCGCTGGACACCCGTGCCGAGGCCGCGGTGTTCGCCCGCGTTCTGGCCCGGCGCGATCTGAGTACCCCGCTATCCATCGGTCTGTTCGGGTCTTGGGGCAGCGGCAAGAGTTTCTTCATGGACATGATTCGCGAAGAAATGGAGCAGGTGCTTACCGTGGAGGCATCCGGCAACGTCGGACGGGTGGTGCACATACCCTTCAACGCATGGCACTTTGCGGATACCAATCCATGGGCCAGTCTGGCCGTTCGCGTTTTCGACACCCTGGCGGCGGAGCTAACGGGGCACAACGGCGCGCCCCAGGACCTGGAGCGGGAAAAGAAGGAGTTGCGCAAGACCCTGTACTCCAGCCGCGAAGCCCGTGGCCGCGCCCAGGCCCGATTACGCCTGGCGGAGGAACGCCGGGCGGAGATATCCCAGGACCTGGAACTCAAGCGCAGCAGTCGCAAGGCACTGGCTCGCCAATGGGCAATCGCCAGCTTTGATGCCTTTTCCGCTGAGCTCCCCTTTCGCGGCGAGATCAGCCATGTCCGCGCCACCGCGGACCGAATGGATGTGGACGACACCATGGACACCATCGAGGACGCGGCGCGTATGGCCCGCGACCTGGTGGATGCCCATTCGCGCCTGGGCGGTCTGGTCGGCTATCTGGTCTCACGGTTCAACGGCCCCCTGCGCTTCCTCTTCACAACGGTATTGCTGCTGCTGTTGGGAGCGGCGGTCAGCCTGATCCCGGACGGCCTGAACGCCCTGGGAGATTACCTTCCCGAGCAACTGGAGGCATTGTCCGCCAACGGCTGGGTGGAAGCGCTGCTCATGGGCAGCCTGGGGATCGGTGCCCTTTTGGCCAATTTCGGCATGCACAGCCGCCGGGTGCGCGGCAGCATCCGCATCCTCGAGGGACTGCGTGATCGCTTCGAGGCAGTCGGACCACACAACCCCAAAATTGACGAACTGGAAGCCAAGATCGAGCGTCTTGATGCCGAGATCGCCAGTCACCAGGAGGCGATTGAGGCCGCCGGCCAGCGCGTGACTCTGGCGCAACGCGCACTGCAACACATCCAGGACGGCGAGCTGGTGTACGCGCTCGACAGCCAGCAGACGGGCTGCCTCGATGGCACCGGTGAGCAGGGAATCATCTCCACCGTGCGTAATGACTTCATGCACCTGAAGGAACTTCTCGATACCTGGACGGCCAAGGGCGGTCGCGGACAGCCAGTCGACCGCATCGTGGTGTACATCGACGACCTGGACCGCTGCCCCAAGGCTCAGATGGTCGAAGTCCTGCACGCGATTCACCTGCTGATGGCCATGCCACTGTTCGTGGTGGTGGTGGGGGCCGACCCGCGCTGGCTCGAACGCGCACTGGCGCAGACCGACGGAGCGCATGCCCCTGATGACCCTGATGACCATGGCGCCTCGGCCCCGGAACCCCGGTCCGCCACACGGCCCAGTGATGCGCGGCAGTTCCTGGAAAAGATCTTCCATATCCCCTACGCGATTGGCGGCTTGGAGGACGAAGGCTTCCGCAAACTCATCGACCACCTGGTTCATGAACCGACCGTGACGGGGCCTGCCGAACCCCTGCAACGCGACCCGGACCCCATGGACGAAATCCTGGAGCGGGAGCTCAGTGCCATCGCGCGCGAGCCTGGCGAACGCGAGCGCAAACCCGGCCTGTTCAGCCGGATGTTCGGAGGTGGAGACCGAGCGGGCAAGGACGACGACGCACGCGTCGGCGGCCGCGTGGACCCGACACTGGCGGGCGATGCCGATGCACTCCTGGCGGGCGGGCCGGATGCTCGCAGTGCCCCCGAACCGATGGCTCCAACGCGCCACGCCGCCGCGGGAACATCACCATTGGCCCCCTGGGAGATCGCCCTCATGGGGCATCTCGGCCCGCTGATCGCCACACCCCGGGCGGCGAAACGCCTGCTCAACCTGTACCTGTTGATTCGCGTGCGGGCTGCCCGCGACGACGAACATTTCAACCGCTTCATAGCGCGCGAGACGGGACACTATCGCGCCGTTCTGCCCTTGCTGGGCCTCGCCCTTTGCGCACCCGGCTATGCGCCAAAGCTACTCGGCGCCCTGGCCCGGACCGGGGACGAAGACGGCTGGGACCAAGACGGCGGGGACAATAAGACGGGAACCGGCGAAACCATCGACCTTGTCAGCTTCCTTGCGGAACACGCCCCCGCACTGGCCGAGCGCATGCGATCAGTCACGCGTACGCTCGCGGAGGACGGCAAACTCGAAGAGATCTCTCTGCCCGGAAACATTGCGGACTACGCCCCCTGGGCTCCGGCGGTAGGCCGATTCTCCTTTCATTGGCACCAGGACCCCGATATGGCGCGCACCCCCTCTTCCACTGATCAGGGTGTCTGAGGTCACAGCCGGAGGTCAAAGGCGCCCGCGGCTGCCCCGACACACCTGAGGATCACCGCTGCCCATGCTCCCGCGTTTTCTGCAGGATTCCCTGGACCGGCGCACGATCGAGCGCTGGGCGCCACATCCCGAGGTATGGAAGGAATTGCTGCCCCGGGTTCCGCTGCTGCGCGGCCTGGACACGGCCGAGGCCGAGGCACTTCGAACGACCACGGGCCTGATACTGGGGCGCAAGGATATCCATGGCGCCCAGGGCCAGGAGGTCAGCGATGCCATGCGTCTGATGATCGCCGTCCAGGCCGCCCTGCCCGTACTCAATCTGGGCCTCGACTGGTACCGCAACTGGTCGTCAATCATCGTCTACCCGGGCGAGTTCACCACCCGCCACGTATGGATGGACAACGCGGGGGTGGTGCATGAGCAGGAGCGGTCCCTGGTCGGCGAGGCGATTCACGGGGGGCCCGTGGTGCTGTCCTGGCAGGATAGCCGCGATGACCTGGACCCGGAGGCCGAGGGCAATGTCGTTATCCACGAGTTCGCGCACAAGCTGGACATGCTCAACGGCAACGACATCAATGGCTTCCCTCCGTTGCACCGGGGCATGCCCACGGAGCCATGGACACGGGCCTTCAGCAGCGCATATGCCGACCTGAGTCTGCGTGTGGAACAGGGTGACCCAACGGCCATCGATCCCTACGCGGCCTACGACGAGGGCGAATTCTTCGCGGTCTGCATGGAAACCTTCTTCGTAGACCCCCTGACGCTCCGGTCGAGCTACCCGGGGGTTTATGAGCAATTGCGCCAGTGGCTGCGCCAGGACCCCGCCGCGCGCGGGGAACGCGCGATGCCCCTACCTTCGGGCTGACATTTTCCCGCCCCCGTTCTGACTACACTCGCCCCTCGCCGTCATTGAGGAGCTTCGTCATGCGTTACCGAACCCTGAGCGCCGGTCTGTCCCGGGCGCCGCGTCTGGCCCGGTCCCTGCGGCGGTCCCTCCGTCGGTCCCTGGGTCGGTCTATGGCGCTGGCCATGGCTATGGGCATTGGCCTCCCCCCGGGCCTTTACGCGGGTTCCGCTCACGGCTCGGAGATGCTGTCCGTCGCGGATATACACACCCACTACAAGTGGAGCCAGGAGGGCGTCACAACGCCCGCCCAGGCCATCGGGGCACTGCGCGAGCAGAACGTGGACTTTGCCGTGGTTATCGGCACACCGCCGGAATACGCCCTGTACCTCGAACGCGAGGCACCCGACCTGATCGTGCCGATCTATGGGCCCTACAACGGCGTACGCAACTGGTTCCGCTGGACGCGCGATCCCGAGCTGGTAGCCGATGCGCGGGCGGCGCTGGAATCCGGCGACTACCACGGTATCGGCGAACTGCACCTGATCGGCGGCTTCGCGCCCAGGCGCGACTCGGCCCAGGTGATGGAAGCGCTCATGAAACTGGGGGCGGAATTCCAGAAACCACTACTCATTCACACCGAGTTCTCGCGGCCCAAGCCCCTGCTCGACCTGTGCACCCGCCACCCCCGGACTCCCGTGCTCTGGGCCCATGCGGGTGCGATCCTCAAGCCAGGGTACGTCCGGCAGGTGCTCGAGGCCTGTCCCATGGTGTCGGCGGAATTCGCGGCCCGTGACCCCTGGCGCTACGTGAACAACCCCATCGCGGACGAAGACACCGGGCGGCTGTTACCGGAGTGGGAGCAACTGGTGATGGACTTCCCCGAGCGGTTCCTGGTCGGGTCGGACCCGGTCTGGCCCGTCGAACAACTGGACGGCTGGGACCGGGATGATACGGGCTGGCAGGAGCTCGGGCGGTTTCTCGGCTTCCACCGACGCTGGCTATCCTTCCTGCCGGAGCGCGAGCGGGAAATGATCGCCCGGACCAATGCCCGGCGCCTGTTCGGTCTGCCCCCGAAGGAGGGAAATTAAGCCCGGCCAACCGGCCGGGTCAGGGATTCATCGGCGCCCCTGTGTCACCTCAGTGGCGGTGGTACATCGAGACCAGGCTGTCGTTCTCGTTTTCCTGGCCGATATCCAGCATCGGATCTTCACCCGGTTCGCGCCTTGGCCCGAGCACAACGATGGTCTTGCCGTACGCTTTGACCAGGCCTTTGCTTTCCAACTCGGCCACGGCACGCCCCGCCATCTCGCGGGAGCATCCGGCCAGTCGGGCCAGCTCCTGGCGGGACATACGCACGGCCATACCCTCCGGCTGCTCCGTGGCCTGGGGACGACGTGCCTGATCCATGAGCGTGTAGGCGATACGACTGGTGACGTCGACGAAAACCTGCCGCGCCGCCTTGCGGCTGGTCTTGCGCAGTCGCTCCGCCATCTGCGAGGTGATCAGCATGAGGATTTCCGGGTCTTCCCTGGACAGTGCCAGGAAGGCGTCGTAGCTGATACTGGCGATCTCCGAAGGCACGCGCGTGCTGATCTCGGCGCTGCGTCCCTGGCCGCTGAACATGCCCATCTCGCCAAAGAACTCACCGGGGCCGAGATGATCCAGCGCCAGTTCCTGACCATCGCTGTTGGCGAGCGTGACAACCACGGAACCGGCTACGATGAAATAGATCGTGTCCGCCTCCGAACCCGCGTGCAGGATGGTCTGTCGCGCGGCGTATTTGTGCACATGGCAACGATCCAACAGACGCTGGACGGCCGCGGCTTGAGAATCCGGGTTCATGGCTAACACCTCCGGGCTATGGGGCCGGGTTGCCCCGGCATGACGTGCTTAAGACTAACGGAAATACCCGGTATGTCTCCCTTCCCGGTCGCTTCGGCGCACCAGTACAGGGGTTGTTGCGCGTCTATCGGGGGCCGCGGTCACCTCCATGGCCGGGCCCCGTTACCGGGTGGTAACACAAGGGGAATTCCAACTCCGAGACCATATTCACAGTACCGCAGTCGGAAAACCGTGAAGCCCGTCACACTTCGCACCCCCAGGGGCCAAGGGGAATTCCCGAGGCGGCTTCACGGCAGGTTCCGACAACGCGTGGCCCATCACCGCGTGATCGACTTGCGAGGACCCTTGCACCCCATGCCCATCGAAACGACGCCCTCCTCCACTGAGGCATCGGCGTAATGGCGCCACGAAGTGGTGTAATGCACCCGTTATCCAAGCAACACGCTGACACAAGCACCTCGTGACCGCCCCGCTGTTCCGAAAATCCGTCGTCTTCGCCACGGTCGTCGCCGTGGTGGGCTTGCTCTGGGCGACGGCAACCGTGGTGCGCGAGCGCGGGCTGGACGATCTGCACGGCAACAGCGAACGACAGTTGGCCCGCTTCGGGACGCACCTCGAGGGCACCTTGGGACGATTCGATTTCCTGCCCGCGCTGCTGGTGACCAACCGCCTGCTGGCCGATGCCCTGCGTAACGCGGACAACCCCGCCATGATCGACGTGGTGAATCGCTACCTCGAGGAAGTCACCGGCATCACCGGGGCATCAGACACCTACCTGATGGATGTGCGCGGTAACACCATCGCCGCCAGCAACTGGCAGCTGCCCACGAGTTTCGTTGGCAAGAACTTCAGTTTCCGGCCCTACTTCCAGCAGGCCATGCAGAACCGGCCGGGCCGTTACTTCGCACTTGGCACCACCTCGGGTGAGCGCGGGTACTACTTCGCCTATCCCGTCCGCTTTGCGGCCGAGATCATCGGTGTGCTTGTGTTGAAGATGGACATGACCGGCATCGAGAAACGCTGGTCAGGGCTGGGAGACACCTTCCTGGTGACCGACCCGGACGGCATCGTGTTCATCAGTACCCGACCCGACTGGCTGTTCCGGTCCATCCGCGAACTCAGCCCCATGGCGCGCGCGCGCATCGCCGACAGTCGCCGCTACCCGGCCCAGAAACTGACCACCCTGGAAATCGAAGCGGAGCCCGGCGAAGAGGCCCAACCCCTCGTCGACGTCCGCGACGGTGACCGCGGCGAGGGACGTCATCTCATGCTCACCCGGGCCATGCCCGAGGCCGGCTGGGACGTACACATTCTCAGTCCGATCAAACCCATCCAACGGGACGTGCTGACCGTCCAGGCACTGATGGCCCTTATCGTGCTTCTGCTGGGCAGCATCGGACTGCTGGCCGTCCAACGTCACCGACGCCGCCAGGAACGGGCGCGCATCGAGGCGGCGGTGCTGCGCGAACTGGAACACCGGGTGCGCGAGCGCACCTCCGACCTCACCCACGAAGTCGAGGAACGCCGACGCACCGAGGCCGCCTTGCGCGATACCCAGGACGAACTGATCCAGGCGGCCAAGCTGGCGGTACTCGGGGAACTGTCGGCCAGTATCAGTCACGAATTGAACAACCCCTTGGCCGCCATCCGCAGCTACGCCGACAACGCCCTGACCTTTCTCGACCAGGACCGGCTCGAGCCGGTGGAAGGCAACCTGCGGCGCATCGTCGGACTGACGGCGCGCATGGCCAAGATCAGCTCTCAGTTGAAGGTGTTCGCGCGCAAATCCAGCGGCCAGTTCGAGGACATCTCCGTGGCCCCCGTCATCCACGCGGCGCTTGACATCGTGATGCCCCAGGCGCGCGCCCGTGGTGTGCGCATCGAGCAGACCATCAGCGATGCGCACACGCGGGTACGCGGTGACCAGATCCAGTTGGAACAGGTAGTGGTCAATCTGCTTTCCAACGCCATCACCATCCTGGAGGGTTCTGATGACCCCACGGTCACGCTGACCCTGGAAAGCCACGAGCATGTCGTGCAGATCCACGTCGACGACAACGGTCCCGGGATTGATCACGAGCATCTCGAACGGATCTTCGACCCGTTTTTCACCACCCGCGAACAAGGCCTGGGCCTGGGCCTTTCCATCTCTTCCCGCATCATTGACTCTATGAGCGGCCACCTCAGCGCCCGCAACCGCACGCGGGGCGGCGCCCGCTTCACCATCGCCCTGCCCCGCCCGGGCTCCCTCAGCTGATCCACGATTCCCCCGTTTGACATACGAGCCCCGATGCCGCCCGCCAATGCCAATGTCCTGTTCATCGACGACGAGGAAGACCTGCGTGTCGCCAATGAGCAAAGCCTGCAACTGGCGGGCTTCGAGCCCGCCCTGTTCGACTCGGCCGAGGCTGCCCTGCCGCACATCGAGCCGGACTGGCCCGGGGTATTGGTCAGCGACATCCGCCTGCCCGGTATGGATGGGCGCGCCCTGTTGTCACACATCCAGGGCCTGGACCGGGAACTGCCGGTCATCCTGATCACCGGGCACGGCGATATCTCCATGGCCGTGCAGGCCATGCAGGACGGCGCGTATGACTTCATCGAGAAGCCTTTCCCCGCCGGGCGTCTGGTGGACAGCGTGCGTCGCGCCCTGGAGAAACGACGCCTCACCCTGGAGAACCGCAGCCTGCGGCAGGAACTGGAGGCGCGCGACGTTCTGGGGCCCCGCATCGTCGGCAAGACGGCCGCCATACAGGCCCTGCGCGCGGCGGTCGCCCAGCTCGCCGACACCCACGCGGACATACTCATCCTCGGCGAAACCGGAACCGGCAAGGAACTGATCGCCCGCTCCCTTCACGAACAGAGCCAGCGCCGCGAGCACAACTTCGTCGCCGTCAACTGCGGCGCCGTTCCCGAGAACCTGATCGAGAGCGAACTGTTCGGCCACGAAAAGGGGGCATTCACCGGTGCGGACAAGCAACGCATAGGAAAATTCGAACACGCCAACGGCGGCACCCTGTTCCTCGACGAGATCGAATCCATGCCCATGGCGGCCCAGGTACGGCTTCTGCGCGTGTTGCAGGAACGCAGCGTCGAGCGCCTCGGCTCCAACACCCCGATCGACCTGGATCTGCGCGTGGTGGCAGCCACCAAGGTGGACCTGCGCAAGGCCGCTGATGAAGGCGATTTCCGCGACGACCTGTATTACCGCCTCAATGTCGTCACGCTGGATCTGCCCGCCCTGCGCGACCGCCGAGAGGACATCCCCGACCTGTTCCAACACTTTCTGTTGATTGCCGCGGCGCGCTACGGCAAGGAGGCCCCCGCGCTGTCCCCGGAACGCCTGCATGCCCTCATGGCACACAACTGGCCCGGCAATGTGCGTGAACTGCGCAACGCGGCGGAGCGCTTCGTCCTGCTCGGGGATGCCTGCGGATTCGAACCCTCAGGCCACGGCGGCCCGATGCAGCCCTGCGCCCCCCTGAGCCTGCCCGAGCAGATGGAGATCTTCGAGAAGGCGCTGATCGAACAGGCCCTGGCCGAGACCGGTGGGCGCATCAACGCCACCATGGAGCGGCTGGGCCTGCCGCGTAAGACCCTCTACGACAAGATGCAGAAACACGGTTTGGACAAGAGCAACTTCAAATCCGGACCGGATTGACCGGGCAACAGGACGATTCCCAGGGATGACTACGAACACTGACCTCGGACACCTCGGCACGCACCTCAGCCTGCGCCTCACCCGGCTGTTGTCACCGGCGTCATGCCGGACGCTGATCGAGCGCCACGACCAGGCCGTCGTCGCGGGCTGCGTCGAGCAGGTGAGCGCGAAGATCATCGAAGAATGCGCGCGGGCGGTCTTCACCGATCACCTCGCTGCCTTGCTGCGGGGGCATTACCCGGCGGGCTACCAGTCCCTGTGGCCGACCTACAACGTTGTCGACGCGTCACCCAGCCGGAACAGCCGCTGGCATCTCGATTCCGGTATCGCGGGGACGCTCAAGCTGTTGATCTATCTGAACCCGGTTGCCGAACACGGCGCGAACACGCCCACGATTGATCGGGAACGGACAGAAAAACTGCGCGCGAACGGTGCACTGCCACTGGAACACGAAACGCGCCGGGAGGACCTGACCTCCGATCTGAAAAGCCTGTCACTACCAACCGACATACTTACCCACGATCTTGAGGCAGGCGACGGGCTCCTTTTCGACCCGCTCCGGCTGGCCCACCGTTGCCAGCCGCCCCGGGCGGGAAAAGTGCGCCACAGCGTGTGTTTCACCCTCGTCCCGGGGATACGGATATAAGGCCCCGGCACCGATCCGGACCGCCGGAGGATGCGGATTGATCATTCCACGCAGCGTTACGGACGCGGCTTATTCCCACGCGAGGTTACCCAGGGGCTCGTCGGTGCGGTCGTGGACGCAGAGGTTCACGGACGGGAGCTCACTCACGATGATGTCCCGGTTGCGCTGGCGCAAGCGCTCATTGAATCGACGCGCGGGCCGATAGGCTCTTAACACATCCATACGCTACCCTTGACGGTCGGGAATTGGCCCGTTTGCCCCCGCACCGCCCCCCGATGGCCGGACTTGGCCGACGCCATGCCACGTCCTTGGCGGACGTAGCCCGAAATCCGCAGTTGCACATAGTGTGCCCCACCCGCTTCGAAACTCACCCAACCCATCACCCTCGCTGAATGAAACATTCAGGCCGACGGGTTCATCGGGACAGAATCCTCATGAAAGATATAAAACCGATATTTGAATGGGCGGAAAAGAATGGGGATGTAAAGGTGATCGACCGCATCCTCATCCGTCTGCTCCCGGTATTTCTCGAACACGGGATTCAACTCACCGATAACCTGATCCGGGAATCTGACGCCATCGAGGTTCCCGATGCACTCTACGACGAGGTGCTGAAGACGGCGTCCAGCCTGGTGGGCACGCATTATCCTGCCGAGTCCGGAGACGCTCATGTTTGACATCAACGCCTATCCCTACGACCCGGATCACAATTACCTGGAAGTGGCCGGCGAGGCCATGATTTTCCACTGCCACCACTACCTGGGAATCCTGCAGCGCACCATCCTGGATGCGGATTATATCGACAGCCGTCCCTTTCTCATTGGCAGTTCCGCCGACGCCAACTACAACCAACTGAAGAATCTCTGCCAGGGCCGCGACATCGCCGAGGCCAAGATCATCGCCCAGGAGGTCTACAAGACATTCGGTTATGGCCTGCTGGACCTTTCCACCATGGATGAAGACGGGATCGAACTGACCACCACCAAATCGTTTTTCTCCAAGACCTGGGTATTGAAGTTCGGACGCAGCGAAAAACCGGTTGATTACTACACCAGCGGCTTTCTCGCCGCCGCATACGCCGTGATCTACGGACGCGAACTGGCCGAGGTCCAGGTGGAACAGACCCGCTGCATCGCCCGCGGCGATCTCGCCAATACCCACGTGGTCAGACCCGGGCCGAGTAACTTTGCCACCTACCCCGCCAAGCGCCCGACCGAATTCGTCGAGGTGCCCAAGCTGTCCCTTGACTGGGAACACGAGGAACAGATAAGCAACACCTTTCTCGGCGCCCATGCCACCTTCGTGGGCAACGAAGAAGGCTACATTCCGGCCTTTGGCGTTTACGTCGTTCGCAACCAGAGCGATTACGTGAACCGCCTGCAGTTTGAATTCGTCCGTGCCATGACCGAGGTGGCCGGTGACTACGGAATCACCCTGGCAGGCGAATTGCTGATGGAGGCGGGTCATGCCTGCGGTTTCTTCACCTATGGCGGCATGATGACTTCCAACGAATGGAACACTTACGTCAAACCCTACCTGAAAGCCCCGGAGGACTGGGTCAAGGGCCTGGCCTCCGTGATCAACACCATGGGCTGGGGTTATCACACCGCTGCCGAATTGACTGAGGAACGTGCTGTATTCCGGAACTACAACGATTTCGAAGACCTCAGCCACCTGCGCATGTATGGCAAAAGCGACCACCCCATCCATTGGGCCAACAGCGGTGGCTTCACCGGCCTGATGCAACTGGTCTACAAGACCAACCTGATCAAGGATGGAAACCTGGGAAGCGAGGAGGGATTCCGCCATATGCGACGCACCAAGCAGGGCTACAAAACCCATATGACCAAGAGCATCGCCTGCGGGGATGATTACCTCGAGGTCGAGATCACTCTGTAACCAGCCCATGTCCGAGCCATCAACCGCGGATTCCGATTCAGAACTGGAGCAGAGGATCGCGCGCCTCGAAGCCGAGGCCCGCGACCAGATACGGATCTACAGCCGCCTTCACGAGTTGGGCAAGACGCTGAACGAAACCCTGGAGGTGGAGCAGGTCTTCGATATCGCCACCGGATTCGCGACCCGCGAACTGGGTTTCGAGAAATGCCTGATTTTCCAGCATGACGACCGCAACGGCTGGTTCAGGATCGTCAAGGCCGTCGGCTATGAGAACCCCGCCGAACAGCGGATCCTGGGGATAATCAGCCTGCTTCTCTCAGGCGAGGTGATCGAATACCTGAGGGTCAGCGGCAAGGCCATCATTCACACCCAGGAAGCCCCGAACAGCATTGTCTCGAAGCTCACCAACTCCCTGTTTCTCAGCGAATGCACCCTGGAGTTGTTCGGCGGCGATATCGACATCCCCTTCGGCCTGATCGTTGCGGGAAACGGGTTTCGCGAGCCGGAACGTTTCTCGCGGATCGGCACCGACTCGATGCTCATGTTGGCGCTGGGAAACTTCATCGTGCAGTTCTCCAACAGCATCAACAACATCATCTTTTACAAGGCCTGGCGTGAAGAAAAGCAGGACCTGGAAGAAAAAGTCCTCCGCAGGACCCAGGAAATAACGGAGCAGAAACAGTCCTTCGAGGCCATCTACAAGACCTCCAAGGATGGGATCGCCATTCTCGACGTTGAGACCACCGCGTTCCTGGATGCCAACCAGGCCTATCTCGATATGACCGGCCATCGTCGCGACGAGCTTCTCCGCACCAGCAACATCCGCTTATGTACCGACGAGGATCGCGCGCGAACGCGGCAGGCGATCAAAGACGTGGTCAAATTTGGCTATGTAACGAACTTCGTTCAATCCTCGCTGACCCGTGATGGGAAACAGATCATCACCAATATGTCCATGGCTCTCATGAGCGATCCGTCCAGGATGCTCGTCAGCGCAAAAGACATCACGGTGCAAAAGGAGATGGAGAAAAACCTGATCGAGGAGAAACGCCGGGCCGAGAGCGCGGCCCGGGCCAAATCCCTGTTCCTGGCCAACATGAGCCACGAAATCCGCACCCCCATGAATGCCATCATCGGCATGACACAGCTGGCCCTGAAGACCGACCTCAATGCAAAACAGAGAGACTACATTTTCAAGGCCAACCAGGCAGCGGGGAGCATGCTCGGAATCCTCAACGACATCCTGGACTTCTCCAAGATTGAGGCCGGCAAGCTGGAACTGGAGCATGTCGATTTCCGACTTGAGGACGTCCTGGGACACCTGGAAAACCTGCTGGCCTTCAAGGCGGAAGAAAAAGGCCTGAAGTTCGATATCGACACTGACGAGGCCGTCCCCACCGCGTTGATTGGCGATCCGTTGCGCCTCGGGCAGATCCTCATCAACCTCGGTAACAACGCCATCAAGTTCACGGAACAGGGTGGCCAGGTAAGGATCAGCACACGACTGTTGGACAAGTCGGAGGAGCGAGCCCTTTTGCGCTTCGAAGTCAGCGATACCGGTATCGGGATGACGGAGGCACAACAGGACAAGTTGTTCCTCTCATTCAGCCAGGCCGACAATTCCACCACCCGCAAATACGGGGGAACCGGGCTGGGCCTGGCAATCTGCAAGGACTTGAGCAACATGATGGGCGGCGAGATCGAGGTGGAAAGCGAACTCGACCACGGCAGCCTGTTCCGCGTTACCTTGCCGATACCGGTTCAGCAGGGGCAGCCCTCACCACGAAGGAGCGATCAGGTCATAAACAGCGTCCAATCGAAGGCCGATCGTGAAAAATTGAGGGGCGCCGACATTCTCCTGGTCGAAGACAACCCTCTCAATCAGCAGGTCGCCGCCGACATGCTGAGAGACTGCGGCATCACGATACATGTCGCCAAGCATGGACAAGAGGCCATCGAAATACTCGAAACCCGCTCTTTCGACGGCATTTTGATGGATTGCCAGATGCCGGTGATGGACGGCTACACGGCGACCCGTGAATTACGCAAGCAAGACAGGTACAAATCGCTGCCGATCATCGCCATGACCGCCAATGTCATGAGCGGTGACAAGGAGAAGGTCCTGGCGGCAGGAATGGACGACTACGTCTCCAAGCCCATCAACCTCCCGTGCCTGCTCCACACCCTGGCAAAGCGGATCACGCCCCGGCGATCCTCCCCTCCCACCCAATCGTCGGCAAAACCGGCCCCTTCGGCCGACCCGGACATCGAACTCGCCGACCTCCCCGGTATCGACGTCGAAAAGGGCATCGCCATGGTGAGCGGCAAGGTGAACCGATACCGCAAATATCTCGGCGTATTCCTGGAGGACAATCATGACTTCGCCGCAAAGCTGAATGACGCCCTGGAAAAACGTGACCTGGAACTGGCGCACCGCCTGGCACACACCCTCAAGAGCTCCGCGGCGGCACTGGGCATGACCGAACTGCACGAGGCCGCCGTAACCCTGGAAGGCGCCTATCGGGAAAGCCTGGACGACACCGATGAATTGAAGACGGTGGTCATCAATCGCCTGCAACTTATAATTTCGGGTTTGCAACGCCTGCACGGGCAGCGGGAAAAACAAGAAATGGGCACGCAACAGAACAACGGTCGCGAATAATGGCAAACATCCTGGTAGTGGACGACGACAGATTAATAAGGATGCAACTAACAGACGTATTGGAGGAGGCCGACCATCAGGTGGTGGAAGCGGATGATGGGAGCAAGGTGGCCGCCCTGCTCAGACAGGGTCTGCCTCACATTTTGATCACCGACCTCATAATGCCCGGTCAAGAGGGGATCGAGACCATCCTGCAGCTCAAAAAATCCTATCCAACGCTGCCGATCATCGCCATTTCCGGAAACAGCGAATATCTGGGTATGGCAGAGATCCTGGGCGTCGACATCATCATGACCAAGCCCATCGATGAACAGAGACTGCTGGAAAACGTCGATAAGCTGTTGGTCTCTCTGTAACAGCCAGCCAGCCGGTACCGTTCGCGTTCACTCCCACTCAATCGTTCCCGGCGGCTTGCCGGTGATGTCGTAGACGCAGCGGGTGACCTCGGCGATCTCATTGACGATGCGCCGCGAGACGTGGTCAAGGAATTCGTAGGGCAGGTGCGCCCAACGGGCGGTCATGAAATCGATGGTTTCGACGGCACGCAGGGCAATCACCCAGTTGTACTGGCGGTTGTCTCCCATAACGCCCACGGCCTTGACCGGCAGGAACACCGCGAAGGCCTGGGAGGTCTTGTCGTAGAGATCGTGCTTGTAGAGCTCTTCGATATAGATGTGGTCCGCGAGCCGCAGCACATCGGCGTACTCCTTCTTCACCTCGCCCAGGATGCGCACACCCAGGCCCGGCCCCGGGAAGGGGTGGCGGTAGACCATCTCGTGGGGCAGGCCCAGTTCCACGCCGATGCGACGCACTTCGTCCTTGAA
Source organism: Gammaproteobacteria bacterium (assembly GCA_049604295.1). Classification (GTDB taxonomy): domain Bacteria; phylum Pseudomonadota; class Gammaproteobacteria; order JACKNK01; family JACKNK01; genus JBMYTL01. The sequence goes on from JBMYTL010000016.1 coordinate 21,685, forward strand.
CAACTCGCGCAGGGGCTCGACCAGCTCCAGTTTCATGTAATCGGGCAGGCCACCAACATTGTGGTGTGACTTGATCACCTTGGCCTTGCCGGTCTTGGCGCCGGCCGATTCGATCACGTCGGGGTAGATGGTCCCCTGGGCAAGGAAATCGACGTCGGTGATCTTCTCGGCCTCTTCCTCGAACACGTCGATGAACGTATTACCGATGATCTTGCGCTTGGCCTCCGGGTCATTCTCCCCCGCCAAGCGGGCGAGGAAACGGTCTTCGGCATCCACGCGGATCACCTTCACGCCCATGTGCTTGGCGAAGGTGGCCATGACCTGGTCGCCCTCCTGGTAGCGCAACAGACCGTTATCGACGAACACGCAGGTCAGCTGGTCGCCGATGGCCTTGTGCAGCATGGCGGCCACCACTGAGGAATCGACGCCGCCGGACAGTCCGAGCAGAACCTTGCGCTCGCCCACCTGGGCCCGTACACGGCTGATCATGTCGTCGATGATATTGCCCGGGTTCCAGTCGCTGCCGCAGCCGCAGATCTCGTGCACGAAACGCCCGATGATGCGCTCCCCCTGCTTGGTATGGGTGACCTCGGGGTGGAACTGGATGGCGTATAGCTGGCGGGACTCGTCGAACATGCCCGCCAGGGGGGCATTGTCCGTTGAACACATCACCTGGAAGCCGTCGGGGATCTCCTCCACCCGGTCGCCGTGGGACATCCACACGTCCAGCATTCCATACCCTTCAGGGGTCGTATGGTCCTCGATGTCACGCAGCAGCGGCGAGTGCCCCCGGGCGCGCACCTGGGCATAACCGTACTCGCGCTTGGCCGAAGTATCGACGCGGCCACCGAGCTGCGCGGCCATGGTCTGCATGCCGTAGCAGATACCCAGGACCGGCACGCCCAACTCGAACACGACCCCGGCGGCGCGGGGCGTTTCCGCCTCGGTCACCGATTCCGGGCCACCGGACAGGATGATGCCACGCGCGCCAAACGCGCGGATCTCGTCCTCGGACATATCCCAGGGATGCAGCTCGCAGTAAACCCCAGCTTCGCGCACGCGGCGGGCAATGAGCTGGGTGTACTGGGAACCGAAGTCCAGGATCAGGACGCGATCGGAATGGATATCGTTGGACATGGGAAACCGGGAGACAGACGAACGAGAAGGAGAACCGGGAGGCCGGTCCGGCAAGGCGCGAAGTCTACCAGCAGGAACACCGTTTGGGCCCACTGCCGGGATGGCCCCGAACAGGGAGCCACGTGGCCCTCAGGGGCGCCGCAGACGCCCGCGCAAGGCGTGCGCGAGGGCGGCACTGTCGGTGATCACACCATCGGGCAAGGTACCCATGGCGTCGAGTTCCGTGATGTCGTTGATGGTGTAGGCCATGACCTTGAGCCCATGCCCATGGGCCTGCTCGACCAGCTCGGCATCGATCACGCTGTGATGCACGTACAACCAGGCACCACCCAAGCCACTGTAGGTGGGCATCTGGGCCTCATGGACCGGTTTCCTGTAGGGCGTGTCGAAGGCAATCGCACAGTCACAGTACTGCCCCGCCGACATGGCAAGGGTCGGGTCGAAGCTGTCCACGATCACCCGGCGGCCGAGGCCGAGATCGCGGATCATGCGCCCCACCGTGCGCGCGAATTTCTGGGTCTCGACGCCGTACACATGGCTTTTCAGTTCCACCAGGAAGCCAGTCCCGTCCTCGCCCCCCGCGAAACGGCGCAGGACCGTCTCAAGTTCTGGCAGCGCATTCTCATCGTACTGTTCGCGCAACCGCCGCAACGGCACCTCGTCCATGTTGAAGACCCGGTCATTGAGTTGGATCTCCCGATCATGATGGAGGACCGGCACACCATCACCCGTGACCCGGACATCCACCTCGATCCAATCGAATCCGGCATCGCGCGCGCCCTCAATGGCCGCGACCGAGTTTTCGCCCAGCCCGGCGCCCTCCGGAGCATGGTTTCCACGGTGCGACACGATGATGGGCAGCGGCCCGGTATCGGTCCGGACGGCATCGTCTGCCGTCAGGGTGGACGGACGCGGCGATTCCGGCGCATAGGCGTTGGTCTGGAAAAGCCGGTTGTGAACGGTGCGGATCGCAGCCGCGACGGCCAGACCACGCTCCCGCCCCGCTTTCAGGGCCTCACCGCCCTGGCGCCAGCGCATCAGGGTCTTGCGGCGTCCCTTGTCCAGAGTCAGATCACCCTCACGGTGAAACAGCCGCAGGACATCGATATCGGCACCGGATGCGCTGTAGACCCAACGGTCATCATTCCACTGCCACGGCGGAGCCAATGCATTCATACCCCGGTTGCAGGGTCCCGGCTCCACCCCCAACAACGCACTGAGCGTAGCCGACAGATCGTGGGCCCCGAGGATTCTGCCCTGGGCCGCTCGCAGCCGCTGTTGCTCGTCCTGATCGAGCCCGAAAACCATGAAGGGAAGCCAGGGCGTGTCCGTCTGGGGCGCGTCCACGGGAGGGTGATCGGCCGTGATCGCCAAGATCGTGCCGCGCCCCTGCTCCTCGCGCCGGTACCAGTCGAGAAGGTCACCGATCTGGGCATCGAGATACCGGAATGCGCGCACCGCCTCCGGCCTCATCCCGGCCACCTCCGGTGTGGGCCGTTCATCCACCCAGTCCCCTGGAATGGCATAGGGATGGTGCGTGCTCAGGGTCGACCACATGGCCAGGTAGGGCCGTTCGTCCGCATCGCGGCGAGCGACCCATCCGGTCAGCCGCTCCAGCATGAATGCATCGTCCCAACCCCAACCGGACACCGGGTGATCGACCTCGTAGTCCAGTTCAATGAGCTCTTCGAAACCCGCCGTACGCAGCAACTGCCGTTGGTTCTCAAAGACAAGATCGCCGCCGTGGAAGTACGCCGTCCGGTATCCCCCGGCGGCAAGGCGCGCCGGCCAACCCTGAATACGCAGATTGGGATACCAGATCAGATTCGACGAAGGATGGGGCGGAATGCCCGTGAGATAGGTGTGCAGTGCCTGCGAACTCTTGGTTCCGGCGGAGATCAGTCCGGGCCGAATGGCGGCATCGGCCATCTCGGCGCGTAAACGGGGCATCAGGGCATGGGCCCCCTCGCCACTCTCCAGGACCTTCATGGACACGCTCTCGAGCACCACCAGGATGAGATTGCGCCCCGAGCCGTGTCCGTCCCCGTCGCGCAACACGGGCGTCTCGCGTGCACTGCATAGCGGCGCCTCATCCAGGCCGCGGAACGGCACACCGGTCCCCAGTTCCCGTGTGAAACGTGCCAGGGCGCGCGCAAAGGCGGCGTCGCCCGGGCTGTCCTGGGCGCGAAGCTGAACGGATGAGACCAACCACAACACCGGGTCGCGGCCGCCACGATCCAGGGCACGGGGAAGCTCCAGAACCCCCCATTGTTGACCCACGGCCAAACCACCCAAAGCGATCGCGCTGAGCACGACCACGGTTGCCGACGGGGAGCGCCTCATGGGGCGCCCTTTGCGGCCGGCGAGGTACCAGGGAACCCAGGCCGCAAGCAGCGCGGCGACCAGAGCCACCAACGGTGCCAGGCCCACGGACAGTCCCAGAAAACCGCTCTCGTTCAGGTAGCGTGCGACCCCGATCCCGGGCAGGCGACCGAAGATCCCCTCGTAATAGCCCGCGCCCGCGAAGGCCCAGACAGCAGCGGCGAGCAGCAAGGCGCCCAGCGTGCGCCAGAGCGACCCGAGACGGAACGCGAGCGCGATGGGCAGAGCCCACAGGGCGACGCCCGCCAGGCCAAGGAAAACCCCAGGCCATGGGAACCCACCACCCGCCGCCACATGGGCAAGCGTTCGCGCCAGCCACAGGCAGAGCGCACTGTACAACCAGAACGCCGACAAGGACGGACGCGTGTGCGCTTCCGACGACCTCATGTGCCTGTATTCCCCATGGCTGCCTGCGTTCACTCGGTTGTCAGCCCATCGCCACGCGCCGGAGGAAAACGCCCACGCAGGGACCGGGCCACGGCCTGGTCCGAGGTGATGATGCCATCGGGCGGATACGCCCCCATGGCAGCAACGTCCGCCAGGTCATCCACGCCGTCGGCCATGACCTTGAGGCCCCGTGCACGGGCCCGTCGCAGTAACGCTGCATCGACGATCGAGTGATCGACGACCAGCCAACGGGCACCGAGCGCCGCGTAGATACCGATATGTCCCGCGGACACCGGCGCGCGCGGTGGCGCATCCACCCCCACCGCACAGTCACAGAATTGAAGCGCCCGCGCCGCCAGCCGCGGCTCCAGGCTGTCAACGATCACCCGCTCCCCCAGGCCCAGGTCGCGCACCAGGTGCCCAACGGTCCAGGCGCCGCGTAATTCCGATTCCGTGAGCGTCGGGCTCTTGAGCTCTATGCGGAAATTCATGCGTGCGCCGAAACGGCGCAGAACCGTCTCGAGGGTCGGCGGGCTCTGTTCGCCGTGGACTTCGCGCAGGGCGGCCTGTACCCGGGTGATTGCCGCCGCAAGCGCACTGACACGCTCGTGACCCTGTACCGGATCGCCCGCGTCGCGGCGCCAGCGGAAACTCGATTCCCGAGTGGTACGGTCGAGGAACAAGGCACCGTTGGGGTGAATGACACGCAGCAGGCTCATGTCGGCCCCCCCACGTTGTAAACCCAGCGATCCGGATTCCAGCGCCAGTCGGGCGCCAGGATATCCATGCCCCGGTTACACGGCCCGGAGTGGATGTCCAACAGCGCATTAAGAGTTGCGGGCAGATCATGGGCACCCGCGAGGCGGCCATCAGCCGCGCTCAGTGCCGCACGCTCGTCCTCGTCCAGTCCCAGAATGACAAGGGGCAGATAAGGGATGTCAGGGCCGGTGGCTGAATCGGCGGGGTGGTCACCGGTCAACACCAGTAGCGTGTCGTCGCCCGCTGGGCGCGCGTTGAACCAGTCCACAAGCCGCCCTACCTGGGCATCGAGAAAGCGGTAGGCACGCACCTGGTCCGTACTCATTCCCGCGACCGTGATCGGCGCATGGCTATCCCGCCAATCCACTGGCGTCACGTAGGGATGGTGGGTGCTCAGGGTGAACCACATGGCCAGGTGAGGCGGATCCTCCGGGCCTCGTGCCGTTAACCAGTCCAGCAAGCGATCCACCATGTAGGCGTCATCCCAACCCCAATCCGAGGTTGCCCGCGCCTGACTCTGATCCAGTTCGACGAGGTTCTCGAACCCCGCCCGATGCAGAAAGGAGCGCTGATTCTCAAAGCTCAGCACGCCACCGTGGAAGTACCACGTGTCATAGCCCCGCTCTTTGAGCCGCTCGGGCCACCCGGCGACCCGCAGCCCGGGAAACAAAAGCAGGTTGAGCCTGGGGTGTACGGCCTGCCCGGTGAGGTAACTGAACAGGCCCTGGGCGCTCTTACCGCCCGCGGAAACCAGCCCGGGCAGGAACGCGTTGCCCCACGCCGCCGCACGCAGCCGCGGCATGAGTGCAGCATCGCCCTCCCCGGTCATCAGGGTCTGCGCGGAGACACTTTCCAGGACCACCAGGATCACGTTGCGACCATTGCCGCTGCGCGGGTCGTCGTCGCCGCTGCACAGGGGTGCCGCGGGATCACCCCGCAGTGGCAGTCCGGGTCCCAGCGCACGGGTATAGAGCTCCAGTGCCGCATCCAGATCGGTGTTCTCCGCATTCGCGCTTCGCGCAGTTGCCTCGGCGGAGGCCAGCAACCAGAACAGGGGATCACGGGCGGTTCGCTCCGCCCCACCCGGCACTGTCGAAGGCATCCGGTGCAGCAGCGCGCCCATCGCACCCAAGGCCAAAACAGGAATCACGACCCACAGCACAAGCGGGCGTAAACCGCCGCGCTCACGCGCCCCACGGACCGGAAGCAGTGGCATTACGGCCAGCAGGAGGGCTAGCGCACAGGCCACCGGCGCGAACCCTGCCGAAGCGCGCAGGTGTGACCACTCACTGAAATAGTGAAGAACCCCGACTCCGGGCAACCGACCGAACACACCCTCGTAGTATCCGGCCGCCGCGTACACGAGCAGCATGAGGAACAACAGCATCGCCCCGAACCAGGCCATGAGCGCGCCCCGCGACAGCAGCAGCGCGGGCGCAAGGGCCCAGAACAGGGCACCGAAAAGTGCCCAACCGGCGGCAGGCGGGGGTAGATCGCCCGCCGCGATCAGGTACCCGCAAAGACGGGCCAGCCAAAGGGTCAAGGCGCCGTACACCACCAAGCCCACCGGCAGCATCGGGAATCGCGCGTGTCCGCCAGTCATGGCACGAACAGAAAGTGGCATCGGGGCATCACGAACGCCCGGGGGGTCAGGACGCACCCCCGTACACCCAGCGCAGCAGGGCATCCTGCACGCCATTGCCCCGCCATGAGATCTTCTTGTGGTTGGCCATGAACACCACGGCCCAACGTCGCCCGCTCCTGTCCTGCACGTAACCCGCCATGGCACTGACGTTATCCAGGGAGCCGGTCTTGATGTGACCCTTGCCCTTGAGCGGGCTACGGCGCAGGCGGTCATCCATGGTGCCGTCCACACCAATAACAGGCAGGGAGGCGACGAACTCCGGCATACGCGGGCTGTTCCAGGCTTCCACCAGCAACTGCCCCAGGGTCTGCGCCGTGATTCGCGCGTCGCGGGACAGGCCCGCGCCGTTGTCCAGCATCAGGCCCCGGCTGTCGATGCCACGCCGATCGAACCACTCCTGCACCGCACGGCGGCCCTTGGCCGGCGTCGCCGGCGCCGCGTCCGTTTCCGCCCCGAGAGTGAGCAGAACATGCCGACACATCAGGTTGTTGCTGTACTTGTTCACACCGCGCACAACTTCCGCAAGGCTGCGCGACTCCTGGTCCAGCAGCAGATGCGCGCGCTCGGGAACGGCACCTTCGCGAACCTGGCCCTGCAAGGTGCCGCCGGCCTGTCGCCACAGGGCCTGGAAGGCACCGGCGATCTGCTCCTCGGGCTCGACGGCCAGGTAGTTGTAGACGATCTCCCGACAACCACTGGCGTACTGTCCCTCCAACTGGATCTTGGGCCCACCGCCGTCGCGCTTGATGTGAAGAACCGGATTGCGATAGCGCCGCTTGCAGGGCCCATCCACCAGCTTGATGTCGTTCTCGATACGCAGGTTCGCCAGCTCCGGATAGGTGAACACCCGTGCCCGTCCGTGGTCGGCATCGGGCAGAACGGTGATCTGGGCGGCCTGGAAGTTGAGACTCAGCGCATGAGGCAAGGCGTTGTAGGCCCGGTAAGGCTTGCGGTCGAAATCGGCGCGTCGCACCTCGGGCGGCGCGAAGAAGGTCTCGTCGAGAATCAGGTCACCACGGATCTCGCGCAGCCCCCTGCCGCGCAGGCCCTGAACGAACTGCCAGAGCTTCTCGGTGGTGAAGTACGGGTCGCCATACCCCTTGAGAATGAGATCACCGAGCAGGACACCATCGTGAATCTGACCGTCGATCCAGGCCTCGGTACGCCACGTGTATGCGGGCCCCAGGGTCTCCAGGGCGGCGAAGGTGGTCACCACCTTCATGACGGATGCAGGATTAAGGGCCTTGTCCGCGTTAAAGGCGATGCGCGGGTTGGTCTCGTCGAGACGATGCACATAGACGGCCACCGCGGACCGCGGCACGCCCAGGCGGGCGAGCGGTTTGCTGACCGCCCCGGGCAGCGCATCCGCCAGGGCGGCCGGACCGGCCAACGCAAAACCTACCAGGAGAACGAAACGGACGATGGATCGCATGGATTCAACCGCGCAACAAAGGCTCAAAGCGAAACCCGCGCGGGCCACCAGGTCAGGCGGCCGGGCTCAAGGCGGGATGAAAGGTGTTCGAGGACGCGTTCGACCTTTTCCGGGGTGTCGAAGAACTCGATCACCAGCGGCAGGTCCAGGGACATGTCCAGCAAGGTTGCGGAGTGTATCCGTCCCGAGTGACCAAATCCGGTCACGCCGCGAAAAACCGTTACGCCGCGCACCTTCTCCTCGTCATGCAGGCATTCGAGCAGTTCCTGCAAGCGCCCCTGCCCCTCGGTGAGATAGACATGAACGAATGTGACCTCTTCGGATTCCATGACGTACTCCCCGGGGCCTCCCCCGTTCACAGGCTCCGGGCAAGCAGAACGCCGCCCCATGTCGCCACCACGCACGCGCCGACACTGACCAGCGCATTGGCCAGGGCCTTCAGCGGTTCTCCCGCCTCCATAAGGTTCAGGGTCTCAATGGAAAAGGTCGAGAACGTCGTGAATGCACCCAGAAAGCCGATAAGCAGGCCCGCACGCAACTCCGGCGAAACGGTCATGCGTTCCATGAACAGGACGAACAGGATGCCCATGGCACCCGACCCGATCACGTTCACGGCCAGGGTGCCCCAGGGAAACTCCCGCCCGAGGCCGTTGTAAACCGCGGTCGAGACGCCGTAGCGCGCCACGGCACCCGCGGCCCCACCCAGGGCGATGGCCAACCACTGATTCATGCCCCCTCCCCGCGCAGGCGCCGCAGTTTCTCGGCGATCTTGATCTCCAGGCCCCGTTCCACCGGCTGGTAGTAGCGTGTGCCCTCCATTCCCTCGGGGAAATAGTTCTCGCCGCTGGCGTAGGCATCCGGCTCGTCGTGGGCATAGCGATAATCCTTACCGTGCCCCAACTCCTTCATCAACCGGGTCGGCGCATTGCGCAGGTGCATGGGCACCTCCAGGGAGCCCCGCTCGCGGGCATCCGACTGGGCCGCCTTCCAGGCCGTGTAGACCGCGTTGCTCTTGGCAGCGCAGGCAAGATAGGCAACCGCCTGCGCGATGGCCAATTCCCCCTCGGGCGCCCCCAGTCGCTCGAAGGTTCGTGCGGCGTTGAGCGTGATTTCCAGGGCCCGGGGGTCCGCGTTGCCTATATCTTCGCTGGCCATGCGCACGATGCGGCGGTTGACGTAGCGTGGGTCACAGCCCCCATCAATCATGCGCGCGAGCCAGTACAGGGCGGCATCCGGGTCACTGCCACGCACCGCCTTGTGCAGGGCGGAGATCTGGTCGTAGAAGGCATCGCCCCCCTTGTCGAAACGACGCGTGCCATGGGCCGCCACCGCCTCCACCGCGGCGCGTCCGATCGTCGCGCCCTCCGCCAGGTCAGAGGCGATCTCCAGCAGGGTCAACGCGCGTCGTGCGTCTCCATCGGCCGCGGCAACCAGGATCGCCCGCGCATCCGGTTCCAGGGTGATGCCCCGGCTACCCAATCCGCGCTGCTGATCGTGCAAAGCGGCATCGACCACATGACCAAGCTCGTTATCGTCCAGGGATTTGAGCACGTAGGTCCGGGCACGCGAGAGCAGCGCGTTGTTCAGCTCGAAGGACGGATTCTCCGTGGTCGCCCCGATGAAGGTGACGGTCCCATCCTCCACGTGGGGCAGAAAGGCATCCTGCTGGGCCTTGTTGAAACGATGCACCTCATCCACGAACAGAACGGAGCGGCGCCCCATGGACTGCGCGGCACGCGCCTTGTCCACGGCGGCGCGGATGTCTTTCACGCCACCCAGTACCGCCGAGAGCGTCAGGAATTCAGCGTCCAGGTAACCCGCGACCAGACGCGCCAGGGTGGTCTTGCCCGTACCGGGCGGCCCCCACAGGATCATGGAGTGTATGCGCCCGCCCTCGATGGCCTGGCGCAGCGGTTTACCCGGACCAAGCACATGGGTCTGCCCCGCGTACTCGTCGAGATTTCGTGGCCGCATGCGATCCGCCAGCGGACGCCCCGCATCCACGCTTTCCTCCCCCCCCGCGGCCGGGTTCAAGGCATCGAGCAGGTCGCTGGTGCTCACGCCGCCCCGCGCGGGCTGGCCAGGCCAAGCCTGGGAAGAATCGGGTCCAGACCGCTCATTGGGCCTCGATCACATCCACACCGGCGGGCGGATCAAAGGTGAACAGGCTCGCGTTCATATGCGGGTTCAGGGTGACGTTGCTGAACGTGATGCGGGTGATCTGCCCGAAACCGTCGGTAAGCTCCATGGACTTCAGATCCTCACGCAGGAACCCCAGGCGCACCCGGTCATAGTCGGTGTCCTTGACCTTGGGTACCAGCTCCACCCAATCCAGGCCTTCCATGGTCCCCAGATCGAGGAGGTCGTAGTCCTCCTCCACCGGCTTGTCGGAGCTCAGCACCATTGCCGGGGTGCGGGCGATAGCCTTGTCCAGGGGTTTGACCGTGACTTGCGCCAACTCGGCATCGTAGATCCAGAAACGCTTGCCGTTGCTGAGAATGAGTTGTTCATAGGGTTCGGTGTAGTCCCAGCGGAACCGGGACGGACGCTGCAGGCGCACCTTACCGGCCGAACGCTGAACCTCGGCACGCTCCTGGTCCATGACCACCTGCTCGAAATCGGCACTCAGCCCGCGTGCGCTATCCAGGTAGTGATGCAGGCGATCTACCGCACTGGCGGCGTGAACCATGTTGCTGGCGATGACACCCAGAAACAGGAGGGTGCCGGAGAGAAAACGCATGGGAGGCTCCGATGAACGCTGTGGCGTGATTGTACCGGCCTGGCGTGGCACAAACCCGGTGGAATGATGGCTACGCGAGGGTCGAATGTGCTGGATAGACCCGCGCGTATCCGTGCGGTTCACCCAAACTCTTCCGCCCAAGCTGTTGTCACCGCCCCAGTTGGTGCGAAGACAAACCGGCCTCAGTCCTTGGGCGGCGGTGGCGCCAGTACCTCACGGTTACCGTTGGACTGCATGGCGCTGACGATGCCTGCCGCTTCCATGGCCTCGACCAGGCGCGCGGCACGGTTGTAGCCGATGCTCAGACGGCGCTGCACGCCGGAGACCGAGGCCCTGCGGGTCTCGGTAACCACGGCTACGGCCTCGTCGTAGAGCGGGTCCTGTTCGGGATCGGAGGACGAGCTGCCACCCACGGGGTCGATACCGGGAATGGGTGCCGCCGCATCGCCTTCGCCACTGAGTATCTCCTCAAGGTAATCCGGGCCCCCCGTAGCGTGCAGATGCTTGACCACCGCATGGACCTCGTGGTCCGCGACGAAGGCGCCGTGCACGCGCTCGGGAACGGATGTTCCAGGCGGAAGATAGAGCATGTCGCCATGCCCCAGCAGGTGCTCCGCGCCCATCTGGTCAAGGATGGTGCGCGAGTCCACCCGTGAGGACACCTGGAAGGCGATCCGGGTGGGGATATTGGCCTTGATGAGACCGGTGATGACGTCCACGGAAGGCCGCTGGGTGGCCAGGATCAGGTGGATACCCGCCGCACGGGCCTTCTGGGCAAGGCGGGCGATGAGTTCTTCGACCTTCTTGCCCACCACCATCATCATGTCGGCGAATTCATCGACGACCACCACGATTGCGGGCAGGGTCTCGAGCGCCGGCGGGACGGCATCCTCGCCTTCAAACACGGTGTTGGGATCGAACAGGGGATCGGGGATGGGCTCGCCTTTGTCCTCGGCTTCCTGAACCTTGCGGTTATAACCGTTGAGGTTACGGACGCCCACGGCAGCCATCAGACGATAACGACGCTCCATCTCCGCGACACACCAACGCAGGGCGTTGGAGGCCTCGTTCATATCCGTCACAACGGGTGTGAGCAGATGCGGAATGCCCTCGTAGATGGACAGTTCCAACATCTTCGGATCGATCATGATGAGACGCACGTCGGATGGATGACGCTTGTAGAGCAGGCTGAGGATCATGGCGTTTACGCCGACCGACTTACCCGACCCGGTGGTGCCCGCGACCAACAGATGAGGCATGCGCGCCAGATCCGCGACGATGGGTTTCCCGCCGATATCCTTACCCAGGGCCAGGGGCAGCGCGGCCTTGGCGGCATCGAATTCGCGCGAACGCATGATCTCGGAGAAAAAGATCATTTCGCGCTTCTCGTTGGGAATCTCGATCCCGATGGTGGATTTGCCTGGAATCACCTCCACCACGCGCACGCTGAGCACGGAAAGGGAGCGGGCGAGATCCTTGGCGAGGTTGCTGATCTTGCTGACCTTCACCCCCGGCGCGGGCAGGACCTCGAAGCGCGTGATCACCGGACCCGGCTGCACGGTCTCCACCTGCACCTCGATCCCGAAGTCGAGCAACTTGATCACCAACTGTTGGGACAGATGCTCCAGGACCTCCTTGGAGAAGCCCTCGCGCTCGCCCTGGGGTTCATCGAGCAGGGCGAGAGGCGGCAGTTCGCCGTCGGTTGGAGGGTCCAGCAGGGTCATCTGCTTCTCCTTCTCCACCCGGACGCTGGTCTCAAGATTCTGGATGACCGGTTCAATACGCACGGGCTCGGCACGCTCGGTCTTCTTGCGCTTGGTCTTGACCTTCTCCACCCGCTCCTCGCGGACCTGCTTGATCTCCTGCTTCTCGCGCAAGGTCCGCAAACGGCTTTCGGCCCATGCCCAGGCACGCAGCACCAAGCCGCCGGTACGGTCCATGAGATCGATCCACGACAGGTGGGTCGCGAAGGTCACCCCGGACAGGAACAGAACCAGGAGGAACAGCGTGGCACCGAGGAAATTGAACATCCCCGCCATGCCCCCTCCGGCCAGGTCGCCAAGCACGCCGCCCCCGCTGTCCACCGGCAGGGCGCCGGGGCTGACACCCCAGTGCAGGCTGGCCAGACCACAGCCGGTAACCAGTGCCAGGAACAAACCGGCGATCCGCACGGTGAGATTGAAGCGATCGATGAACGAGCCGTCCTCGTTGCGCGCCTTGAACACCAGCCAGGCGCCGTAGGCCACCGCGACGGGCACCACGTAGGCGAAATAACCGAACAGCCATAGGAAGATGTCGGAGAACCAGGCGCCGACAATTCCGCCGGCATTGGCGACATCACCACCACTGCCACTATGGGACCAGGAAGGATCACCGCCGTCATAACTCAACAGCGAGATCAACACGTACAGGGCCAGGCCGACGAGCAGGAACAAGCCCCCCTCCCGCATGGCCCGCATCAGGTGGTCACCCACCGGTGGGCCCGGGGGCCGTTTCGTCTTTGCCTGTGCCAAGGAAGCCGCCAAATTTGAGATGAAATATCAGGTAAATTACCTAAGCCTCTATTTTTATTGTTATTTGGCGAGCAATCAACCATCGGCTTCCAGTGCGTTACGCACCGCCTCGTGGACAAGCCGCCCGTCCTCCACGTTGACCCCGGCGGCCAGCCCCGGATCGTCACGCCAATCAGATCGAGCCAGACGAAGCAGGTGGGGCAGAACCGCACCGGACAGGGCCTGGGACGCGGTTCGGGCCACTGCACCCGGCATGTTGGTCACGGCAAAGTGCTGGACCCCCTCCTCGGTATAGACGGGGTCCTCCCAGGTGGTCGGACGCGTCGTCCCGATGCAGCCGCCCTGGTCCACCGAGATGTCCACGACCATGGAGGCTTCGGGCATGGAGGCCACCATGTCTCGATCAACCAGGCGCGGGGCACGTGCACCCGGAACCAGCACGGCCCCCACCAGCAGATCCACCGATGGCAGCAAAGCCTCCAGGGCACCGTGGCTTGAGTACACGCCGGTGATGTTCGGATACCGCGCGCAGAGGCGTTCCATGGGCGCACGCCGCACATCGAGAACCGTAACCCGTGCACCCAGTTCAGCCGCCGTCCGTGCGGCATGTTGACCGGCGGCTCCCGCCCCCAGAACTGCCACGTGGCCCCTGTCGGTACCGGTCACACCGCCGAGCAACACACCACGCCCACCCATGGGGCGCATGAGCCAGGCAGCTCCCACCTGCACAGCCAGGCGACCGGCGATGTCGCTCATGGGCGCGAGCAGAGGGAGCCCGCCCGCGGTGTCCGTGACGGTTTCGTACGCGATGCACAGGGCCCCGCTTGAGCGCAGCGCGCGCGCCAGGTCGGGTTCCGCTGCGAGGTGCAGATAGCCGAACAGGGTATGCCTGGACTCAATGAGCGCGAGTTCCGCTTTCTGGGGCTCCTTGACCTTCACGATCAGATCGGCCTCACCCCATAGTTCGGCGGCATCGGTCGCGATACGCACACCCACTGCCGTGTAGGCCTCGTCCGCGTATCCGATGCCGCGACCCGCTCCGCTTTCGAGAAGCACATCATGGCCCGCTTTCACGAGGCTCGCGCAGGCGTCAGGAAGCAACGCCACTCTGAACTCCAAGGTTTTGATTTCCTTGGGTATTCCAATCCTCATCGGTAAACCTCCGGGTAGGGTTTCAGTTTACGCCCGCGTCCATGGAATTTAGGATACGCCGTCCTGTCCGGTGTTCCCGGATATCCGTGCAATTTGCCCAGAATGCCTTCGAGACCCGAGCCATGAGCGACCCCAAACACTGCCGACTTCTGATTCTCGGCTCCGGCCCCGCCGGTTACACCGCCGCCGTCTACGCCGCCCGCGCCAACCTGAACCCGGTCCTTGTCACGGGCATGGAGATGGGCGGACAGCTCACCACGACCACGGATGTCGACAACTGGCCCGGCGATGTCGAGGGCTTACAGGGCCCCGCCCTGATGCAGCGCATGCAGCAGCATGCCGAGCGCTTCAACACCGAGATCATCTTCGACCACATTCATGAGGTGGACCTGGCACAACGCCCCTTTCTGCTCAAAGGCGACTCCAACACCTTCACCGCCGACGCCCTGATCATCGCGACCGGCGCCTCCGCCCAATACCTTGGCCTGGAATCGGAGGAAGCCTTCAAGGGCAAGGGCGTATCGGCCTGTGCCACCTGTGACGGTTTTTTCTATCGGGGCCAGAAAGTCGCCGTCATCGGCGGGGGCAACACCGCCGTGGAAGAGGCCCTGTACCTGTCCAACATCGCCGAAGAGGTCATTCTGGTGCACCGCCGGGACGCCCTGCGCTCGGAGAAGATCCTGCAGGACAAGCTGTTCGAGAAAGAGAAGAACGGCAACGTAACCATCAAGTGGAACAACGTCCTCGACGAGGTGCTGGGCGACCAGACGGGGGTCACGGGCATGCGCATCAAGAGCACCCAGGATGGCAGTACCGAGGACATCGACCTGCAGGGTGTCTTCATCGCCATCGGGCACAGCCCCAACACGGGCATATTCGATGGACAGCTGGAGACGGCCAACGGCTATATCAAAGTCAAGAGCGGCAGTGAGGGCGATGCCACCGCTACCAGCGTTCCGGGTGTGTTCGCGGCCGGGGACGTGATGGATCATGTCTACCGTCAGGCCATCACCTCCGCCGGCACGGGATGCATGGCGGCCCTGGATGCAGAGCGCTACCTCGACCACTTGGAGGACTGAGGCGGGGCCATCGCCGTGAGCGGTCTGCCCTGGATACCACCCGACGACGAGCTCAGCCCGTTCCCGGACCCCGAGACGGCCCTGCGCGAACCGGACGGCTTACTCGCCGCCGGTGGCCAACTGAGCTCCCGTCGGCTCAAAACCGCGTATCGGCAGGGTATTTTCCCGTGGTTCAGCGCAGGCCAGCCGATCCTGTGGTGGAGCCCCGACCCGCGCATGGTGCTCTACGGAGATGAATTGAAGGTCAGCCGCAGTCTGCGCAAGACCCTGCGCAAGAGTCCCCTGGACGGGGGCTTCGAGTATTCCCTGGACCGCGCCTTCGCTGATGTCGTCGAAGCCTGTTCGGCCCCCCGCCCCGGCCAGGATGGAACCTGGATAACCGATGACATGAAAGAGGCCTACCTGCGCCTGCATCGCGAGGGCACCGCGCACTCCGTGGAGGCCTGGCGGGATGGCGCGCTTGTGGGCGGTCTCTACGGTGTCGCCATTGGTAAGGTGTTCTTCGGTGAATCGATGTTCACCCGGCAACGGGATGCCTCCAAGGCGGCCTTCGTCCTGCTCGTGGCCCAGCTGCGTCGCTGGGGTTTTCCGTTGATCGACTGCCAGGTGCACACGCCGCATCTCGAATCCCTCGGAGCGCGATGCATCAGCCGCACGGAGTTCAACGCACACCTGGGCCGTTGGTGTGCCCTGCCCGGACGCCCCGGCCCCTGGCGGATCGACATGGAATCCCCGCTAACCGACCTCATCGCACCCCGGACGGCGGGCTGATGGGTTCGTCACCGGGCCATCAACTGGCGTTCTTCCTGTCGCCACCGCACGACTGCGGTTACTTCGAGGGTCGCCAGGCGACATCCTTGTTTGCCGACCCCCGCGAACCCATCGCTCCGTCCGTCTACAGCCGCCTGATCGAACACGGATTCCGACGCAGCGGCAGCCACGTCTACCGCCCCCGCTGCGAAGGCTGCGCGGCCTGCGTGTCACTGCGTATCCCCGTTGACCGATTCCGATTGCGCCGCTGGCAGAAACGGGTGCTCAAGATCAATACCGACCTGCGCACCATCACAGTCGCCCCCGACTACAGCGACGAACACTACTCCCTCTATCGCCGGTACCTGGAACAGCGCCACGCCGGGTCCGGGATGGATCAGGACGACTCCGAGGCCTACGCCCGTTTCCTCACCGGTAATCATTGTGATACCCGCTTCATGGAATTCCGTGACGGGGATCGGCTGATTGCCGTGGCCGTGGTCGACCGGATCGATCATGGGCTGTCCGCCGTCTACACCTTCTTCGACCCCGGTGAGGAACGCCGTTCCCTGGGAACATTGGCGATTCTGCGGCAGATCCAAAGGGCGCGGGAACTGCAGCTGCCGTACGTGTACCTCGGCTACTGGATCGAGGGAAACCGCAAGATGCACTACAAGGCGCGCTTCCTCCCCCACGAGCTCTATGCGAACGGACTATGGCGTGCCGTGGAAGCTTGAGCGCGGAACAGGCACCGCCCAATCGCGGTTTCTCTTGCGGGACAGGCACCCGCATGGGCACAATACCGCGCTTTTTACCGCACCCGTCCCCGAGCAATGGCAAAAGAAGATCACATCGAGATGGAAGGCGAGGTCGTTGAGACCCTGCCCAACACAACCTTCCGGGTGAAGCTGGATAACGACCATGTCGTTACCGCGCACATCTCCGGCAAGATGCGCAAGCATTACATCCGCATTCTGACGGGCGACCGCGTCAAGGTTGCCCTGACTCCCTACGACCTCAGCAAGGGCCGCATCGTCTACCGCAGTCGTTGATCGTAGACCGCCCGGCCCGCACCGGCGGCGCTGCCATGCAGCCGCCGCGTCAGCATCACTCCACAGCTTCCTCGGCCACATCCAGGTCGAAGACCAGCCCCTCCCCCTTGAGGTCCACGGTGACCCGCCCCCCGTCACGCAGGCGCCCGAACAGCAGTTCATCCGCCAGCGGCTTCTTGATCTGTTCGTGAATCACCCGCGCCATGGGCCGTGCGCCCATCTGTGGGTCATAGCCCTTCTCCGCAAGCCAGGCACGCGCCTCAGGCGTCAGTTCGATCTCGACCTTGCGGTCCTGTAACTGGGCTTCCAGTTCGAAGATGAATTTCTCAACCACGCGCCCCAGGGCCACGGCATCAAGCCCGTGGAATTGGATGATGGCGTCCAGGCGGTTCCGGAACTCGGGGGTGAAACTCTTCTTGATGACTTCCATGCCATCAGTCGTGTGATCCTGACGGGTGAAGCCTATGGAGGCGCGCTGCATCTCCTGGGCACCGGCATTGGTCGTCATGATGAGCACGACGTTACGGAAGTCCGCCTTGCGGCCGTTGTTGTCGGTAAGCGTCCCGTGATCCATCACCTGCAACAGAAGGTTGAACACGTCCGGATGCGCCTTCTCGACCTCGTCGAGAAGCAACACGCAATGGGGTGACTTGTTGATCGCCTCGGTGAGCAGCCCACCCTGATCGAACCCCACGTAACCCGGAGGCGCTCCGATCAGACGCGACACGGTGTGCCGCTCCATGTACTCGGACATATCGAAGCGCACCAGTTCCACGCCGAGGGTACGTGCCAACTGCCGGGTAAGCTCGGTCTTGCCCACACCCGTGGGCCCGGCCAACAGGAACGCCCCGATGGGTTTCTCCGGTTGGGCCAGCCCCGAACGGGAGAGTTTGATCGCCGTGGAGAGTGCATCGATGGCGTCGTCCTGACCGTAGACAACCATTTTGAGATCCCGCTCCAGGTTCTTCAGCACCTGGGTATCGGAAGCCGATACGGTCTTCGGCGGAATGCGTGCGATCCGGGCCACCATGGCTTCGA
The DNA here is from genome assembly GCA_049604295.1 of Gammaproteobacteria bacterium. Classification (GTDB taxonomy): domain Bacteria; phylum Pseudomonadota; class Gammaproteobacteria; order JACKNK01; family JACKNK01; genus JBMYTL01. Next base: position 39,751 of record JBMYTL010000016.1, read on the forward strand.
TATCACCCACACCGATGGTCTTCTTACGACGGGACGGCGCCACCAGGCGTTGATTGGCACCGGCCTCATCGATCACATCGATGGCCTTGTCTGGCAGGTGGCGGTCGTTGATGTAGCGGCTGGAGAGCTCAGCGGCAGCCTTGAGCGCCTTGGTGCTGTAACGGATGGCGTGATGATCCTCGAATCGGCTCTTAAGCCCGCGCAGAATCTGGAAGGTTTCATCTACGCTGGGCTCGGGCACGTCAATCTTCTGGAAACGTCGGGTCAGAGCGCGGTCTTTCTCGAAGATGCCGCGGTACTCCTGGTATGTGGTCGACCCGATGCACTTGAGTTCGCCATTGGCCAGAACCGGTTTGATCAGGTTGGAGGCATCCATGACACCACCCGAGGCGGCCCCGGCTCCGATCACGGTATGGATTTCATCAATGAACAGAATCGCCCCGGGGCGGCTCTTGAGGTCGGCGAGAACCTGCTTGAGACGCTTCTCGAAATCGCCCCGGTACTTGGTACCGGCCACCAGTGAGCCCAGATCCAGGCTGTAGATGGTGGCGTCCGCGAGCACCTCGGGAACCTCAGCGTCGACGATCTTCTTGGCCAGTCCCTCGGCAATGGCTGTCTTACCGACACCCGCCTCACCCACCAGTAGCGGATTGTTCTTGCGACGCCGGCAAAGGATCTGAACGGTTCGCTCGACCTCCTCCTGGCGCCCGATAAGGGGATCGATCTTGCCCGCGCGGGCCTGTTCGTTGAGATCGGCCGCGAAGCTCTCCAGGGGCGAAGGCTGGCTGCTCCCCTCCTCCGTCTCCTCGTCCAGCAACGGATCGATACCGGGCTCGGAATCTCCATCCGCCGATTTGGAAATGCCGTGGGAGATGAAATTGACCACGTCCAGGCGCGTGACGCCCTGTCGGTCCAACACGAACACGCTATGGGAGTCCTGCTCGGAGAACAGGGCGACCAGAACATTGGCGCCAGTGACTTCACTCTTGCCCGAAGACTGCACATGGAACACCGCCCGCTGGAGCACCCGCTGAAAACCCAGGGTAGGCTGGGTGTCGCGTTCATCCTCCGCGCCCAACAACGGGGTGTTGGCATCGAGGAAAGTCTCCAGTTCGTCACGAATCGCATCGACATCCGCCGCACAGGCGCGCAGCACCTCGAAAGCGGCGGGGTTGTCCAACAACGCGAGGAGCAGATGCTCCACGGTCACAAACTCATGTCGTTTGTCCCGCGCTTGGCGGAATGCCTGATTGAGGCTGAATTCCAGCTCTTTGCTCAACATGGATCAGCGTACCCCGATCTGTAAGTTCTTGCGGACATCCCGCCAGGGATGCACCGCGTTCGGCGTTTGCGATGCCGCACCGTCAATGAAAGGACCCTTGAAGCGCCCCGAAGGACTCGCCCCCCCGGGGACGTACTGACGCCCCGCCCCGTGGGACGTGGGGACCGGCCATCCTGCCCCGGCTACTTCGGGGCCGGTGACCCATGGCCCCACTATGGCGCGGAACCCGGCGCGGAAAAACCCCCGCGTGACACATCCGCAGTGTAGACCCGGGGACCACCCGGCAATTCCCCACCTGTATGAAGCCCTCGGAAATTACGTGGGGAATATCCGGTAGTGACTCCATCAAGGCAGAGGGAACCCCGCACGGTTCGCTCGGATCAGGCCTGTTCCATGTCACACAACAGGGGGTGCTGGTTCTTGCGCGAAAACTCGTTCACCTGTCCGACCTTGGTCTCCGCAACGTCACGGGTGAACACGCCGCAAACACCCTTGCCCTTGGTATGCACATGAAGCATCACCAGGGTTGCCTTCGACCGATCCATGAAAAAGAAGGTCTCCAGCACTTCGACCACAAATTCCATCGGTGTGTAGTCGTCGTTGAGCAGGACAACCTTGAACAGGGGCGGCTGCTTGACCTTGGGACGGGCCTCTTCGACGGCCAGGCCATCGTCAGGAATGTTCTCACCGGGCGCATCGGAATCCGAGGCCCTGATGCGGAATGAATTGTCGTAGTGGAATTTCACGGCGGCGGATTATAGACGAACGGATGCAGGCGTATGGCCCCGACGCGAGCCGGTTGTCATCACGTATGCGCACTCAAGGTGATTTATCCCGCAACGCGGGGCAGTTGCACCACAGCCTTCAGCCCTGGATGGGCGGACTGGAAGGTCAGGTGCCCACCGTGCAGCGTCACCACGGCCTGAACGAGGCTCAATCCGAGTCCGTTGCCACCCGCGCCGCGGCTGGCCTCGAGTCGGTAAAAGCGGCGCAATACCTTGTCGCGCTCATCCTCGGGTATACCCGGACCCGAATCACTGACCACTACATATACCGCGTCTTCCTCAGCGTAGGCCTTGAGCATCACCTCACCCTGCTCGGGCGTGTACTTTATGGCGTTGTCCACCAGGTTCGCCGTCGCCTGAAATAGCAGGTCGCGGTCGCCGACAAGGTGCAACCCCGAATCGACGTGGCACAGGAACCTTTGCTCGCGCGCATCCGCCAGGGGTTCATAGAACTCCGCGACATCCGCGACCAATGCCGATACATCCACCGGGCCGAACCCTGATCGGCGTTCACCGGACTCGATCCGGGCGATGCGCAACAAGGCGCTGAACGTGGTCAGCAGGTGATCTGCCTCGGCCAACGCGCGCTCGGCCAGTTCGGCCGCCGCCGCATCGCCGTTCAGGCCGGAGCGGAGCATTTCCAGATCGTTGCGCAGGCGCGTGAGAGGGGTCTTGAGGTCATGGGCGATGTTGTCGGAAACCTGCCGCACATTGGCCATAAGCCCCTGAATCCGATCAAGCATGGCATTGAGGTTGCCACTGAGCTGGTCCAGATCGTCGCCCGTACCTTTTTGCGGCACCCGTTCATCGAGGGCTCCGTCCATGATGCGTCGGCTGGTGACGTTGATGGTCTCGATGCGCCTCAGCATGCGCCGACTCAATACCAGCCCGCCGACCAGACCCAGAGCGAGGGTAATGGCCAGACCACTGACCAGGGCCTCAACAATCAAACGCTTGACCGCCTTGAGATCATCCAGGTCCCGCCCCACCAGTAGCAGGAAATCTCCCCCGCGCAGTCGGAAGACCCGGGCCCTGGCCTCGTGCAGCAGCGGCCCGTCCTCGCCCAGGGACTGAACGGGAAAACTGATCCAGCCGTCTTCATCCTGGGTCCCCTCTTCCGTGCCCGGCCAATCACTCAGATTGCCGACCACTTTCTCTCCGCTGCTGGAGATCAACAGGTATACCGATGATCGTTTGGGGTCCTTGCCGATCCGCTCACGGATCTGTCGGCTCAAGCCCACAAGCCCGTCGGATCGGTACCTTTCGGCCAGACCCTCTATCTCCGCCTCGATGGCGGCATCGGTCTGGCTTTCCATAAAACCGGCAGTGGAGTGCCACAGAAAGCCCATGAGCACGAGTACGGACGCGAAGAACACCGCCAGATAAGCCAGGGCCAGGCGGAACGTGGAACTGCGCAGGGGATGGATGGTCACGCCTCATCCCGCAACACGTATCCGGCCCCGCGAACCGTGTGGATCAACGGCTGATCGAATCCCTTGTCGACCTTCGACCGCAAGCGGCTGACATGCACATCGATAACATTGGTCTGCGGGTCGAAATGATAGTCCCAGACATGCTCAAGCAGCATGGTGCGCGTCAGTACCCGCCCGGCGTTGCGCATGAAGTACTCCAACAGGCGAAACTCCCGGGGCTGCAGGGCAATGGCCTGCCCGGAACGCTTCACGCTGCGCGCCAGCAGATCCATCTCCAGGTCGGCGACCCGCAGGACGGTCTCGGCGGTGTCCGCATCGGCGCGGCGCGCCAGGGCTTCGAGCCGCGCCAGCAACTCCGAGAAGGCAAAGGGCTTTACCAGGTAATCGTCGCCCCCTGCCCGTAGGCCCTCGACACGGTCGTCCACGTCCCCCAGCGCGCTGAGCACCAGCACCGGGGTCTTGCGGCCGGCCTCACGCATGGCGCGAATCAGGCTCAGACCGTCGAGGCCCGGCAACATCCTGTCCACCACCAAAATGTCGTACTCCTCCTCCATGGCCCTGCCCAGTCCCTCCGGACCTGTGGTGGCGTGATCGGCGCTATGGCCGGCCTCACGCAGACCTTTGGCGACGTATGCCGCCGTGGATTCGTCATCTTCGATGTGGAGGATCTTCATGGTCGCGCCGGGTTTCTGGACGGTCGGGAGTGTACTTCGCGCGTTGGATGATGAAGCCGGAAAAGAAAAAGGTGGCCTGGGATGGGGTGAAAGTCACCCGATCCACGGACCACCCAAGGGGGAGAGAGACAGAGAAAAAGTGTTCGGCGTCAGGAAATATCCACCGCCACGAACCGCGGAGCCCCATCGCGCAACAGCAGGACCAGGACCTGGTCGCGCCCGGCCGACTGGGCCTCATCAAGGGCGTCGATCAGCGCGCGCGGCCCATCCACGGGCTGCTGATCGACCTGGGTGATGATGTCGCCGCGACGGATACCCTTGCGTGCGGCGTTGCCCTGCGGATCGACGCCGGCCACGACAACACCCCGGGCCTCGCGCCCGAGGCCGAGTTGGTCGCGAATGTCCCCGTCCAGCGGCGCCACGGAGACACCCAGACGCGCCTTGGCGGGCGAGGTCTCCTGGGGAGCGACGCGGGCGATCTGCTCGGCGCTCTCGCCCAAGGTCACATCCACGGTAGTGGTGGCACGCTCACGCCATAGGGTCATCGCGACCTCGGCGCCCGGCTTGTGGCCGGCCACGTAGCGGGTGAGATCCCGCAGGGTGTCGATGGGCTGGCCATCCACGTCGAGAATCACATCCCCCGGCTTGAGACCGGCACGCCGCGCGGGTGAGTCCTCTTCGACCGCCGCCACGAGGGCACCCTTGGTTTCATCCAAACCCAGTGCCGCGGCCATGTCTTCATTCACGGCCTGAATACGGACACCAAGCCAGCCACGATCGATATGGCCTTCGGCGATCAACTGCTCGACCACGGGCTGTGCCTGGTTGGCGGGAATGGCGAACCCGATCCCCACGTTGCCGCCATTCGGTGAGTAGATGGCGCTGTTCACGCCGATCACGCGGCCCTCCAGGTCGAACAAGGGGCCACCGGAGTTGCCCCGGTTGATGGGGGCGTCCACCTGTATGAAGTCATCGAAAGGCCCCGAATTCAGATCACGCCCACGTGCGGAGATGATGCCGGTGGTGACCGTACCGCCCAGTCCGAAGGGGTTACCGATGGCGAGGATCCAATCGCCCGCCCGGGCGCCGTCCGAGTCACCGAAGCGCACGAAGGCCAGGGGTTTTTCCGGCTCGACCTTGAGTACGGCCAGATCAGTCTTGGGATCGGACCCCACCAGCGTGGCCGGGAGCTGGGTACCGTCGTTGAGCGTCACTGTGATCTTGCTCGCCTCGTCAACGACATGGTGATTGGTCACCACATGGCCTTCGGCGCTGACCACGAAACCGGAACCCAGACCGCGCCGCTCGGGGGCGTCGGCGCCCGGAGCGCCGCCGTGGCCTTCGAACTGTTCGAAGAAGCGCCGGAATGCCTCGGGCATGGGAATGTCACGAGGCAACCGCGAGAGCCCCTCGACGACCTCGCCGCTGGCCGACGTTGTCACTGAGATATTCACCACCGCCGGACTGACCGCCTGCACCAGATCGCCAAATCCGGGACGCGCGGAGTTGATGATCGTGGGGACCGACGAAGCCACGGGCTGGTCCACGACACGGGCGGCGACCAACCCGGCACCACCGGCGAGCAAAGCGGTAACGAGGACAGGCACGATGGCCTTGCGCGCATGATTCAGGGAAACGCGGTTCTGCGTATTCATGGTCCATACCTCCTCGGGTGTTCAACCTTGAAGCGGATATTGGGACGCACCACCTTTCCTCAAAGTGTCCAACGCATTACGGATCGGTAAGGAAGCGAATCACCCTGCCGGGAAGTGAGTCCTTGAACCGATTCGAACCGCTACAATCCACTCCATGTTCCGCCCGAATGCCACCGTCGCCGCCGTCATAGAGCGCGAGGGCCGTTTCCTCATGGTCCGCGAGACCATCGAAGGCCGCTCCACACTCAATCAACCCGCCGGGCACCTCGAAGACAATGAGAGCCTTGTGCAGGCGGTGGTGCGCGAGGTACGCGAGGAAACCGCCTGGACCTTCGAGCCCCGCGGCATTGTCGGTGTATACCGCTGGCGCCATCCATGCGGAGCACCGACTTTCCTACGTTTCGTGTTTCATGGCGGCGTCCGCGATTTCGATGAGGACCAGGCCCTGGACCCGGATATCGACGCGACCGAGTGGATGGACCTATCTACCCTGGAGGCCCACTCCGCGGACATGCGCAGCCCGTTGGTGATGCAGGGGCTGAATGACTACCGACAGGGTCGCCGCTTTCCGCTCGACCTGCTGGTCGATCTCTGAGGCCCCCTCCATGAAGGTCATCATCGGATTGTCCGGAGGCGTGGATTCTTCCGTCGCCGCGCTCATGCTCCTTGAGCAGGGCCACGAGGTGGAAGGACTGTTCATGAAGAACTGGGAAGAAGACGACGATGAGGAGTACTGCTCAGCCGCGGACGACCTCGCCGACGCACGCTCCGTGGCGGACACGCTCGGCATTCCCCTGCACGCGGTGAACTTTTCCGCTGAGTATTGGGACCGGGTTTTCGAATACTTTCTGGCCGAGTACCGCGACGGGCGCACCCCCAATCCGGATGTGCTCTGTAACCGGGAGATCAAGTTCCGCGCGTTCCTCGATCATGCCCGCACCCTGGGCGCCGATGCCATCGCCACGGGCCATTACGCCCGACGCAGGTCCACCGCCAGTCATGTGGACCTGGTCAAGGGGCTCGATCCCGCCAAGGACCAGAGCTACTTCCTGTACATGCTCAGCCAGGAGCAACTCGGACCGGCACTGTTTCCCCTGGGGGAACTGGAAAAAACCCAGGTCCGCGAACGGGCGGCCGCGGCAGGTTTCAGCAACCATGCGAAGAAAGACAGTACCGGTATCTGCTTTATTGGCGAGCGTCGTTTCAAGGACTTCCTGGCGCGTTTCCTACCCGCCCAACCCGGAGAGATCCAGACCCCGGACGGCCGCGTGATCGGCCAACACCAGGGTCTGATGTTCTACACCCTCGGACAACGACGCGGACTGGGTATCGGGGGGCTACGTGAGGCCAGTGATGACCCCTGGTACGTCGCCGCCAAGGATCTGCGGGCCAACGTACTGACCGCGGTACAGGAACATGATCATCCACTGCTCATGAGCCGCGCGCTGCGCACCGCGCCCCCCCACTGGATCCGGGGGGACATGCCGGATTATCCCCTTCACTGCAAAGCCAAGATCCGCTACCGACAACAAGAACAACCCTGCCGCGTCACACACGACGGTGGTCGTTCGGAGGATATGGGCCTGCGCGTGGATTTCGATACCCCGCAGTGGGCCGTGACCCCCGGCCAGTCGGTCGTGTTTTACCAGGATGACGTCTGCCTGGGTGGGGCCATCATCGAATCTCCGGAAGACTGAACATGCATAGCGAAACTGATCGAACCCTGGCCCTCGCAGGCCTTTATCAATGCATTGCCCTGGTTCGCTCAATCGCCGAGAAAGGCGAGGTGGGCAGCGAGGAACTCGAACATACCCTGGCCCCCGTGATGAAGATCGACGCCGATGACGTCAGCGCGATCTACGGCTCCCCCAATCACCTCAAGCGTGGCCTCGAAACCCTCATGACCCTGAAGATGCCCGCGTCGCGACTTTCATCGGTATACGCCGGCCAGATTCTCACGCTGGAGAAGCGCGTATCGGCCGACCGCGACATGCTCAACCGGATAGGCGCGGGAATCGAACGGGCCAGGGAACAGGTGGATTATTTCAACAGCCTGGTGCACGAGAGTGTGATCGCTTCGCTGGCCGAGACCTACAAAACGACCGTCAGCACCCTGACTCCAAGGGTCCGTGTCCAGGGCGAACCCCGATTCCTCGAAAACGCTGCGAATGCCGACAAGGTCCGCGCCCTGCTGTTGTCCGGCCTACGCTCCGCGGTGCTTTGGCGACAGACCGGCGGAACGCGCTGGAAACTGGTGCTCGGTCAACACAAATTGCTACGCGAGGTCACCGCCCTGTGGCAGCAGACCGATGGCTACCACCTGGACCGGCAGGACTGACCCGGCCGAGGGACCGCCGCGCCACCAAGACCGTGCCGGACGCGCGAATCAGCGTCTCGGACCACGGCCCTCTTCCTGCTCACCCGCCCAGATTCGTGGCTCCGAACAGGCGCTGGTAATTGGCGGTGGTCTGGGCTGCCAGGTCCTCGTAACCGGTACCCCTTAACTCAGCAATGTACTCGGCCGTATGACGCACAAAGGCCGGCTGATTGGGCTTACCCCGCTTGGGTACGGGCGCAAGATACGGCGAATCGGTCTCCACGAGCATCAGGTCAGCAGGCACCTGGCGGGCAACCTCCTTGAGTTCTACGGCATTCTTGAAAGTCACGATGCCCGAGAAGGAGATGTAGAACCCGATATCCATGGCCCGCTTGGCCGTGTCCCAGTCCTCGGCGAAACAATGCATCACCCCGCCGGCATCCCGGGCCCCTTCCTCCTCGAGGATGCGCAGGGTGTCATCGCGGGCTTCCCGGGTGTGAATGATCAGCGGCAATCCGCATTCCCGAGCCGCGCGGATATGGGTGCGAAAACGATCACGCTGCCATTCCAGATCACCCTCGGAGCGGAAATAATCCAGGCCGGTCTCTCCAATCGCGACACAGCCGTCACGACGGGCTATCGCCACCAATTCGTCCGCGTCGGGCTCTCGCCCCCGATCATGATTCGGGTGGACGCCCACCGAAATCGACACGGATGACCGGTCAGCAACCAGATCACGCATGGGCCCATAGGCTTCAAGATCGACGCTCACGCAGAGATAGTGCCCCACGCCCATTCCGCGCCCTTCCTCAAGCACGCCGTCGAGCCCTCCCTCGAAACTCTCGAGATCGAGCATGTCCAGATGACAGTGGGAATCGACAAGCAACGGTGCATTCATGGCAATGGTTGGGAAGGAGTGGATGGAAAACGCCGCCTTGCGGCGGCGTTGGCTGGAGAACACTGATGTGACGCACAGCGCTCAGAGCGTGTGGGTCGCCCGTTTGTTCTCGGCCGCATTGGGGATATAGGACTCGATCTTGGTACGGGCGCTGCCGCCATCCTTGAACTGCACCCCGATTCCGGGCGGCCGGTTGCCCTGCGCGCCGGGTGGCGTGATCCAGACCACCTTACCGGGGACCGGGACCTTTTCGTTCTCGTTCATCAGGCTGATGAGCATGAAGACCTCGTCCCCCAGCGAATAGGCCTTGTTGGTGGGGATAAACAGGCCTCCGTCAGCCACGAAGGGCATGTAGGCGGCATACAGTGCGTTCTTGTCCTTGATATTCAGGGCCAGAACGCCTTGTCGGCGCATGGGTCTGGGGGCGTCATTCATGCCGAACTCCTGGAAGGCCCGGCACCCCGACGCGCGCGACACACGCCCGCCCAGGATGCCAGTAGATCTTCGAAAACCAGTTGGGCGTTGAGGCCATGCGCGCACCGTCGGTAGGCGCTCTCGACTTCGGTCGTCCAAAGGGTCAGTCGCGCCAAGTCTAGGCCCTGCGCGAGCCCTTGCAAACGCCCGTCCAGAACCCGCTCAGCGACCGCCGTGTCCGGATCGGCAACGGTACGCGCGCAATCACCCGCCCACTCAAGCATCCAGCGAATCCCATCACAGGGGCTGATTTTCGACCACGCCCCGGCTGCCTCCAAGACGCCCTGTCGACCTTCGCCCACCTTCAGCCAGCTATCGGCAAGACGGGCACGTAGCTCCAGCATCTCGTCGTCCAGTGCCGCCGCAAGCAAGGGAGCCCCTCGGGCGACCGCAAGTCGATGCCGCAATGCGTCCGGTTCCACGTCCGGGATGACGTCTCCCATCCAGGCAAGGGCCTGCGCTTCGGCAGGCACCACAAAACGCCACTGCTGGCAACGACTGCGTAGGGTTGGCAACAAGGCTCCGGAAGCGGAGGTCACCAGTATGAGCACTGAACCGGGGCCGGGCTCTTCCAGGGTCTTGAGAAGGGCATTGGAGGCATTCTCGTTCATGGCGTCGGCAGGATCGATGAGCGCGAAACGTCGCTCACTGTACTGACCGCTCAGACTCATGAAGTCGATCATCGCGCGAATCTGGTCCACGCCGATGACCGACTTGTCTTCCGGTACCTCAACCCGGCGTACATCCGGGTGGCTGCCGGCGGCCAACTGCTGGCAGGACGGACACTGGCCACAGGCCTCTCCACCCGGGGCGGGGCGTCGGCACAGATCCGCGGCGATAAACGCCTGGGCACAATGACGCTTGCCCACCCCGGTGGGACCGGTGAACAACAATCCATGGGCCAGGCGTCCTTCCTTGCTGTGCGCGGAAAGCGCGTCGAACTCGGCCCGTTGCCACGGCAAAGGCTTCATAGCGCGCCGAACCGTGCAAGCAGCCCGTCCATGACCCGGTCCAGCTCCGCCTGAACCGATTGGAGCGGCTGCCCCGCGTCCACCACCGAGAAGCGCCCGGGCTCGGCCTGGGCGCGGTTCAGGTAGGTTTCACGCACGCGGTGAAAGAACTCGGTTTGCTCCCGTTCGAAACGATCGGGTTCGCTGCGCTGACCGGCCCGTTTCAGTCCGACATCGACGGGGACATCCAGCAGAATCGTTGCATCGGGACGCAAAGGACCCTGGACCCACTTCTCAAGATCCGAGATCCGGGCCATGGACAGACCCCGGCCCCCGCCCTGGTAGGCATAGGTCGCATCGGTGAAACGGTCACAGAGCACCCAGCGGCCCTGCGCCAATGCCGGAATAATCACCTGGTTGAGATGTTCGGCTCGCGCGGCGAAGACCAGCAACAACTCGGTATCGTCCGCCATGCCGGTGTACTCATGGCCCAGCAGTATCGACC
>JBMYTL010000017.1:0-45501 GCA_049604295.1 Gammaproteobacteria bacterium
GCCACGGTTCTGGCGCTGTACCAGCAATTTCTCATCCGTGAACGGGAACCAGCGGAGTGCTTTCGCGCGTTTTTGAACAACAACTATTTTGGTTTGGTCATTTTCATTGGCATCGCCGCCGATCTGATGCTTTGAAAAACTTCACCATCAGGCGTTGACGCGCCCAAAACGGTCGGGTACCATTCCGCCTCTTTTTTTCGACGTGTTTCGCGGAGAACCCAAATGTACGCGGTGATCAAAACCGGTGGTAAACAGTATCGGGTCGCTGAAGGCGACAAACTGCGGGTGGAAAAACTCACCGCGGGCGAAGGCGACTCGGTCGACTTCGACGTGCTGATGGTTGGCGAGGGAGCTGATGTAAAGATCGGTACCCCGGTGGTCGAAGGCGCGAAAGTCTCCGCTACCGTGCAGGCCCATGGGCGCGGAAAAAAGGTGGAAATCATCAAGTTCCGCCGTCGCAAACATCACCGTAAGCAGCAGGGTCACCGCCAGGATTACACCGAGGTGTTGATCACCGGTGTGACCGCTGGCTAATCGTCGAGGAACAGTTCAATGGCACATAAGAAAGCAGGCGGCTCCACGCGGAACGGTCGCGATTCAGAAAGCAAACGCCTTGGTGTGAAGGTGTTTGGCGGTCAGAACATCCGTTCCGGCGGCATCATTGTTCGCCAGCGCGGAACCCGTTTCCATGCGGGCGACAACGTCCAGTGTGGTCGTGACCACACTCTGTTCGCCACCAGCGACGGAGTGGTCAAGTTTGAGGTGAAGGGTCCGGCCAACCGCAAATTCGTGTCGGTCGTCGCGGCCTGATACCCAGTCTGACGACTCGGGCCTGAAGGCCGGACTTGAAGGCCCCGCTCCGGCGGGGCCTTTTCGTTTCCGGGGTCCGGGCAACATATTTCTTCTCATGAACAGCGAGCCAGTCCGTGAAGTTTGTTGATGAAGCAACCATTCGTGTGGCCGCTGGCGATGGCGGTAACGGTTGCGTGAGCTTTCGCCGCGAGAAATATATTCCCAAGGGAGGCCCCGACGGCGGTGATGGCGGTGATGGAGGGAGTGTCATCCTCGTGGCCGACAGCGGACTGAACACGCTCGCCGATTTCAGGCACCAACGCCGGTTCGCGGCAGAGCGCGGCGAGAATGGTATGGGGCGTAATTGCACCGGCAAAGGCGGTGGTGATCTGATCGTGCCCGTGCCGGTCGGGACGATAGTGCGTGACCTGGATACCGGGGAGCAGCTCGGTGAGGTACTCGCGGCTGGGGATGAGCTGAAAGTCGCCCAGGGTGGCTACCACGGCCTGGGTAACACGCGCTTCAAGAGCAGCGTGAATCGAACACCCAGGCAGTCGACCAACGGCACTCCCGGGGAGCGGCGGCAGCTTCACCTCGAACTCAAGCTTCTGGCCGATGTCGGTCTGCTGGGGATGCCCAACGCTGGCAAATCAACGTTGGTGTCCACGGTGTCTTCGGCACGCCCGAAGATTGCCGATTATCCGTTCACTACGCTGCATCCGAACCTGGGTGTTGTGCGCGTGGGACGTAACCGCAGTTTTGTGATGGCGGATATTCCCGGCGTCATCGAGGGCGCTGCCGAAGGGGCAGGGCTCGGCCTGCGTTTTCTCAAACACCTGATGCGCACCCGACTCTTGCTTCACCTGGTGGATCTGGCGCCAGCGGATGAGCGGATCGACCCCGCGTCCGAGGTACGAAGCATCGAGCAGGAACTGAGCAAGTTCGGAGAGGACCTTGCCCAGCGGGATCGTTGGCTTGTCTTCACGAAGTCGGATCTCCTCGGTGAAGAAGAGGCAGCGTCGCGTGCCGCTGACGTGGTCGCCAGCCTCGGCTTCGAGGGGGCCGTGTATACGCTTTCGTCCCTGTCGAGGGATGGAGTCGATACGCTGATGAATGACGTCATGGTGTACTTGGAGGAGAACCCGGTGGCTGGACGACAGGAAGAGAAGGCTCCCGAGGTGTTCGACCCTCTGGCAGACTGACCGCGATGAAACGAAGAAGCGAGATCAGGCAGGCACGGCGTTGGGTCGTAAAGATTGGCAGTGCATTACTGACCAATGACGGCGCGGGTCTCGATAACGCAGCCATAGCACGATGGGCTTCTCAGATAGCGGAGCTGCGCCGACAGGGTGTCGAAGTGGTGCTGGTGTCTTCCGGGGCTGTTGCCGCCGGAATGAGTCGGCTGGGCTGGAGCGAGCGCCCCACGGCCCTCAACGAGTTGCAGGCGGCTGCCGCGGTAGGTCAGATGGGCCTCGTGCAGGCTTGGGAGGCCGGATTCCAGACCCATGGTATGCACACGGCTCAGGTCCTGTTGACTCATGAGGACCTGGCTGATCGTCAGCGTTATCTCAATGCGCGCAGCACCTTGTGTACCTTGTTGCGGATTGGTGCGATCCCCATTGTCAACGAGAACGATACGGTCGCCTTCGAAGAGTTACGTTTCGGCGACAACGACAATCTTGCTGCTCTGGTGGCGAACCTGGTCGTTGCGGATGTGCTGACCATCTTGACCGATCAGGACGGGCTGTTTGATCGGGACCCCCGCGCTAACCCCGATGCAACCCTCGTTTCCGAGGCCGCGGCGGGCAGCCCTGAGCTGGTCGAGATGGCTGGTTTGGGGCGTGGAACGCTGGGGCGAGGTGGCATGGCGACCAAGGTTCAGGCCGCTCGTCGCGCAGCGCGATCGGGTACGAGTACGTTCATTGCCAGTGGTCGCGAGCAGGACGTAATGCTGAGACTGCGCGAGGGTGAATCACTGGGGACCCTGCTCCATGCCGTTGAAGAGCCCATGGCTGCGCGCAAGCGCTGGATGGCAGGCCAGTTGCAGTTGAAGGGACGGCTGGTTCTGGACGATGGCGCCGTGCGGGTTCTACGGCAGCAGGGTCGCAGCCTGTTGCCGGTGGGTGTGAAGGCAATCGAAGGCCGCTTTGGACGGGGTGAATTGGTGGCCTGCGTTTCCGAGGCAGGTGAGGAGGTGGCCCGTGGTTTGGTGAACTACGATGCCGTGGAAACGCGCAGAATCATGGGGTGTCCCAGCACCGAGATCGAGGGTCTTCTGGGGTATGTGGATGAGCCCGAGCTCATCCACCGGGATAACCTGGTTCTGAGTTGATCGGTACCTGGGTGGATCGGTTTCGGGTGCTGCTTGGTCGTGCCTCCGTTGTTTCCCGTATCTCGGAACGTGTCGGTTACCTGCTGGCAAACGCCTATGGCGAAGCAGTGTCCATGTGATTTACTAGGTCTTGTATGACGGTCTGGCTCCGGTCTCCGATGCTCACGCAGCCGGGATACCGGTGGACTGACCGGCTAAGCTCATCGAAGCGATATGTCTGCTACATGTCTCCAGTCTGATAGCGCATTGAGCGCGGAGCGATGGGGCAGTCCTATCAGTCCACGTGTGTTGCCAACCGTGCAATGCAGCGCGGACCCAAGCGAATAACAAGCAGGGTTGCGGATCGTTCCGCGAAACCCGAGACCACCAAAATGAGGAGACCGACGACCATGCAGAAGTCGTTATTGATTGACCCCGGAAAATGCACGGGGTGCGTGCAGTGCGAGATGGCCTGTTCCTATGAAAACGAGGGCATCTTCAATACGTCCAAGTCGCGGATCCGCGTATTCACCTTCCACAGCGAAGGCCAGTTCGTACCTTATACCTGTACTCAATGTGCTGAGGCTTGGTGTATGCAGGCCTGCCCGGTGGATGCCATCGTTCTCAACGCAGCCACCGGGTCCAAGGACATCGTCAACGACCGCTGTGTTGGCTGCAAGGTGTGCACCATCGCCTGTCCCTTCGGTACGGTGAACTACAACAGCGCAACCGGAAAGGTGATCAAGTGCGACCTGTGCGGTGGTGATCCAGCCTGTGCCAAGGCATGTCCCACGGAGGCGATTACCTACGTGGACGCTGATCAGACCGGTTACGGCCGTATGCAGGCCTGGGCATCCAAATCCGCGGCCGGTGCCGCGGCCAGCGCCTGATAGTCAGGGGGGAGAACGTTATGTCTTGGACTGGAAAGATTCTGCGCGTCAATCTCAGCGCGGGCACCTGTACATCTGAAGATCTGAATGCAGACTGGGCCCAGGAATATCTGGGTCAACGTGGCTTGGCCACCAAGTATCTGGTGGAGGAAATCGACCCTGCCTGTGACGCACTTGGCCCGGATAACAAACTCATCATGGCCACCGGCCCCCTGACCGGGACCATGGCATCCACCGGTGGGCGCTACTCGGTGATCACAAAGAGCCCGCTCACCGGCTGCGTGGCATGCTCGAATTCGGGCGGTTTTCTCGGTGCCGAAATGAAAATGGCCGGTTGGGACATGATCATCTTCGAGGGCAAGTCCCCCGAGCCGGTGTATCTGTACCTGAACAACGACCGTGCCGAGCTACGCAGCGCGGCTGGAATATGGGGGCAGTCCGTCTGGAAGGCCGACGAGTGGCTCCATGCAGAGCATCAGGACCCCATGCTTCGCATAGCCGCCGTGGGACGTTCCGCTGAGGCAGGGTGTCTTTACTCCGCTGTGATCAATGACCTGCATCGGGCGGCAGGGCGCTCGGGCGTCGGTACGGTGATGGCGTCAAAGAACCTCAAGGCAGTCGCCATCCGTGGGACCCAGGGCGTGGGGAACGTGAAGGATTTTCCGGCCTTCATGAATGCGGTTAACGCGGGCAAGAAGGTTCTCGCCGACAACGCGGTCACGGGTCAGGGGTTGCCCGCTTACGGCACCCAGGTACTTATGAACGTGATCAACGAGATCGGTGCCCTCCCCACGCACAACATGCAGGAGGTTCAGTTCGAAGGGGCGGCCAATATCTCTGGCGAGAAGATGCACGAGCCGCGTCCGTCGGATGGCAAGCCCAACCTCACCACCAATGCCGGTTGTTTCGGATGCACCATCGCATGTGGTCGCATTTCAACCATCGACAAAGGGCACTTCAGTGTTGAGCACAAGCCGGAGTATTGGGGTAATTCCGGTGGCCTGGAATACGAGGCTGCATGGGCCCTTGGGGCTGATACCGGGGTCGATGATCTCGATGCACTGACCTACGCCAATTTCGTCTGCAACGAAGATGGCATGGATCCCATCAGTTTTGGGGCGACCGTGGCCGCCGCCATGGAACTCTACGAGAAAGGTGCCATCACTGACGCCGATACCGGCGGTATCGCTTTCCGCTTCGGCTCCGCCGAGGCCCTTGTGAAAGCCTGTGAACTGCTGGCGACGGGTGAAGGTTTCGGTGCGGACCTGGGCCTTGGCTCAAAGCGCCTGTGCGAGAAGTATGGGCATCCGGAGTTGTCCATGACGGTCAAGGGACAGGAATTCCCGGCGTATGACCCGAGAGGTATCCAGGGCATGGGGCTGACTTACGCCACGTCCAACCGTGGTGCCTGCCACTTGCGCAGTTATACGGTCGCCTCTGAGGTGCTGGGTATTCCCGAGAAGACCGACCCGCTCAGTTCAGACGGTAAACCTGCGCTCGTGAAGGCATTCCAGGACGCGACCGCGGCCGTGGATTCCTCCGGCTTGTGTGTGTTCACCACCTTTGCCTGGACCTTGGAGGACATCGCACCACAGATCGATGCCGCGTGCGAAGGCGGATGGAATGCCGATAAGCTCCTGGAAGTTGGCGAGCGCATCTGGAATATGGAGCGTGATTTCAATCTGGCCGCGGGTATCACCGGTGCGGATGACAATCTGCCCGAGCGCCTGGTCAAGGATGCGGCCAAGACGGGACCCGCGGCCGGAAAGGTCAATGAGTTGTCGAAGATGTTGCCGGAGTACTACGCGCTGCGTGGATGGACTCCGGATGGTATCCCTACCTCCGAGACCCGTTCCCGTCTGGGACTTTGATGAGGGGGTGAGGTGCGGGAGGGCGCGGGGCGGGCTGGTGTCCGCCCGGCACCATTCTCCCTTTCGTACCACACCACCATCGGCGTGGGGGAGCATGTGGACCACAAGGTGGTCGGCTTCCCCTCAATCCTCCCCTCAGATCACACAGGCGCACCATGCACCACGTAATTCTAGGCGTCGGCCCCGCCGGCGTGACCGCGGCCGAGACGCTGCGTAATTCGGACCCCAGCGCACAGATCACACTGATCGGTGATGAGCCGGAGCCTCCCTACGGACGCATGGCCATCCCCTACCTGCTCGCCGGGGATATTTCGGAGCAGGGGACATACCTGCGTAAGGGCGACGGTCATTTCACTGACCAGGGTATCGAGGTGCTGCGGGACCGGTGCGTTGCACTCGCGGCGGATCGCAATCAGATCCGCCTGGCTTCCGGTGCTGAGATGGATTTTGATCGTTTGCTGATCGCAACCGGTTCGTCACCGGTCAAACCCCCTATTCCCGGGACGGACCTGCCCGGGGTCCAGGGCTGTTGGACCCTGGAAGATGCAAGGGAAATCGGCCGCAGGGTTGGCCCGGGCAAGGAGGCCGTGCTTATCGGGGCCGGTTTTATCGGCTGCATCATCCTCGAAGCCATGGTGGCCAGTGGCTGTTCCCTTACGGTTGTCGAGCTGGGTGACCGTATGGTTCCCCGAATGCTCAATCCGACCGCGGGTGGGATGCTCAAATCATGGTGCGAAGCCAAAGGCGTTCGGGTACATACGGATGCATCGGTGGAGGCAATCGGCCAGGACGGGGATCGTTTGCGGGTCACGCTTGAGGGTGGCGATAACCTGGTGGCGGACGTGGTCGTGACAGCGACGGGAGTCCGTTCGAATATGGCATTCCTGGAAGGGTCCGGCGTGAAGACGGATGCCGGTGTATTGGTCGACGAGCACATGCAGACCAATCGCAATGGTGTTTTCGCCGCTGGAGACGTGGCTCAAGCCCTGGACTTCTCCACCGGGGGCTGGGAGGTACAGGCGATCCAGCCGACCGCTGTGGAGCACGGTCGGGTCGCGGCCATGAATATGGCGAACCCCGGGGCGATACGTCACGACGGCAGCCTGAACATGAACGTACTCGACACCCTGGGATTGCTCAGTGCCAGTTTTGGGCAATGGCAGGGCGTGGAGGGCGGAGATTCAGCGGAGTCCGTGGATGCGGACGATTACCGTTACATCGGTCTCCAGTTCGATGGCGACCGATTGGTGGGTGCGACCAGCATCGGCCACTCCGAGCATATCGGCGTGTTGCGTGGTCTTATCCAGGGACGCAGAGGGCTGGGGCGATGGAAGGGTGTTCTGATGAATGACCCGACCCGTCTTATGGAGGCTTACGTGGGCCTGACCCACGGGATGAGCGGCTGAATGAAGGATGCCGATCCCCGCCCGTCCATTACATCCTGCTCCGGGTCTTTGCCGTGCGTATAGAGCTGAAACTGTTTGCCACCCTCACGCCTTACCTTCCCGTCGGAGCCCGGGACAATATAGCCTCAGTGGAGGTGCCCGAGGGCATGAGTGTAGAGGCGGCAATCGATCATTTTCGCGTCCCCCGGGAACAGTGCCATCTTGTCATTGTTAATGGCGTATTCGTGCCCCCGGGAAGCCGCTCGCACACCCCCCTCATGGATGGGGATACCTTGGCGCTTTGGCCTCCCGTGGCGGGTGGATGACTGACACAGTGACCCGAACGATGGGGTGCAGCCACAAAGAGTTCCATCACAGTATCCGGTCGTTACTCGAGGGGCGCGAGTGGGAGCGGTTGGATGAGGGGTATCGGCTGCGGGAGGGCAATGGATGGGTCCTCATCATGCCCGGTCCTGAGACCGTTCAGCGTATCGCCTCGCTACATTTGCCCCGTACCCCGGTGTACTTGAGTTTTCAGGGTGTGGATCATGAGCAACGTAGTTCGTTCCTGCGTCGATTCGACATCGCCTTTCAACGCGGGGGGGGCTGACGCCCTCGGCTACTGCGTGTTGCTCTGGTTTAATCACGTTTTCGCAAGCACTCCCATACGCGGTCACCGATGTCCTCCGAACGTGAATTCAAGTCCCTTCCCGTTGTCATTCTGACGGTCTCTGACAGTCGTACAGAGGCCGATGACACGTCCGGTAACCTGCTCAGAACCCTGATTGAGGAAAGTGGTCACCGAGTCGTCGAGAAAACGATTTGCCCCGATGACCGCTACCAGATACGCGCTTTGGTATCGCGCTGGATTGCGGATCCGGATGTCCCGGTCGTAATCACCACCGGAGGAACAGGGTTGACCGGTCGTGACGGAACGCCCGAAGCAGTGGGGCCGCTTCTGGATAAGGTCATCGATGGCTTCGGTGAGATGTTCCGTGTGATCTCCTACGACCTGATCGGGACTTCGACCATGCAATCGAGAACCCTTGCGGGTGTGGCCAACGGGACCTTCGTCTTTTGTCTTCCTGGCTCATCGGGGGCCTGTCGGGATGGTTGGACACGACTGATCTCCCATCAACTTGATTACCGAACCAAGCCCTGCAATCTGGTCGAGTTGATGCCCCGACTGCTGGAGCACTGACGGTGAACCCTATGCCTCGATTTGCGCGAGGCGCCGATTTCCCAGCCCCGTGATCGATTCAGTCGAAGTGCTACGGACAGTTTGATTACCCAACTGAAGAGTCCCTGCCATGCGTCCTCTCCTCACCCTTGGTCTTAGCTCCGTTTCGCTGGTTTCCGTCCTAGTGCTTGGCGGCTGCTCGTCCGACCTCGGTGAGGACCCGCGGCCCCGTTTGTGCAAGGCCATGATCAAGACGCTTCTGGTCGAACCTCAATTGGTGACCTGGACGTCCGAGCGTCTGGAACACGCCCGGTTCAAGGATCTGGAGACCCACATCGGGTTTGAGGTGGACTACAAGGACGGCGCCCGGTCCGGTCCGCTCGAGGCCACCTGCTTCTACGAGTGGGATGAGACGGTGGAGGAAAACGTCAGCACTGATACGAACCCGCTGTTGATGTATCACTCCCAGCCGGAACGGATGGTATTCACCGGACGCGAGGTACCGAGGCCAGTATTGCTTGCCGCCATCAAGGCGGCGACGATCAACGAGCTTCGTGAGGGTTCGGGGCGACTGCAGCAGGGCGTGCAGGCGGCCCTGGACAGTTTCAAGGCCGAGGTGGGAAAGCTCGCCCAATGACCGGCTACCGCTGAAACGGAGCCGGTAAAGCGCGATGCCGGGTTATTCGAGGTTGTCGCGGTTGCCTTCGGTCAGCGCCGTGATGGTGGATTTCAGCTTTCCACCCTTGATGAACTGGTAGTGCCCGGATTCGGTCTCCTGAACAGTGAAACACAGAGGCTTGATTTTGCCGTCCCAGAGTAGGCAGGTGCGGTTGGAGTCGTCGACGAACCAGCGACCGGTCTTGCGCTTTCCACTGTCACGGACCTGGAAGAAATTCCCGTCCGGAGCGAAGTAGTTGACGCAGGTGCTCTGATCCTTTTCCTTCACGCAGTCGGCGGTCTTGCCGACCAGCAGTTCTTTCAACTCGACACCGTCCAATGCCGTGCCCGCGGCGGGCTCAGCAGCGTGGGTCAGGAGGGGGGCGAAAACGAGGGCCAGTGTAGTAATGAGTATGCCTGGCTTCATGATGGGCTCCGTTGATGGTTGGTGGTCTGGTTGAGCGTCCTTGGTAACACGTTCGTTTCCCGTATTCATTCATTTGGGATTGTCCGATGGCAAATTCAGCCTTCCGTTCGAACCCAGTGACCTGATCGACCACCGCGCTTTTCCAGAAGTTTCACGCCTCCGATGACCATTCCCCGGTCGACGGCCTTGCACATGTCGTAGATGGTCAGGAGCGCGATCTGGGTAGCGGTGAGTGCTTCCATCTCGACCCCCGTTTGATGGTGCGTTTCGCAGGTGGTTTTGCAGAGCACACGTCCCGATTCTGGGTGTGGTTCAAGCTCAACCGCGACGTGGGTGAGCGGCAGAGGATGACAGAGGGGGACGAGATCGGCTGTCCGCTTGGAGGCCATGATGCCTGCAACCCGGGCGATCGCGAGAACGTCCCCTTTCTTGTGTTCTCCGCTGACGATAAGGGAAAGGGTTTGCGGTGCCATCTCGATCCAGCCCTCCGTGACTGCCACACGATGGGTTGTCTGTTTGTCACCGACATCGACCATGTGGGCCTCGCCGGAAGCATTGAAGTGGGTTAGCTCGGACATGCTCATGTCTCCAGGGTGATACCGCTATCTTCCAGCTGTTCGCGCAAGGCCTGCAGGGATGCAGCTTGGCGGGTTTTGTTCATTTCCACTGATGAATGTAATGCGCCACCCAATGCTTCGATGAATGCGCGTTTGCCGTCCTCGGCGGGGGCTGTGAACCTGCCACCCGTACCCAGGTTGGATCGGAAGATGCCCGCGGCACTTACCGGAAGGAAATCTTCGTAGGTGAAAGGAGAGAACGCAACGTTGCCAGCGTCCACGAGGTCGTAAAGGGATCGGAGACCGGGGCCTGTATCCGGGCGGATGGTAAAGCTGTATTGGCCCGCAAGCAGTGCGGCCCGGTGCAATTCCCCGAGGTCGTCAGGCAGCTCGTCGAACGCGTCATGATCGCCTCCCTTGTGTGCGCCGAGGCATCGGTCATACAAAGCGCGCCCTTCGCGGCTAAGGGCGTAACCACGCTGTTCGATCTCGCCGAACCGTGCCGTGTGGACCATGTGCCGGTCATTCTGGTCAGTGCTGAACACGATCGGCTCGGGAACGGCCCTGAAGCTTGTCTGACGCAGCAGGATAGGCACCCGGCGCTCGGGTGGTCCCTCGATCTGATCTTTGGGGTTCATGGCTTCGCGCAGCATCAGCGACTGCACTGAATCGATATTGCGTGAAGGCAGGGTCAGATGATTGATATGCGGCCCGGGAAAGCAGCAGATGTCAGCCACGAGCGGATGAGCCTCAAGCAGATGGCGATACTGCGCTTGGGTGGTGCGAACTCGGCCGCTCCAGCGGAATACCCCGATGGACTCTGCGATGAAGCGGGTGGCATCGGGCTCCATGAGACCGCCTTCCGCCTCCGCCTTGTTGATCAGGGCGATGAGCGACCCGGGCACGATATCGCGTGAGTTGAGCAGGCCCAGGACATGTTCACGCAGCTTCGTGTCGCTGAGTAACTCAGGACGCAGCAGTGAGGTGAACATTCTGAACGGGGCAGCGGCGATTTCGTTCGGGCTGAGCGGGCGAAAAGCCGTGGAATGTACGGGCAGACCCGCGGCGCTCAAATCGTAGTAGTCAACCGGGTGCATCCCGAGAACCGCGAACAGGCGTCGCAGCAATCCCAATTCCCGGGGGCTGCCCACCCTGACCGCACCGTGGGTTATGGGGGCCGATGGCGCGGTATGTGAGCGGCTATGTGAAGCTTGAACCAGGCGTTCGAGTTGCGCGAAGCGAGGGACCTCAGACCTGTACATGGCTCCAAGTCCCGATGTGAAGCGCTCACGCAGCGTGCGGGCCGAGATAGTGCGATCCGAGGTAGAAAGGGAAGGCGAGGACATGGTCGGAGTATCGCTTGTGGTTCACCGGATTGTCGCGCTTCTGCTCCGCGACGACACGATTGAGCCGTGGAACATGACGATGCGGGTGAAGTGGTGGCCGTTTCACGACAGAATGGGCCGTATGTCCTGACACGCCGTACCGGGTCGGTGCGGCGTTCCTTCTGATACGCGATATGTCTGCCCGATCATCCAACACGACTGAAACGATGCCTTCCGGTCCTGCCTTGGTCGACCGCTTTGGCCGCCGGGTTTCATACCTGCGCATCTCGGTCACGGACCGTTGTGATCTGCGCTGCGTGTACTGCATGGCCGAAGATATGAGCTTTGTGCCGCGCGCGCAGCTACTCACCCTTGAGGAGATCGTCGCCGTGGGGCGTGCGTTCGTAGAACTCGGGGTGAGCAAAATCCGGATTACCGGCGGCGAGCCCCTGGGACGACGCAATGTGCTTAAGGTGTTCCAGGATCTGGGGCGTTTGGATGGGCTCAAGGAACTGGTGATGACCACGAACGGAACACGCCTGCCGGAGTTCGCCGGGCCGCTCCGGGACGCCGGCGTAAGCCGTGTCAACGTGAGCCTCGATACCTTGCGGCCCGACCGTTTCCGGTCTCTGACGCGGGTTGGTGACCTGGAGAAAACACTCGCGGGGATTGAGGCCGCGCGGGCGGCGGGCTTCGATCGCATAAAAATCAACGCGGTTGTCCTCAAGAATCGAAATCACGACGAGGTCAGTGACCTCGTCCGGTTCGCAATTGATCGCGGCCTCGATATCAGTTTCATTGAGGAGATGCCTCTTGGCGAGGTCGGTGACCACGACCGCGCGGAGGCTTTCTATTCCAGTTCAATGATTCGGGAGGACCTGGCGGGTCACTGGGATCTTGTCGCTACCACTGAATCGAGCGGGGGGCCCTCCCGTTACTACCGAATCCCCGATACGCGGACCCGGGTCGGCTTTATATCGCCTCACTCTCACAATTTCTGTGACAGCTGCAATCGGGTGCGTTTGACCGCCGAGGGAAGACTCCTGCTCTGTCTCGGCCAGGAACACTCGGCCGATCTTCGTGCCGTATTGCGTGGCCATGTGAATGATGAGCAGGCTCTGAGGGAGGCCATCATCGCGGCCATGGATCTCAAACCCGAAGGCCATGATTTTGACCTGAGTGGTCAACCGGTGATCTTCCGTCATATGAACCATACGGGGGGGTGAGCCCAAACCAGAGTGACTTAACGTCACTCTGGTTTGGGCGAACGCCCGGCAGGAAGCCGGGCCGGACGGCATATTACGTGCAGTGAGGGCAGGATGCCCGAGCGCCAGGAAAGGGGAATATCGCCCCAGCCCAGCGGCTTTCGCCGTGACTTAACGTCACTCTGATATTGGCGAATGCCCGCTTGGAAGCCAAAGACCTGCGTGGAGCCGTTGGTGAGCCGATTACCACCGTACCGGGTCTGGGAAGCGACAGATGAGTGGTCGGGGTCTTTGAAACGGTGGAACGCCCCAGTGGCGTTGGCTTGTACAACAGTGTTCTCATCCCGGATCGGGCACGGAGTCGGGCACGTGAGCGCCTACGGGGTTACCCGCGATTGAGACGCCGCCTTGTCCGAAGTCATTTTACTGGTGAGGGGCAGCCGCCTAGCGTGTTAACGCGCGGTCTGTCACGCGCCGTTACTTCGCCTGTCGCCACCGCCAGACTTCACCTCTCTGATTGAGGCCGTTGTGGACGGACTGAAACGTCTTCTCGTGCTCATCGTTGGAAGCATTCGTGATCTCCTGCCCATCGTCCTGGTGATCGGGTTCTTCCAGGTTGTCGTGCTTCAGCAACCGATACCCGAGTTCGCCGATATATTGATCGGCACCTTGTTCGTGGCCATTGGCCTCGCGCTGTTCGTTCGGGGGCTCAACATTGGCTTGTTTCCGATTGGGGAGGCCATGGCTTATGCCTTTGCTCGCAAGGGCTCTCTGACGGCACTTCTTGCCTTCGCATTCGCATTGGGGTTTGGCACCACCGTGGCGGAACCCGCTTTGATCGCGGTGGCGGGTGAGGCGGCTCAAGTGGCCGCGGGCGGGAACGTGATCGCGGACACTGATGATGCGCGTGAGCAATATGCCTTCGGTTTACGCCTGACCGTGGCCGTATCAGTGGGTGTCGCGATCGTTCTCGGTGTCCTGCGCATTTTGCGTGGGTGGCCGATACAGAACCTCATAATCACCGGGTACGTGGGCGTGATCGTCATGACAGCACTGGCTCCGCCTGAAATCATAGGTATTGCCTACGATTCGGGGGGGGTGACGACATCGACGATTACGGTACCCCTCGTGACGGCGCTCGGTGTGGGCTTGGCGTCATCGATCAAGGGGCGTAACCCCATGGTGGATGGGTTCGGACTCATCGCCCTTGCCTCGTTGACGCCCATGATTTTCGTCATGGGCTACGGGATGGTGGTTTGATGGATCTACTGGTCGGTTTGGGTGAGACATTCCTGGGAACGGTTCTCGATGTGGTGCCGATTCTGGCCATCATCCTCGGATTCCAGCTATTCGTTTTGCGCAAACCATTGCCGAACCCGCGCAAACTTGCACTGGGATTTTTCTACGTTTTGCTTGGTCTGGCGTTCTTTCTCGATGGATTGGAACTGGCGTTGTTCCCCCTCGGCGAATTGATGGCTCAGCAGCTCACCGCGCCCGAGTTCATAGCACGCTTCCACGAAGGCGCCGAGGCAGTTCTGGAAGACCCGACACTGCTGGGTTGGTGGGATTATCGATGGGTCTATGGCTTTGCTTTTGCGATTGGCTTCGCCACAACAATCGCGGAGCCGTCATTGTTGGCCGTGGCCATCAAGGCGAACCAGGTGTCTGGTGGTGCCGTGGGGGTCTGGGGCCTGCGGATTGCCGTGGCATTCGGGGTCGGAATCGGAATCGCCCTGGGGAGCTTTCGTATCGTGACGGGCACGCCTCTTCATGCGTACATCATGGCGGGGTACGTGCTCGTGGTTGTGCAGACCGTGTTCGCCCCCAAGGTCATCATTGCTCTGGCATACGATTCCGGTGGTGTGACGACGTCTACCGTGACCGTACCCCTGGTTGCTGCGTTGGGACTGGGGCTGGCGGGCACGGTGCCCGGTCGCAGTCCGCTACTTGATGGTTTTGGCCTGATCGCTTTCGCCAGCCTGTTTCCCATGATCACCGTGATGGCTTATGCCCAGTTTGCCGAATGGCATGCCAAGCGCGGCCGTCGGGCTCCTGATTGAGAGAACACCATGCATTTCAAATTGCTGATTGCTTTCGTCGAAGACAGTAAGACGGACCGTGTCATGAAGGCCGCGAGAGAGGCGGGGGCGACCGGGTCCACCATCATCAACAACGCCCGCGGGGAGGGCGTGAGGAGCTCCAAGTCCTTCTTCGGATTGACTCTGGAGACACAGCGAGACGTTTTGATGTTTCTCGTTGAGGAGCATCTCGCGCGCGACATACTTGAGACCATCTCCGCTGTCGGTGAGTTTGATGCAAAACCCGGTTCTGGTATCGCAATCCAGATCGACGTGGAGGATGCCGTGGGTGTAACCGGGCAGGTCGAGTTACTTCATGAACGAGTGGAGGAAGAGCTATGAGCGGGGATAGGGCGATCATCCGTGTGCGCGATGTGATGAAGCATGCATTCGACATGGTGGATGGCATGGCGACCGTCGCCGAGGCCTTGCGCCAGATGGAACATGTGGAAACCAAGACACTGGTAGTTAACAAAAGGCACGATGATGACGAATACGGCATCGTTCTGCTCAAAGATATCGCCACCAAGGTGCTTGCCCGGGACCGGGCTCCGGAGCGCGTCAATATTTACGAGATCATGAGCAAGCCTGTGGTCGGGGTGGAGCCTGCGATGGACATACGTTACTGCGCCCGCCTCTTCGAGCGTTTTGGATTGAGTCGAGCGCCTGTCCTGGAAAACGGGCGGGTGGTTGGGGTGGTGAGCTACACTGACATCGTCATTCAGGGAATGGCATCACGATTGAAGGTATGAGCGTGATGCGGGGGGCTTAAACTGCAGCCGATCTTCTTGGCGCCTGCCCCTGGGCACACGAATTCAGGAACGACCGAGGCATAAGAACAAGGTGGCACAGAAATCGGCTTTACCGCCAGGGGTCGAAGTGGGCGTGCAGTCGGCGTGGCCAGGGTCTGAGCGTCGCCGATGCGTTGTATGTGGCGAGGGCATGTTGGCCATGGAGGAGATGCGCCTGCCTGACGAAAACGATCTGCGGCAGACGGGCACGTTGTGGGAGTGTCCGAAATGTGGTCATCGCGGGGAGGTTGGTGATCTGATGGCCATCGTGGCCAACCTGTCAGTAGGGGGGGTGGCGTTTGGTGTTGCCTTGGTCGCGACGTGGTACGTGGCCATTCGAGAAAGCGGTTTGGTCGTGGAGGAAGGGCTGCGGCACTTGAGCAATGCTTGGCCTGTGGCTCTCGTTATTCTTGCGTTCGTTGTCTACGGAGGTATCCATGCCGCGCGTGGTGTGGGCTTGACGGTGGAGCGTTGGCGTCAGCGTGTGACAGTCAAGGCGACCAAGAAACGCAACAGCCTCAGCGAGACCGAGTGGCGGCGCTTTCGCCGGGTGTTCTCCTTGAGTTTGATCAGCGTGATCGCGGTCTACGGGAGTGTGTTCGGGGGGCTATTTGGCGGCTTGCCCGGGATCGTCGAGATTTCACTGCTGGTGTTCGCTTTCTTCGCCTTGATCTCACCGTTACTGTTCGCTGGAGCTTTCGACCTCAAGGGGCAGGAGGTCATGTTTGCAAGTGGTGTTTCGTTGGTCGTGCTCGCGGTGATCTCGTTTTTACTCGCCATGTTCGTTGGATGGTCGCCGTTGGAGCGTTGAAGTCGGCACGTGTACGTCTGCTATCGCGGATTGAGTGGGCGCTCCGGCTGTCAGATGTTGTCTAGCCATTGGCCGATGGCTTCCACCAGTGGTGTGGCCTTATCTTCGAAATAGTGTCCCGCGCCCTGTATCACCACTTGCCCGGACTTCACGTTCTTCAGTCCCGCCTTCCGCTCTGGAGCCATGCGCAATACAGCGGGGTAATCTTCCGAGCCGAATATATCCAGAACCGGTATGGACATCTGAGGCATCGGGTAGCCTTCCATCATGGGTTGTTTGTAGTCGGTAGCGCCCATGCCGATTCCAACGAAGGCCGCGAACTCGTCATCTCCACGCGTGTTGAAGCGGTGCATCGCCATATGGGCTCCGCACGAATGCGCGATCAGTACGATTCGGGAGACGCCTTGTTCCTTGAGGTAGTCGATGGCGGCTGTAATGCGTGGCTGTGCATCTGGGAAGATCGGAACGTAATCGAAGTACTTTGCCTCCTTGCCCAGCACTGGCATCTGGATTGAGAGGGTTCGCCAGCCCCAGTCGGTAAGCCCTATCCGGAGGGGTTGAATGACGCTGGCCCAATCTGGGTGGAATCCACGGCCGTGCAGAATGATTGCGGCCCCTTTGTTCCCCTCGCCCGCTTCCATGTCGATAGCCAGAAACGGGTGTCCTTCTGCCTCGAGTTCGATGGGGTCACCATCGAAGATGGCATCGACGATCTGGTTCTTGAGCCGGGTTTCACGGTCCAGGTCGGGAGATTGGGCGAACGCTGGCGATACGCCGACGAATAGGCTGAGTGCCAGAACAACAAGTTTCATCGGAATCATCCTCTCCAGCAGGGTTTCTTTTTATCGCAACATAATGGCTCAGGGGGTGCGAACTGTCAGCATGTACACAGCGGATATCGGAGCCAAAAAAAACGGCGAGCCGGTCGGCTCGCCGTTTTCGTTATCCCACCGGTTGGGTGGTGGGAGTCAGACTCAGCCGCCTTTGACGGTGGTCAGGCCGAGGATTTCCCAATCCTGCATGCCACCGCGGTACCACTTGATCTTGTGGGCCGGATAGCCAAATTTCAAAAGATTGTGGATATTGTTCGGCGATTGCCCGCACCACATGCCGTTACAGAACATGACGGCCGTCTTGGCGCTGGAGAAGTTGAACAGACCTTCACTCTCGGTGACGCCGAAAGACTCCTGCATGATGTCCACGATATCGATCGGTGTGGCACCTTTGGCAGGATTCAGTTTGGTCCAAGGCAGGTTGACGGCCGAGGGAATGGTGCCGCGACCCACCCAGTCAGGGGTACGAGAATCGATCACGATAATGGAGTCGTCACCGTCGGACATCTTTTTGGCGTAGTCCATGACCTCACGCTCGGCGATGGTCTCCACACCGGGTGCCAGGGACGCAGGCTGAATGCAGAAAGGGGGGCAGGGGCGTGAAGTCTTGGCGAAAGCCGGATTCACGGTGTTGGCGTTGTTGGGGTTGCGGCGGATGTCGACCGCTTTGCCGTTGTGCTTGACAGTGACATGGCCCATGTCACCCCAGATGTTGACAGGCTTGCCGCCATGCTTGGCCGCGATAGCGGGGCCGACCATACCGATTCCGGCCACAATGGCAACGGCGAACGCAGTGTTGCGAACTTTCATTTTCTCTCCTCTAACCTTTGGTTTTTTCCGGTTTCAACGTGACTACCGATACCAGATACCGGTAGCGAGCGAAACCCGCGGCAACCTTGATTGGCGCCGCGGGTTTCAAATTTCAGCAGAGCGTACTGATTGTCTTCGCTCAGTCGCAGTCAGGCTCTTCTTCGGCGCCTTTATTCTTCCCGGGTTTCTCGGTCTTGGCGCCTTCCTTGTGACTGTCAGCGGCAGCGATCATGGGCTGAGCGACGAAAGACATGAGAGCGAGAAGGGCGAGAAGCTTGAGAAAGGTCTGTTTGATCATGGTGTTTCTCCGTGATTGCACAGCTTGCTGAACCGGTGAGACCGGGTCCCCACAGCGCCGCGAATCGATGGTTCTGTAAGTGTATGTATCGTTAGGGTTATTCCCGACACAGTATCCAAATTCACCCAGGGTCTCAAGGTTTGGGCAGTCATCTCGCTGGATCACTCATTCTGAGATGCACCCTGCTGGGCGCGCTGCAGCAAGGCAACCAGTTCAGCCTTGTTGATCGGACCGACGTGTCGGGCGACATACTCGCCGCGGGGGTCGACGAGAAAAGTGGATGGGAGTCCCTTCAGAGGTTCAAAGGGTATGAGGGGTGTCTGCTCAATGCGTAACACGGGGTAATTGATTGCGTAACGTTGAATGAAGTTCCTCAACACGTCTGTCTCGGGATGCTCGAAATTGATCCCGATCACGAGAGCGGCGGATGATTTGGTCCCTTCCGCATTCGCGTCTGGAGCAAATCGCTTGGCATGGAACTCATTGAGCTGCGGAATTTCCTCAATACACGGGCCACACCATGTGGCCCAGAAATTGAGGACGACCCAGTATCCGCGGTAGTCAGAAAGTTTGTGCTCCTTCCCATCAAGATCCTTGAGTGTGAAATCGACGGGCTCGGCGCGTGCCCCTGTCCATCCGCAGAGCAATACCAGGGTTACTGCTGCCCTGATCGGGAGGAGAAGGTTGGGACGAAGGGCTCCGTTGATGATGGATCTGATCATTGCGTGTCGCCCGGCTTCATGGTCGCGGTTAGACGCTCCAGCGCAGCTCGTGCGGGCGCATAATCAGATGCGGCACATCGATACCAGGCCCTTGCTTTCTCTGGATCGGCTTCGGGGATCAGGCCATGTTCATGTAACACGCCAAGGTTGTAGCACGACTCGGCATGATCTTGATTTGCCGCCAGCGAAAACCAATTGGCAGCTTTCTGGTAATTCCGGTCGACCTTGATCCCCTCTGCGTATAGGCGCCCAAGATTGTTTGCAGCACCGGCGTGTCCAGATTGGGCGGCGCGTTCGTAGAGTTCGACCGGGTCGCTGATTCCGTTGGGGGGTACCACTCCTTCCTCCGCGAGTGCCGCCTGACTGAATAATGCCTCGATATGGCCCCTATTGGCTGCCTCGGCGTACCAACGTGCCGCGGTCAACAGGTCTCGCCTCACGCCGTGTCCGCTGTCGTACGCGCTTGCGAGGCTGAATTGCGCGGCGGCGTCTCCGGCCCGTGCGTCGGATTTCAGCTTGGCGATCTGTCGCGCATAAGTATCCGAGTCGGTCTGGGCGAAGACCGTCGTGAGGAACAATACGACGATCAAGCCGCCGGCAAATAAGCTGCTGGCTTTGAGTGACGGACGGGGCGTGGTGGTCAAGGGAAACATGGTCAGGCGCATCAGGCCGAACCAGACCATAGTGACGGTGAAGTTGCAAAGGTGTGGCCAAAGGATGCTGATCAGCCGGGGGTTCGCACCGTTGGGAGCGTCGATCTCAATGCATGTCCGTTGTTGGTGCATGGGGGGGCCGGTATCCGGGTAGTTGGCACCAGGGGGCACGTGTCAGGTGTCGGCTCTGTAGATGTGGTGTGTCCATTAACCGTGCGTCGGGTGCGGAATGGGGGGCTGTTTCCGCCTCGTTTTGAGGTGTCGGCGAACCTTGGCATAGACCCTGCTAACTGGAATCTAACTCAAGAGCTCTGTAATATTAGAAAAAGCTTATTTTAAGATATGCCCCAACCTCGACGAAATACCCGGTACCTGCTATGAACCTGATCAGGGATTTCGCCCTAAACGATTCACTGAGCATGAAAAAAGAGGATATCAAGCTTGCCTGGAACGGTGGGGAGCGATGCCAGAACTGTGGTGTTCGGCATCTAGTGCTTTTCGCTGACCTTGAACAAAGCGATTTCTCATTGATTCATGAACCGATCGAAGAGGCCGCTTTTGATTCGGGTACCACCGTCTATCGTGCTTCGGAGGATGCGCACAGCGTGTTCACGATTCGGTCGGGTCTGGTGAAGCTCGTCCGTTATCTGCCCGATGGCACTCAGCGCATAACCCGTCTTCTGAAGCAAGGTGATGTACTGGGCTTGGAGTCGGTCTTGGGTGATCGGTACGATCACACGGCGGTTGTTCTCGACCGGGCTGAGGTATGTCGAATACCGAGGGCGGTGATTCGGCGATTGAATGCGGAGACGCCACGCCTGGCCACCCAGCTCATGGCCCGCTGGCAGCAGGCTCTCTCGGATGCAGACTCGTGGTTGACCGACCTGAACACGGGAACCGCGCGAGAGCGTATCGCCCGCCTCTTGCTTCGGCAGCAGGAGGCAAACCCTGATAGTGCTTTTCACCTGCTTGGGCGGGAAGATATTGGAGCAATGTTGGGCATTACGACGGAAACAGCATCCCGCACCGTTGCTCAGTTCAAACGCGAAGGCCTGATCCGGGACCAGGGAAGCGGAAGGGTGATGGCGGATGTCGATGCGTTGGAAGCCAAGCTGAACCTGGCGTAAGTGCACTCAGATATTCGGTCTTAGGTTAGACGAAACCTGCTGTGGGGCGCGCATACGGCCAATCACCCGCCAGTCGGTGCCGCTTAGCTGTAGTGTCCAGTTCCCCGCGGCGAGTTGGCGCTGCAGAGCACCTTTGTAAACGCCTTCCGGGGCGGAATAATTGAGTGCGATGTTCTGATCGAAGCCGGCGCGTGTCGCATGGATCAGCTTCAATTCTACGGTCTCCGGGAGTGTCTCTTCAGTTTTCTCCGCCATGAGGGTGAGCTGGATTGAAAGGTTTTCCGGGTTAACGGCAAAGGACCCGTGGATGCCTTTTTCCTCGGCTGCCCGGTCACGTGCGACAACCAGGTTGATCTCCTTCCCGTACTTGTAATAGTCATCGACGACTAAGCCGTCGTCCGTGTTGACCGCCAACGTGATCATGATCACGCCCATGATTACGGCGGAGAAGGGGATCGCGATGAGCATCCATACCAAAGGCTGGCGGTGCCATGGCTTCTGGGGCGGGGACTGGGGCATCGTGAGGTCTGCGCTGTTATGAAAGCGGCGGACCGAAGTCCGCCGCCGAGTCATCAGGGGGGGGCTATACCGGGTCCTTCATCGGCTCGGTATCGGCCCAAGGAAGCGGGCATCCTGCACTACCTTGAGGTTGGGGTCATCCACCGCGCGCACCTCAAAAGCTATTTCCGTACTGCGTGCCGACAGGCTCTCGGGATCGGCTTCGATCCTCGCTGGAAGGTCGAGAACGTCTCCACTCGCTATCGTGAGATCATCGTTGTCCAGTTTTAGTTTCATCCCCTCAATTCCGCTCGCCGTGATGACATAGCGATGGGCTTTCTCATCCATGTTGATGAGTTTGAGGGTGTAGACATTCTCCACTGTGCCGGTGAAGGTCTCGCGGAACAAGCTGTTGCGGTCGCGAATGACGTCCAGTTGCAACGGCGTTCTGTTGAGAATGGACCAGAAAACCCCAGCCGTGATGACGACCAGTATGGTTGCGTAGACGAGCATCCTTGGGCGGATGACATGGGTTTGCGTTCCGTCGAGCGCGTGCTGGGTCGTGTAGCGGACCAGCCCTTTCGGATAACCCATTTTGTCCATGACTTCGTCGCAGGCGTCGATGCATGCAGCGCAACCGATGCACTGGTACTGCAGGCCGTCGCGAATATCGATGCCCGTGGGACAAACCTGCACGCAAAGCGTGCAGTTGACGCAATCGCCCAGGCCTTTTTCTTTGGGATCGTCCGATTTGCGACGGGAGCCGCGGGGTTCACCACGTGCTTCATCGTAGGAGATGATCAAGGTGTCCTTGTCGAACATCGCCGATTGGAAACGGGCATAGGGGCACATATAGGTACAGACCTGCTCCCGCATGAAGCCGGCGTTGCCCCAGGTCGCAAACCCATAGAAGAACATCCAAAACCATTCCCACGGGCCTAGATTGAATGCCATCAGGTTCGCGGAGAGTTCGCGGATGGGGGTGAAGTAGCCAACAAAGGTGAAGCCTGTCCACCATGCGAACACGATCCAAACCAGATGCTTTGTCCCTTTGACGCGAATCTTCTCGGCGTTCCAGGGCATCTTGTCCAGTTTCATCTGGCGGGGCCGATCACCCTCGATCTTGCGCTCGAACCACATGAATATTTCAGTCCAGACAGTCTGCGGACAGGCGTAGCCACACCAAAGACGCCCGGCGAGGGCGGTAAAGAAAAACAGCGCGAACGCCGAAACAGCGAGCAGCATCGCCAGGTAAAAGAAGTCCTGCGGCCAAAATGTGAGTCCGAGGATGTGGAACTTGCGTTCGGGCAGGTCGAACAGGATCGCCTGACGCGCGTCCCATTGCAGCCAGGGCGCCCCGTAATAGAGGCCCAGAAGAACGGCGACCGCAGCCAGGCGTAGCCAAGCAAACAGGCCGTGTACCTCGCGTGCGTAGATTTTTACGCGCTTTGCGTAAAGTGACTGTTCGACTTCCTGGTCGCTATCGCTTCGCTTGGCGCTGGTTTTCTGACTCATGAGCTAAGGATCTTTTTGTTCTACGACGTGACATTGGCGTCACGGGGTGGATCAGGGCTATTGAGAAGAGGGGGTACCGTTGCCGTCTTCCTTCATGTCACGCAGCGCCTTGCACGGGGTATGGCAGGGGCGAAGGAAGAACGCCGAGATCATGCAGCTGGAAGCGGTGAGCGCCCAGAAGCAGAGGAAGCCCACGCTGTAGGCCCCCATACGGCTGATGTCGTATTCACTGAATACGTATGCGGGATCGAATGCCGTGAAAAACAGAATCGTCGCAACGCCCGCTGTGAGGAAAGATGGCCATAGCATTGCTGCGATGACCTGAACCTTGGGAACGGGGGTCGAACGGGCCGTGGCGGTGGCCTTCGGATCAGTTTCGGTGACCATGTGATCTAGAGTCCTCTCTTGGATGCTTTGGCGCCATGAGAAATCTCAGTAAACAGCCGGGTTTCTCTTGGGCGGTATGGTGTTGGCACTGTCTTGTTCTTGGTATTCGTCATTCCCTTTTTGCCTCGTGGGTGTCCTGTTGCCTCGCCGGACAGTTGCGGCTCAGCACTTGGATAAAAAAAGGGGGGCAAAAGCCCCCCTTTTTCTACCCCTTACCCTGGGGCTTGTCGATCAACTGTGATCAACGCCGACCAATTACTCCTGTGACAGGCTGTACACATAGGCCGCAAGAACGTGGCTCTTGGCCTCGCCCAAGAAGTCCTTGTGTGCAGGCATCTTGCCCTGGCGACCTTCAGCGATACTCTTGGCGATCGCCTTGGGAGAACCGCCATAGAGCCAGATGTTGTCGGTCAGGTTCGGGGCGCCCAGAGCAGGGTTACCCTTGCCGTCCATGCCGTGGCAGCCGGCGCACATGGCGAACTTTGGCTTAGCCGCGGCAGCTTTGGTCTCGTCAACCTCGCGGCCGGAGAGGCTCATCACGTAGTGGGTCATCTCATCAACGCCTTTCTCTCCACCGAGAGGACCACCCCAGGCAGGCATCACGCCGTTACGCCCGATCAGAATGCTGTGCTTGATCTGATCAGGGGAACCGCCGTAGAGCCAGTCGGAGTCGCGCAGGTTGGGAAAGCCTTTGGCGCCGCGAGCGTCAGAACCGTGGCAAACCGAGCAGTAGTTCACGAACAGCCGCTCACCGGTGCGCATGGCATCGTCGTTGCTGACCAGTGCCTGCGGGTCTTCTTTGAGGTAGCTCTCGAACAGAGGTGCGTAGTTCGCGTCGGCGGCTTCGATCTCGGTCTCGTACTGACCTTTGGAGCTCCAGCCCAGAACGCCCGCGTAGGTGGCGAGGCCGGGGTAGAGCGCGAGATAGACCGCGCCGAACGCGATGGTGATGTAGAACATCATCAACCACCAGCGGGGCAGGGGGTTGTTCAGTTCTTCGAGATTTTCATCCCAGACGTGACCCATGCTTTCTCCTTCTTTGGCCTGCGGAGCCGCGGAGGAGTTGGAGGCCGCGAGGAAGGTCATTCCCAGAATCCCACCGATGGTGCCGATGAGGATGACCCAAATTACGATGTCGTTTGTGAAATCAGCCATTGCTCTTTTCCTCGTTGGACGTTGTGTTGGACTTGGTGGGGCCGGTGTCATCGACCAAGGGAAGGCGCGAGGCCTCCTCAAAGTCGTTCTTCCGGCGTCCACTCCAAGCCCAGAACACGATCCCGGCGAATACGATCACCAGAAACACCGTCCAAATGGAGTGATAGGTTTCGAAGTTCATACCGTCATTTCTTGTTGGACAGCGCCGTGCCCAGGACCTGGAGGTACGCAATCATGGCGTCCATCTCGGTCTTGTCCTTGAGCATTTCCGGCGCGGCGGCAATCTCTTCATCGCTGTAGGGGTGGCCGATCATGCGCAGACGTTCCATCTTGGTCTGGATGTCGGGATCGCTCAGGGCGTTCTCCTGCAGCCAGGGGTAGGAAGGCATGATCGACTCCGGCACCACGTCGCGGGGGTTGATCAGGTGAACACGGTGCCACTCGTCGGAGTAGCGACCCCCCACCCGATGTAGGTCCGGACCGGTGCGCTTGGAACCCCACTGAAACGGACGGTCGTAGACGAACTCGCCGGCAACGGAGTAATGACCGTAGCGTTCAGTTTCAGCACGGAAAGGACGAATCATCTGCGAGTGGCAGTTGTAGCAGCCCTCACGGATGTAGATGTCCCTGCCGGCCAGTTGAAGCGCGTTGTAGGGCTTCAGGCCCTCCACCGGTTCAGTGGTGGAGTGCTGGAAGAACAACGGCACGATCTGAACGATGCCACCGACCACGATGAGGCAGATGGTGACGATGATGAGCCAGGGTACGCTGGTCTCGATCTTGTCTTGCATGTGTTTCATGGATAGTCCTCCGCTACAGGTCAGTGAGCCGGGGCCACGACGGCCACCGATTCAGGCTTGGAACCCGCAATCGTGCGGAACACGTTGTAGGCCATGATGATCGCGCCGGTCAGGAACAGAAGGCCACCGAGAGCGCGGATTGCGTAGTACGGGTGCATGGCCTGCACGGACTCGACGAAGGAGTAGGTGAGGGTTCCGTCGTCGTTCACCGCGCGCCACATCAGGCCCTGCATGATTCCGGCGATCCACATGGAGGTGATGTAGAGAACGATACCGATGGTGGCGACCCAGAAGTGAACCTCGATGAGCTTCACGCTGAAGATCTCTTTGTTGAACAGGCGGGGGATCAGGTAGTAGATCGCGCCCATGGAGATCAGAGCCACCCAGCCGAGAGCGCCGGAGTGCACGTGACCGACAGTCCAGTCGGTGTAGTGGGACAGGGCGTTCACGGTCTTGATGGACATCATCGGGCCTTCAAAGGTGGACATGCCGTAGAAGGACACGGAGACGATGAGGAACTTAAGGATCGGATCGTTGCGCAGTTTTTCCCAGGCACCGGACAGGGTCATGATGCCGTTGATCATGCCGCCCCAGGAGGGAGCGAGAAGGATCAGGGAGAAGACCATGCCGAGGGACTGGGTCCAGTCAGGCAGGGCGGTGTAATGCAGGTGGTGAGGGCCAGCCCAGATGTAAGTGAAGACCAGGGCCCAGAAGTGAACGACCGACAGGCGATAGGAGTACACGGGGCGGTTGGCCTGCTTGGGAATGAAGTAATACATGATTCCCAGGAAGCCGGCGGTCAGGAAAAAGCCGACGGCGTTGTGGCCGTACCACCATTGGATCATGGCGTCCTGCACACCAGCATAGGCCGAGTAACCCTTGGTCAGGCTGACCGGGATGAATGCGCTGTTAACCAGGTGCAGCATGGCGATAGTGATGATGAAAGCGCCGAAGAACCAGTTCGCGACGTAGATGTGTTTGATGTTGCGCTTGACGATGGTTCCGAAGAAGACGATCGCGTAGGAGACCCAGACCACGGTGATCAGGATATCGATCGGCCACTCCAACTCGGCGTACTCCTTACCGGAGGTGATACCCAGGGGGAGGGAGATCGCGGCGAGCAGAATGATCAACTGCCAACCCCAGAAGGTGAAGGCGGCCAGACCGGGTGCAAACAACCGGGTGTGACAGGTCCGCTGTACGACGTAATAAGACGTGGCGAACAGGGCGGATCCACCAAATGCGAAAATCACCGCGTTGGTGTGCAGGGGCCGGAGACGACCGAAGGTCGTCCACGGAAGGTCAAAGTTCAGAACCGGCCAAGCCATCTGAGCCGCAATGAGCACACCGACGGCCATGCCGACGATTGCCCAGATCACGGTCATGACGGCGAACTGGCGGACGACCTTGTCGTAGTAGGTATCAGCTGTTGCCTCAGTCATGGATCTTCCTCAATTTTTCAATCGAAGTTGTGGGTTATTGGAAACTGATGCGCCGCTCCAGATACCCGACGAGGCGGGGCTGGTGTTGCGCTCAGGGATGGCTTGCGGTTGACGTCAGTGCGTGAATGACGGCCCGAAGCCAATGCCCCAGAGGAGCGCCGTCACGGCAAGTAGCGAGACCAGGGCGACCAAACCGACGCCCAGAACTGCGCTGGAAAACAGGAAACCGCGCTCAGGCTCTACACGCATCAGTATCGGGACGCCGGTGTAAAGCAGGTAAACCGTGTAGGCGAGCGCCGGAAGTCCGACGAGGAAATTCATCCATAAAACGGGGTACAGCTGCATGACCCCGATCAGGAAAAGGGGTGTCGCGGTGTAGGCCGCCAAGGCGACCGCATCGCCCAGGGATGCTTGCGAGTTGTAGGTTTGCGCCATCCAGTGAACGGTATAACCGATGGAGAGCACGCCCACGATCATTGCGAGGTAGTAGGCGACTGCGAGCATAAGCCCGCTCTCGAACGTCAGTTTTACCGGAGCACGCGCCCCAATCCGCCAGCCGATCTGAGTCGTTCCGACGAGTCCAGCCACCGGAGGCAGGGCCGCCAGAAGCAGAACATGGGTCACCATGCATGTACCGATGTCACAGCTCTTAGCGCGGATTCGCTCCCATTCGGTTTCCGGGTTGATGAACATGCCGATCACGTGACCGAGCACCATGGTTCTCTCCGCTTATCGGACGCCAAGCGGCGCCCATTTGTGGGGGCGGGAGTCTAGAAAGCACCCATAGGGTGAACATTGACGAGTATCAATGCTTCCTGATTAACGCCCTCTGACTCTTCATGTCCCGCGAGTACGCGGACTTAGCGAGGCTGTCGGGATAGGCATCGGTATGTCCTGACGGTCACTGCCCGAGCCTCCTACATGGAGAAACGGGGGGGATTATAGGAAAAAACGCGGGGTTTTTTTGGGGTTATCCGGGAGATGATGATCGGATTTTCCATGTCCCCGGTCCGTGGGGTCATCGTATCGGCCTATGTGTCGTGCGCCATTCGTTGCCAAGCCAGATTGCCTGATCCATGAGTGACACCTGTTTCCACTGCGGTTTGCCCGTGCCCCAAGGCGAGGCGCGATTTGTCAGGGTCGATGGAGATGAGAGGCCGATGTGCTGCGCGGGGTGCCAGGCAGTCGCCCAGGCGATTGTTGAGGCCGGGATGGAGGATTACTACCGCTTCAGGACGGAGGCCGCGCCGCGGGGGGCCGCTCTGGTACCCGCGGAATTGAGCAAGCTCAAGGCCTACGACAACCCCGCGATCCAGGAACGCTTCGTGCGCGAGGCTGGGGAGAACCTGCGTGAAGCGGTTCTCATACTGGAAGGGATCACCTGCGCGGCCTGCGTGTGGTTGAACGAGCAGCACATCGCGTCCCTGCCCGGCGTGTTTGACGTAAGTATCAATTACTCGACCCGGCGGGCACGCGTTCGCTGGGATGACAGCCAGACGCAGCTGAGCAGCATTCTCGAGGCGATTTCGCGCATCGGATACCTGGCGCATCCCTATGATCCGGACCGACAGGATGCGGTGTTGGCCGCTGAGCGACGGGATTATCTGCGGCGGATCGGTGTGACCGGATTGCTGGGGATGCAGATCATGATCATCGCGGTAGCCCTGTACGCCGGCGACTGGTGGGGCATGGACCCGGCGATCCGCACCTTCTTTAGATGGCTGGGCCTGGGATTGACCGCACCGATCCTGCTCTACGGTGCCAAGCCGTTCTTCCAGGCGGCGTGGCGCGATCTCAAGCGTCGTCGCGTCGGGATGGATGTGCCGGTGTCGCTGGGAATGAGTATTGCCTACGTGGCCAGCGTACATGCGACGGTCATCAACTCGGGCGAGGTCTATTTCGACTCCGTGGCGATGTTCACCTTCTTCCTACTGACAGCGCGATTCTTGGAGATGGCGGCACGCAAGCGGGCGGCGGAAGCAATGGATAGCATCGCCCGATTGCAGCCTGCCGTGGCGACGCGGCTTGTGGGGGAGGGCACGGAACGTCGCGAGCAACCGGTGGCCGCCGCGGATCTGGTTGTTGGCGACCTTATCGCCTTGCGACCGGGCGAGCAGGCACCCGCGGACGGCGTGGTGGAGGAAGGGCAGTCCAGTCTTGATGAATCACTGCTGACCGGTGAGAGCATGCCCGTGAGGCGTGTAAAGGGTGATCCCGTGATCGGGGGCAGTACCAATGTGGAAAGCCCCCTCGTAGTCCGAGTCGACCGGGTTGGGCCCGAGACGGTCCTCGCGGGAATTCTCGACCTTCTGGACAGGGCCCAGGCTGAGAAACCTGGAGTTGCCTTGCTTGCTGATCGGATCGCGGGGCGTTTTGTAGCTGTGCTCCTGACCCTGGCGGCGGTGGTCGCGGCCTGGTGGTATATGCGGGGCAGCTCCGCGTGGCTGCCAATTACGATTTCTCTCTTGGTGGTGACCTGCCCGTGTGCGCTGTCATTGGCGACGCCAGCCGCGGTGACCGCCGCTATGGGGCATCTGGCCCGCTTGGGCGTGGTGTCCACGCGCGGTCATGCCCTGGAAACGCTTACTCATGTCAGTGATTTCGTGTTCGACAAGACTGGAACGTTGACCGAGGGGCGCCCCGCTCTGCTGCGCTGTCTACCCGCGGAAGGCTACGGGAAAATGGAAGTGCTGCGGTTCGCGGC
Organism: Gammaproteobacteria bacterium; assembly: GCA_049604295.1. Classification (GTDB taxonomy): domain Bacteria; phylum Pseudomonadota; class Gammaproteobacteria; order JACKNK01; family JACKNK01; genus JBMYTL01. The sequence goes on from JBMYTL010000017.1 coordinate 29,225, forward strand.
GGCGCTTGAGCGCCATTCAGAGCATCCGCTGGGTGCCGCGATTCGTGCCGCCTCGGGTGATGGTGTCCCGCCCGAGGTCGTGGACCTTGAGAACGTGCCCGGAGCGGGGGTGACGGGATTGATCGACGGCGCGCGCTGGCGCGTCGGCACGCTTGAATTCTGCCTGCAGAGAGAGCCGGAGGAGAACGCGGCGATACATCCAGAAGAGTCCGCGGGTGAAACTCTGGTCTTTGTGTCGAGAGATGATCAGCTGGTGGCGACCCTCGCGATGGGGGATACGCTGCGGGCAGGTGCACGGATTCTGGTAAACCATCTCAAGAGTGAAGGGGTTCGTGTCCACCTGTTTACGGGCGACCGCGATGCGCCGGCCCAGCATGTTGCGCACCAAGTGGGTATCGATGATGTCCGAGCAGGGCTGACCCCAGAGGAGAAACTTGAGGGGGTTCGTGCCATCCAATCCGCCGGTGGCGTGGTCGCGATGGTTGGGGACGGTATCAACGATGCGCCTGTACTGGCGGGCGCTGATGTGTCCGTCGCCGTAGGGAGCGGTACCCACTTGGCCACAGCCAGCGCGGACATGGTGCTGATGTCAGACAGGTTGGAACATCTTGTGGATGCGACCGGTATCGCTCGCCGAGGTGTTCGTGTGATACGTCAAAATCTTTTCTGGGCCCTCGCCTACAATGCGACCGCAATTCCGGCTGCGGCCGTGGGGTGGGTTCAGCCGTGGATGGCGGCTATCGGTATGTCCCTCAGCTCGTTGCTTGTCGTTCTGAACGCCCTGCGTCTGACCCGCTGAGCCTGTGAGGTTTTCTTGGAAATAATATTTATTCTCATCCCGGTCGCATTGATCATCGTTGCCGCAATGGCGCTCCTGTTCTTTTGGGCGGTTAGATCCGGGCAGTTCGATGATCTCGAGGGGCCTGCTTATCGGATTCTGATGGACGATGATGAACGCCCGGCGGGAACGAAAGGTGGGCGGAAAAAATCATCCGGTGAGGAGTAACGGTTGCGACTTGATGGCAGCTGAAACCGCAACAGGGCGCGTCATTGCTTGCGCCTGAACTCCTCGAACGTGCAGGCATGAGGGTTTTTGTTGTCTGCCGGTGCGTGCCTCAGTTCGTGCAAGGTCCAGTCTCGCGCATCGAAGGTGGGAAAAAAGGCGTCGCCATGAACATGGGTATGGACGCGCGTTATAAGCAGACGGTCCGCTAGCGGTAAGAACAGCCCGTATACCTGGGCACCGCCGATGATCATGACTTCGTCGGCCGTTTTCACGATGCGGAGCACGGTGTCTGTGTCCTGCGCAATGCGGATGCCTTCAGCATGAAAATCCATCTGCCGCGTCAACACGATGTTGGTCCGCTTGGGTAACGGCCGCCCGATGGATTCAAAGGTTTTGCGTCCCATGACAACGGGCTTGCCCAGCGTGGATTCCTTGAAGTGCTTGAGATCAACGGGCAGGTGCCAGGGGAGCGCGTTGTCGGCGCCGATGACGCCAGCGAGATCCATGGCGGCAATGAGTGTGACTGTGCTCAATCGGTTCAGACCGCGATGGGCGCTTTGATGGACGGATGAGGGTTGTACTGAAGCAATTCGATATCGTCGAAACTGAACTCATCAATGTCCTTGATTTCGGGGTTCAGCCGAACCTGAGGCAGTGGCCGGGCGTCACGCGCGAGTTGCTCATCAGCCTGATCCAAATGGTTGCTGTACAGATGCGCGTCACCCAGGGTGTGGATGAACTCTCCGGGGTCGAGCGCGCAAACCTGCGCGATCATCAGGGTCAATAGGGCATAAGAAGCGATGTTGAACGGGACTCCGAGAAACACGTCCGCGCTGCGTTGGTATAGCTGACAGGATAGGCGGCCGTCGGCTACGTAGAACTGAAAGAACGCATGGCATGGTGCCAGCGCCATCCGCCCCATGCGCACGTTGGCCTGGGGGGGGGCGGTTTCGTCCGGCAATTGGGCCGGATTCCAGGCGGAGACGATGATGCGTCGGGAATCGGGTGTTTGCTTGATCTGATCGATAACCTGCTGAATCTGGTCGATATGGCGACCATCGGGAGCGGGCCAGGAACGCCATTGATGGCCATAGATCGGACCCAGTTCACCGTCCGTGGTCGCCCATTCATCCCAAATGCTGACCCCGTTCTCGCGGAGGTAGGCAACATTCGTGTCGCCGCGGAGAAACCAGAGCAGCTCATGCACGACGGATTTGAAGTGCACCCTCTTCGTCGTGACCAACGGAAAACCGCGCGCAAGATCGAAGCGCATCTGGTACCCGAATATCGAGCGTGTCCCGGTGCCGGTGCGATCGCCTTTGGGGGTGCCCTGGTTCCGGATCCGGTCGAGCAGTTCGAGATATTGATGCATCAGGGTGGGGGCGTCGTGCAGCGGGTGGTAGGAAGGGGCAGGATCAAGGCGGCCGGATGATACACCGGCGTCTCTGAGGTGGCATCGGCGGCGCGGTTGCGCGGCGCGGCGACGATTAGGCGGGCGGGGGTGATGTTTGGTGGTGATTGTCCATGCCCCGTTCCGTTGGCGCTAATCGGTGCGTACCATGGGGGCTACAAAACCCCGTGACATGCTGGTGGGTGCGGGTTTTGGCAAGCGTCCGCCGCTCAACGCGCTTATAAATCGGTGTTAAGTTGCGCTATAGTTTGGCGTTATTACTAGAAGTTAAAGCCCTATCTGTCCGAAATTTCACGATTTTTGTTCGGCTTGATTTGTGGGCTTAGGCATAACCGAGGTTCTGTTATGCGCAGGATAATGGTCATCAATTCCAAGGGCGGGTGCGGGAAGACAACCATCGCCAGCAACCTTGCGGCGTATTACGCGAGCCAGGGTAAGCGCACGGTGCTGTTTGATTACGATCCCCAGGGCTCGAGCCTCCAGTGGGTGCGTTCCCGGTCGCCGGAGCGGTTTCCCGTTCATGGGGTGCCCGCCTATCGGGGGGCGCGCGATGGGGTCACCCGCACTTGGCAGTTGCGTGTGCCCACCGGGTCGGAGCGGGTCATTCTCGATACCCCGGCAGGAGTCGGGGGGCAGGAGCTTGCTGACCTGTGTCAGCGGGTGCATGCCATTGTTGTCCCTGTCCAACCGTCACCCATTGACATCCATGCTTGCTCGCATTTTGTGCGCGATTTACTGCTCGTCGGCAAGGTGCGAACCCTCAATGTACGGGTCGCGGTGGTGGCCAATCGTGTGCGCGAGCGGACTCATGGCTTTTCCATTCTCGAACGTTTCCTCGGCAGTTTGAATATTCCCTTCATCACCAGTCTGCGCGACGCACAGAATTACGTGAAAGCTGCCGAGCAAGGCATTGGTATTCACGAACTGGATGCACCCTTCGTGCAACGGGATATCGACCAGTGGGCCCCGTTACTCGAGTGGATCGAGAGCGCTCCTGAGGAAGATACGGAGCAACGGGCCGCGGTCGCCCCGGGGTCGGCCGTTCGATCAGAATCCGCGCAGGTACGAGCCTGATCAGTTTCCGGATAGTCAGTCCCTGAATGAGCGGATGGGCCAACCGCGGGCTCGCGCTATCGAGGCCAGCGTGTCATCGGGATCTACCGCGACCGGATTGTTCACCTGTTCCAGCAAGGGCAGATCGTTGCGCGAATCGGAGTAGAACCAACTCCCATCCAGTGTTTGCTCCTGTTCGGTGAGCCATTGCCCAAGTCGCTCGACCTTTCCTTCCTGAAAGCTGGGGGTGCCTTCCACCTCTCCCGTGTAACGACCATCCACTATCCGTGCCTGGGTCGCTATAAGGTGGGACACGCCCAAACGCTGCGCAATCGGTGCGGTTACGAAGGAGTTCGTGGCCGTGACAATGATCAAGGTGTCGCCCTTGCGACGATGTTCTTCCAGTGCCTCGCTGCCCTTTTGAGTGATTATGGGTTCAATGTGGCGCGCCATGAACTGCTTGTGCCAAGCGTTGAGTTGGGCTACGGGGTGCTCGCTCAGTGGCCGGAGAGAGAATCGCAGGAAAGCCTCAATGTCGAGTGACCCCGCCTGATAGTCCTCGTAGAACCGTTGGTTCGCGGTCTCGTACGCTTCCCTGTCGACCAATCCCTCTTCCACGAGGAACATACCCCAGAGGTAGTCGCTGTCACCTGCAAGCAGTGTGTTATCGAGATCGAAGGCCGCCACAGCCATGGCGCATGTCCTGAGTCGAGGAAAACGACCATTGAATGACGATGGCAAAGCTAATGGCAAGCTCAAAAGTGACGGACGGAAGACCTAGAGTGTGGGGCAGAGACAGGATTGTCCTGATTTGTCGGCCTTTGGGGACTTGTGGAACAATGGTGGGGTTCTGGGTGACCAGCAAAATGAGCTGCAAGTGATTGATTCGGAGGGCTTTCGCGCCAACGTCGGTATCATCCTCTGCAATAAGCAGGGGCAATTGTTCTGGGCACGTAGGGTTGGCCAGAACGCTTGGCAGTTCCCGCAGGGTGGTATTCGTCAGGATGAATCGGTGATCGATGCCTTATACCGGGAATTGTGGGAGGAGACCGGATTGCAGCCGGAGCATGTGAAGATCATGGGCTGCACCCGCAATTGGCTCAGGTACAGACTTCCGAAGTGGTTGCAGCGCAAGAACTGCACACCGTTGTGCATTGGCCAGAAACAAAAGTGGTTCATGCTGCGTATGGTGGGTGCGGAGCACGAGGTGCAACTCGATTGTGGTGACAAACCCGAGTTCGACCGCTGGCGATGGGCCGATTACTGCGAGCCGCTGGACCAAGTTGTCTTTTTCAAGCGCAGGGTCTACGCGCGCGCACTCGATGAGCTGGCGCATCTGGTGTTTCCCGATGGAGTACCCGACCCCGTTCGGGAAAAGTTGCCGAATGGAGGTCGTTCTCGATACGGGCGGGGTCGACCCCGTCCGTCGCAGGTCAAGAAGAGTCCTTCGAACGCAACCGGCTGACAGCGGCGTCCCGCCTGCGGAGGCGGGTAGCGTTGGTTACTAGGAATTCATTACAGGAGCCCCTGACGGCGTCACGTATGCCTCAGCAATCAAAATCCATGCTTGATGTCTTGCGGCGCACCGTTCAGGAGGTGAGTGCCCTCGACAGCCTTGATCAGGCCCTGGAGATCATTGTCTCCCGGGTCAAGCAGGTCCTTGGTGTTGATGTGTGCTCGGCTTATCTGGCGGACAAGGAGAACGGGGATTACGTGTTGCGCGCCACGGATGGCTTTGCCGAGGGTGTGGTCAATCGCGTGCGGCTTCCGTTTGGGACCGGGCTGGTGGGTTTGGTCGGGAGACGGGCGGAGACAGTGAACATGGCGGATGGTCACCTGCATCCCATGTTCCATTTCGTGGCCGAGACGGGAGAGGATCGTCTGCACGGCTTTCTCGGTGCGCCCATCGTCAGTCATCGCGAGACCCTGGGTGTGTTGGTAGCGCAACGGGTTGAAGTAAACGATTTCAGTGACGAAGAGGTCAGTTTCGTTGTGACCCTGGCGGCGCAGCTAGCCGGTGCTATCACCCATGCGCAGAGCGTGGATGCCGTCCAAACCGACGAACTGTCCGGTGGGGGGCAGAGAAACCGGTTCATCGACGGCTTGCCGGGCGCGCCCGGTGTGGCGATGGGCAAGGCGGTGGTCGTCTATCCCGTGGCCGCGTTGGATTCGGTTCCTGATCGTGCAACGGATGACCCCGCCTCAGAAGAGAGAGCCTTTCTAGAGGCGGTAACGGCGGTGAGAGACGAAGTCCAGGCGATCAGTGATCGCTTGGCCGGTCACGTATCGGCAGAGGAGCAGGCAGTCTTCGATGCCTACGTGATGATGCTTTCCGGGGATGTGTTGATCTCCGAGACCCTTGATGCCATCAGGGAGGGGCAATGGGCTCAGGGTGCCTGGCGCTCAACGATCGATCGGCATGCCAGGGTGTTCGATGCGATGGAGGACGATTACCTGGCCGAGCGGGGCAAGGATCTGCGCGACCTGGGGCGAAGAATCCTGATGCAGTTGCAACAAAGCGACGCACAGGTGGAGGAATATGCCAAGGGGACAGTGCTGGTCGGAGAGGATGTGAGTGCCATGCAATTGGCCGAGGTTCCGCCCGGGGTGCTCGCGGGTGTGGTCTCCATGCATGGGTCGGGTTATTCACATGTCGCCATTCTGGCCAGAGCCATGGGAATTCCTGCCGTCATGGGCTGCTCGGGACTTCCCGTGAACCGTGTGGGGGGGCGCGATCTGATCGCGGATGGTTACTCGGGACGTGTTTATGTGTCGCCGAGTGAGACGGTACGCAACGAGTACGAGCGTTTGTGTCGTGAGGAAGCGGAGCTTTCCAAGCGCTTGGATGGTCTGCGGGAAGAATCGGCCGTTACCCCAGATGGAGTTCATGTTCCGCTGTACGCCAACATGGGGTTGCTGGCAGATGTTCCTGGATCGATCAGGAGCCTCGCCGAGGGGGTAGGGCTCTTCCGAACGGAATTCCCGTTTCTTATTCGCGACCGTTTCCCGGGTGAGGAAGAGCAGGTGAGGGTCTATCGGGAGGTGCTGGAAGCATTCAACCCGGGGCCGGTGGTTTTAAGGACGCTCGACGCGGGCGGTGACAAGCCTTTGCCTTATTTCCCCGTGGATGAAGCCAACCCCTTCCTGGGGTGGCGGGGGATCCGGCTGACTCTCGACCATCCGGAGATATTTCTTGTCCAGCTCCGTGCCATGCTCCGCGCCAATGAAGGCTTGGGTAACCTGCATCTGTTGCTACCGATGATCAGTTCGGTACACGAGGTGGATGAGGCGCTGGTTTACCTGGACCAAGCCATAGATGAGTTGCGGGAAGACGGCCTGGAAGCGGCGATGCCTCCGGTGGGGGTGATGATCGAGGTCCCATCGGTGGTGTACCAAATCGATGCTTTGTCCCGACGTGTGGATTTCTTTTCCGTCGGGACGAACGACTTGACCCAATATCTTCTTGCGGTGGACCGGAATAACGAGCGGGTCGCCGACCTCTACGATCACCTCCATCCGAGTGTGATCAGAGCCCTCCGGGATATCGTGAAGCGCGCCCACAGAGCGGGCAAGCCGGTGAGCGTGTGCGGCGAGATGGCGGATGATCCGGCAGCGGTCCTCGTGTTGCTCGGCTTGGGCGTGGACAGCCTGTCCATGAGCACCGGAAGCCTGAGCCGGGTGAAATGGGTGGTGCGCAGTTTCGACTCCCGCGACGCGCGACGATGGGTGGATCGGGCTCTTGAGGAGGACGATGCAGTAGAAATCCGGGACATGCTCACCGGAGCCATTGTTGACGCGGGGCTTGGAGGGTTGATCCGTGCGGGCAAGGGATGAGCGATCATCCGTAATCCCTTCTCGACGGTTGAGGGTTTGATATGGATATCGCTCTAAATCCGTTCATCAGCGCGCAGATTCCTTACTGGTCGGCTTTTTTGGCGGGCTTGTTTGGTGGTGTGCATTGCGCGGGCATGTGTGGAGGCGTGCTGGGAGCCCTTACCTTCGGCTTGCCGGAGGATATCCGTGCCCGTGGAACATCGTTATTTCCGTTTGTCGTGGCGTACAACCTCGGTCGGGTCAGTACTTACGCGGCGCTCGGAGCGGCCATTGGGGCACTTGGCGCGTACGCTGGAGACGCTGCGGCATCCTACGGTGCTTGGAACTGGCTCCGGGTCGCGGCGGGGTTGATCATGATCGCCATGGGACTGTACTTGGCGGGTTGGTGGTTCGGCTTGCGCCACGTGGAGCGGTGGGGTGGTTTTATATGGTCAAGACTCGAGCCGATACGTCGTCAAGTGATGCCAGTCCGGTCAGTTCCGCAGGCCTACCTGTTCGGCGTTGTCTGGGGGTTCCTGCCCTGCGGACTGGTTTACACATTATTAATCTGGGCGCTGGCTGCGGGAGGGCCGCTGGAGGGCATGGGCTTCCTGCTTGCATTCGGCATGGGAACGCTGCCTTTGCTCGTGCTCTTGGGCGTTGGGTTTGGCGCCGCGGCCCGCTGGCTGCAATCGACCGCCGTACGGCGCATCGCCGGGATCACGGTGATGGGATTTGGAGGGTGGACTCTATGGGCGGCTTTGCTTCATGGGCCGAATGTGGGTCTTGGCTGCGTACCTCCCGGCTGAGCGAGGCAGTATTCTGGGAAAGAGCCGTCAAAACGGCTTGACGATCACCAGGATGATGATCCCGATCAGGGCGATGACCGGCGCTTCGTTGAACCAGCGATACCAAATGTGGGAGTGCGCGTTCCTGTCGTGCTTGAAGTCAAGCACCAGCTTTCCGCACCACACGTGATAACCAATGAGTAGTGCGATCAGGGCAAGTTTTGCGTGCATCCAGCCCATGGACATGTATGCGCCCCACGCGCCGAGGAGCATCCAAAGGCCCAGTCCTGCCGTGATGATGGCTCCTGGGGTCATGATGCCCCAGAAGAGCTTGCGCTCCATGATTTTGAATCGATCGTTGCTCAACTCGTCGTTGCTCATGGCGTGGTAGACGAAGAGTCTGGGCAGGTAGAACAAACCGGCGAACCACGTGACCATGAAAATCACGTGCCATGCTTTGATCCACAACATGACCCTAGTGTCCCTCCTTTCGGTGCTCTGACGGGGTGAGCGGCAGCGCAAGCCCTTCCGGTTCCTGACGTTGTGGGTCTGGTGATGACCCAGGGGAACCAGCTGATGGTGGTTCGTTTCCCAGCATGCGAGCCAGCCAGCGGAATGCCTTTCGTATGCCGCGCCAGATTTTCGGTAGTGCCCAGACAAGCACGGCTACCCAAACGATGAAAAGAACAAGGAAGAGCCAGGGGTGTTGCAGGGCTGCCCACAGACCGCCGATCACGGCGATGTCCTCTGCCACGGATGCGCCCCAGTTCGTGAATGGCTCGGGACTGGTATTGATAAGGACGCGGCTGCCTGACTTCGCGGCATGACTGCTGGCTGTGATACCACCGCCCATCAGTCCGGCGACCACATGCATGACTGGGTCCACATCGCCCACCGTCTGCGCCGCGAGAATAGCGCCAGCCGGGATGCGTATGAAGGTATGCAAGGTATCCCAACCTGAATCCACGCCTGGCACCTTGTCCATGAAGAACTCGATGAAGTACATCAGGAAGGCCACAGAAAGCACGATATCGTTTTCCAGAACCTCGAGGCCCGGAGGAAGATCCATGTAGCCTTGGTTGCCCATGAATCCCAGCATGAAAACGGCGGCGTATAGGTTTATGCCGCTCGCCCATGCGACCCCCATGGTCATGGCGATGGTGGCGACGATTTCTTCGTACACTTCTATGGTTCTCCGGTCGCCGGAGAGCGACCCACTGCGGCGCGAGGATACTCAGAGTACATCGGACCGGCAAAGTTCGTTCGGTATGACGTCCTGTCTTGACCCGGAACTCGGCGTCGGCGTACTGTCGCGGCGCGGTATGGCGGCTCCGCTCCGGCGGGTGACTCCGCTTTGTAGAGGGAAAATCAGGATCAGAGCGGCTACGGCCGCTTTTTCTTTTTCTGACCCGCAACGCAGTTGTCGCCGGGTCACAGGCTAAGCGAGGTTTGCATGCTTGAGGTCGGGATCGTTGGGGCGACCGGTTACACCGGTTCGGAGCTGTTAAGGCTACTGGTCCTCCATCCCCAGGTGCGCGTTCGGGTGGTGACATCCCGGTCCGAAGCGGGGACGAAGGTTCAAGACATGTTTGCGAACCTGCGTGGCTACCTTGATATTGAGTTTACGGTGCCCTCCCTGGAAGATCTGGCGCAGTGCGACCTCGTGTTTTTTGCGACACCCAATGGCACGGCTATGAAGATGGTCCCGGATCTGCTCTCCGCTGGCGTCAGGGTTATTGATCTCGCTGCAGACTTCAGGATTCGGGATGAGGCGACGTGGTCTCACTGGTATGGGATGGAGCACGCATGCCCGGAGTTGCTGGCTGAGGCTGTCTATGGGTTGCCCGAACTGAATCGCGAGAGGATTGCGGACGCGCGCTTGGTGGCGAATCCCGGGTGTTATCCCACAGCTGTGACCTTGGGTTTGCTGCCGCTTGTAGAGTCCAAGGTGGTGAATCCGTCCTCGATCATCGCTGACTGCAAGTCAGGTGTCAGCGGAGCGGGACGGAAGGCCGCCGTTGGCTCGCTCATGAGTGAGATGGGGGAGAGTTTCAAGGCCTACGCGGCCAGCGGTCATCGACATTGGCCGGAGATTCGTCAAACGTTACGTTCGATCGTCGGCGACTCGGCTGACTTGCTGTTCGTTCCCCACCTGGTTCCGATGATCCGTGGTATCCATGCCACCGTGTATGCGGAGTTGATTGCTCCTGATGCGGACATGCAGGAATTGTTCGAGCGCAGATATGCTGATGAGCCGTTCGTCGATGTTCTACCTGGGGGTACGCATCCGGAAACGCGGAGCGTCAAGGGCAGCAATATGTGTCGAATAGCGTTACATCGACCGGGGGGCGGCAAGAGACTGATCGTGCTCTCGGTGATCGATAACCTTGTCAAAGGTGCCGCGGGCCAAGCCATCCAGAACATGAACATCATGTTGGGTTTGGATGAATCGACAGGGCTCGGATTGGTTGCTCTGCAGCCCTGATGGGTTGTGGGGGCACATCCTTGTGGCAGTGCGGTCTGTGATTGATCTGCATGGAGCGGTGGGTTGATGGCGGCCCGTAAGGGCATGCCCCGGATCGTCACCCATGAGCAATCGCCATATGCAGCATGGATCGGCATCGGGGTGGTTATCTTCGCGGCTATCGTGGTGATACTCGGCGCGCTTGAGTATCTGGAGGCGCGGGCGAGTCATCGACATCAGCAGAACGTGCGTGATCGGGAGGTCCTGCTCAATAAGATTGATCATCTCGAGGCAAAGAATGCGGGGTTGAGGGAGCAGATCGCCAAGATCAGCAGAGAACGCAAGATTGACCAGGAAGCCGAATTACAGCTTCGCAGGGACTACGGTGAGCGCCTTGCGGAGCTGGCAAAACTGAGGAAACGTATTGCGTTCTATGAGTCCGTCGTATCACCGAAAGACGCTCGTCGAGGGATGCGGGTGCACACCTTCAAGGCCCATTCCGTGGGAAATGATGTGTTTGAGTACGACCTTATCCTCAGCCAGGTTAGTAAGGATTATCGGGTGACCAAGGGTAAGGTAGACTTGGTCGTGGAAGGGGTTCGCGCCGGGCAGTCAGAGGTTCACTCCCTGCGGGAGCTGGGTGAACGCGGGCCAGATCCCATGACCTACGAATTCAAGTATTTCCAGAATTTTTCAGGTGTGCTCAAGATGCCTGACGGCTTCAAACCGCGAACGTTGGTCGTTCGCTTGACCCCTGAAGGTCGAAAAAAGCACAGCCATGAGTTTCGTGTCCCCTGGTCCGAGAATCAGGGCTGAAGAGGATCAGCACAGCTATGTTCGGAAAAGAGAAGCAGCAGAAGGCAACCAAGGTCGATACCTTGATTGGAAAGCAAACGGAATTGCGTGGTGACATCCTTTTCTCCGGTGGCCTGCATATCGATGGCACCATTAAGGGCAACGTGATCGCCGATTCGTCGTCGGCTTCGCTGTTGACCCTCAGTGAGCATGGGGCCATCGAAGGAGAGGTGCGTGTTCCCCATGTGATCCTTAACGGGAGGGTCGTCGGAGATGTACATGCGTCCGAGAGTATCGAACTTGCCGCTCAGGCGAGCGTGACCGGAAATGTCTACTACAGCATGATAGAGATGGCGATGGGCGCCGAGGTCAACGGAAAGTTGGTCAGACGAACAGAGGCTGAACCTCGTATGCTGACCATGGACTCCAACGTTGAAGAGCACGCTTCAGGAAGTGGAGACGACGGGCAATAACCCCGAGTGAGGGGGTGTAGGCGCTGGTGAGGGACCCCATAAAATCCGGGCACTCGCACTCACAGACCGTAAGAGCATTCCTCCCATGTCCAAGGTTCAGCCGCAGTCCCCAACCACTGGGTCCATAGCATTCACGGCTTCCGCCGCCGCTCAGGTGAGAAAGCTGATTGACCGGGATCCCGATGGGCCCGACAAGTTGCGGATCTACGTAACCGGCGGCGGGTGTTCGGGTTTCCAGTACGGCTTCAAGCTCGATGAAGAGGCGCCTGGCGATTCTTCAATAGAGACCGACGGTGTTGTTCTTGTTGTCGACCCTTTGAGTATTCAATATCTCAAAGGTGCTGAGGTGGACTACGTTACCAACCTGATGGGTGCCCAATTCACCGTGCGCAATCCCAACGCGCAAACCACCTGCGGCTGTGGATCATCGTTCTCCGTGTGAGCGAACGAAACGCTATTCAGCCCCTTCATACGCCCGTCCTCCCCGAACCTGTCAACGCTTCCGAAAACGCACAAGTGCACGCGTATGAGAGGAATTCCACGTCAGTCCTTTTGAGCGAGTTGGGTGCTCGTCAGCGACTTAAGAGCCTCCAGATGCCCCGCTGTCTTGCTCTCGAAGTCGGCCATTACTGATTTTGGGAGACGCGGAGAACCTGGCAGTTTGACGCGCAATGGATCGCGGTGAGCACCGTCAACCCGGAATTCGTAGTGGAGATGGGGGCCTGTCGCCAAGCCGCTCTGGCCCACTCGACCGATCATTTGGCCCTGATTGACGCGCTTTCCTTTGCGAATCCCTTTTGCGAAACGGGACAAATGAGCATAAAGCGTCGTGTACCGGCTTCCATGGCTGATGATCACCACGCGGCCGTATCCTCCTTTCTGCCCGGCAAAAATGACTTTGCCATCACCTGCGGCTCTGATGGGTGTGCCGGTTCTTGCTGCGTAATCAGTACCCTTGTGCGCCCGGAATCGGTGGAGTTTCGGGTGCCAGCGCTTCAAGCTGAAGTGAGAACTGATGCGGCTGAATTTAACCGGGTTTCGGAGGAACGCCTTCCGCATCGGGCGACCGTCGGGGGCGTAATAGCCGGTTCGCCCATTGGCATCTTGGTAGCGCACTGCCTGATGGACGTGACCGTCATTCACGAATTCAGCCGCGAGGATGTCTCCAGTTGCAATCCGCTCGCCGTCTTTAAGGATTTCCTCGTAAACAACCGTGAAGCGATCTCCCTTGCGCAAGTCCAGCGCAAAGTCCACGTCCCAGGCAAATATCTCGGCCAGATTCATGATCTGTGTGTCCGTCAAGCCGGCCTTGGCGGCTGCGCCAAACAGACTGCTGCGGATCTCGCCGCGCGAGTGCGCCACCCGCTTTTCAGTAGGCGTGGTTTCAGTGCTTGAAGTGTAGGTTTCACCATCGCGTTTGATCACCAGCTCCGTTAGCGGGTCAAGGCGGTAACGAAGCGTATCGAGCACGCCATCAGCCGTGAGCATCAAGCTGAGTTCGTCACCTGGATGGATGCGGCGCAGTTTGTGCTTTGCTTCGACCTGAAGTATCCGGGCAAGAACTTCGTCACCCAGTCCGGCGCGGTTGAATATCCGGGCCAAGCTGTCACCTTTCTTTACGGTGACATCGATAAGTTCGAGCCGGTCGCCTTGATCAACCGGCAGGATTTCGGCGCTCATGGATCTCGTGGCGGGTGCCGCATCCGCTGGGAGGGTGGCGGGTGCATCGGGAATCCCAGCATCCTGGGATTCGCTTTCAACGATGCTCTGAATACCCAGGCTTACATCTTCCAGGTCTTCTTCGGATGCGGGCTTTACCGAGAGAACCACCGGCTTTCTCTCAGCCGATACTGCTGGCTCGCGATTTTGCGGAGACGTCGGTTTGCTCATGGAGCGAACCACCTCCACGGTGGCGGGTGATGATCGCGTCTCAATGTGCGGAGGGATGTAGGTCGGGGAAGTCGACCCAATGGCGATCCTCTCAGCTGAGGTTGCAGGGGAGGGAATAGCCAGTGCTGTGGCGTTTGTCCCTGGGGTGGGAGGTGCCACCTTCGCGGAGACCAGCCCCGTCACTCCAGCAATGATGGCACCGGCGCCTATCACACCAAGCCAATGATGGCTGAAGAGAATCGATGGGAGCGTGCCAGACTTTAAGTGATCTTTCATGAAATCAATCTAATTATCAGATTTAGATCGAAAAATTTGGCCTGACGATAGTGGCTGAGCGCAGGTGAGTCAACGCCCGGTTCGGTACTGATAGGCAACGGGCGCTGTGGGCTGGCGTGATATGCTCCGGCGCCCTTCCAACGCGAAGCCGCGAAGAATACCGTACGTATTGGGTGGAATCTGGAGTTTTTTTGAATGAGCGAGCAAGACGATGCCGTGGAGATGCTTCTTCGCGGCGTGGAAGAAATCATTCCCGAGGACGATTTCCTCGAACGCCTGAAGGAGGGGCGGCCGCTCAGGGTCAAGGCGGGGTTCGATCCGACCGCTCCAGACCTCCACCTTGGGCACACGGTCCTGATCAACAAGCTGCGGCAATTCCAGGACTTGGGTCATGAGGTGCTTTTCCTCATTGGTGACTTCACCGGGATGATTGGAGACCCAACGGGAAAGAGTGTCACGAGGAAGCCGCTTACTCGCGATGAGGTCTTGGCCAACGCCGACACTTATAAGGAGCAGATCTTCAAGATTCTGGATCCTGCTCGTACAAAGGTGATGTTCAACTCGGAATGGATGGGAGCGATGGGGGCGGCCGACCTTGTTCAACTCGCTGCGCGCCATACCGTCGCACGCATGTTGGAGCGCGATGATTTCAGCAAGCGCTACGCGGCTGGGCAGCCCATCGCTATCCATGAGTTTCTGTATCCATTGGTACAGGGATACGACTCTGTGGCCATGAAGGCCGACGTCGAACTTGGTGGTACAGATCAGAAGTTCAATCTACTGGTCGGTCGTGAGCTCCAGCGCCAGTTCAGTCAGCGCCCGCAAGTTGTACTCACCATGCCGATCCTTGAAGGCCTCGATGGCGTCCAAAAGATGTCAAAGTCGTTAGGGAACTACGTGGGCATAAGTGATCCGCCAGACGAAATGTTTGGAAAGCTTATGTCCATATCAGATGACCTGATGTGGCGTTACTTCGACTTGCTCAGCTTCAGGTCTAACCAAGAGTTGATCGAGTTAAAGGAGCGCGTGCGCAATGGAGCGAACCCGCGGGACGTTAAGTTTCAGCTGTGCGATGAAATGGTCGCGCGGTTCCATGGTGCTGATGCCGCCAGGCGCGCTAAGGAGGAATTCATCAGTCGCTTCCAGCGTGGCGCAATCCCCGACGATCTCGAAGAAGTGGTGCTCACCCTCCCCGAAGATGGAATGCTTGTGGCAAATGTGTTGAAAGCCAGCGGGCTTACAACGAGTACGTCTGATGCGATGCGGATGATTCGGCAGGGTGCAGTGAAGCTCGACGGAGAGAAAGTGGTGGACCCAAAGCAGACCTATAAAGACCCGCTAGATGGCGTATTTCAGGTAGGAAAGCGCCGAATAAAGCGGGTCAGACTGGTCCACTGAAAAAAACGTGAAATGAAAGCTTGACGGAAGAGAGGGGCGCGCGAATAATGCGCGCCCTCGACACACGGAACGGGTCGGGTTTTTGGCTAAAAAACGTAGTGAAAACAGGCGTTTAAAGGTCGAAAACGGAGGCAACGATAAGGGCTTGACAGCTTCGGCGGTCGCCCCTAAAGTTCGCCGCCCTCGCAGCATCGACCAGATGCAGCGGACGGCAAGGCAGGAGAAGTGACCTTCAAATGCCGTGTCATGATCGGAGCGCGAAAATAAGGGCTTGACAGCAACGAGCATCATCCCTAAAGTTCGCGCCCCTGCCCCACAAGGCAGCCGTGGCAACCGAAAGAAAACGTAAGGTTTTCAATGGGTTGCGGCGGGAAAGGCGAAAAATAAAGGTTGACGCGATTAAGCATAACCCTTTAGTATTCGCAGCCCGGCGCCACGACGCAATCGTGGAGCCAGCGACGGAAAGACTGCCAAAGTGGTTGACTTTCCGAGGGTTCGGTCTCAAGATGGCGGGCTCTCTGGCAAGGCCAAATGGCCGAGCAGTGTTCTTTAAAAATTGATTTGAGTAATTTGTGTGGGTGCTTGCGTTCGATTAGCCGTACCAGCTAAATCGACGCAAGTAACTTCGGAAATTCCAAAGAAGCGAGCGTCAACCAAGATTGATCACCTTTAGTGATCGCTAAGATTAAACTGAAGAGTTTGATCCTGGCTCAGATTGAACGCTGGCGGCATGCTTAACACATGCAAGTCGAACGGTAACAGCAGAGCTTGCTCTGGCTGACGAGTGGCGGACGGGTGAGTAATGCATAGGAATCTGCCCAGTAGTGGGGGACAACTCGGGGAAACTCGAGCTAATACCGCATATTTCCTACGGGAGAAAGACTTCGGTCGCTATTGGATGAGCCTATGT
>JBMYTL010000018.1:0-44830 GCA_049604295.1 Gammaproteobacteria bacterium
TCCCACAGGGGGGCATGGATTCGATCAGGTGTGGGAGCGGCGTCCGCGGTGGTGGGGGCTATGCGCCGCCGCACACGGGGCAGGCGGGGTCGGCGGGTACGCGCACCCCGCGCCATTCCATGGCGGTCGCGTCGAACAGCAGGAGCTTGCCCGCGAGGGTGTCGCCGTGGCCGGTGAGCACACGGATGGCCTGCAATGCCTGCATGGCGCCGATGACGCCGACGACGGGGGCGAGGACGCCTTCCAGGGCGCAGGTCTCTTCGTGTTCCAGGGCGTCGGGGTAGAGGCACTGGTAGCAGGGACCGTCGCCGGGGATGAAGGTAGCGATCTGGCCTTCCATGCGGATGGCGGCGCCAGAGACCAGGGGGGTGGCGTGGGCGACGCAGGCGCGGTTGACGGCGAAGCGGGTGGCAAAGTTGTCACAGCAATCAACCACCACATCGGCCTGTTTGACCTCCTCGGCCAGTTCGTCGTCGTCCAGTTGCCAGTCTTTCGCGATGACCGCGCAGCCGGGGTTGATCTCGGCCAGGGTGCGTTGGGCGGACAGGGCCTTGGGCTCGCCGATGTCCGCCGTGCGGTGGACGATCTGGCGTTGCAGGTTGGATTCCTCCACGCGGTCGAAGTCGGTGATCACCAGGGTGCCGACACCGGCGGCGGCCAGGTACATGGCCGCGGGTGAGCCCAGGCCACCGGCGCCGATGATCAGGGCGCGACTGTCGAGCAGACGTTGCTGGCCCTCCTCGCCCACCTGGGCAAGGCGGATCTGGCGGGCGTAGCGGGCGGCGGCTTTGGGGTCCATGGGCGTGCTGTCGGGCTGGGGGCAGGCGACGAATTCTGAATCGGGACGTGGGAATTTTGAATGGCTGGTTTGCGCGCGCGGCGGATGGCGGTTTCCACGATCAGGCGCGTGGCGGCAAAATAACCCATGACCTCTCCTCCTGATCCCCGCACCGGTGTGGCCCTGGCTCTTGGCGGCTTTGTGCTGTGGGGCTTGTTTCCGATCTATTTCTACCTGCTCCGGGGGGTGGAGGCGTCCGAGGTTCTGGCGCACCGGGTGTTGGGTTCGGCGCTGTTGCTGCTGCTGATCTTCGCCTGGCGTGGGCACCTGGCCAAGCTGTGGCGGGAGGTCCGCTCCACGCGGCGTTTGGGTTTCTATGCGCTGACCTCCGCCCTGGTCTCGGCCAACTGGCTCATATACATCTGGGCCACTCAGAACGGCCACGTGATCGACGCCAGCCTGGGCTACTTCATCAATCCCCTGGTGTCCGTGCTGCTGGCCCTGGCCTTTCTGGGCGAACGGTTGCGTAGGCAACAATGGGCGGCGGTGGCGCTGGCGGGTATGGGTGTGGGGGTGCTGGTCGTGGACTACGGCGCCGTGCCCTGGATCGCCCTGAGCCTGGCGCTGAGCTTTGGCGGCTACGGTCTGCTGCGCAAGAAGGCGGGCGTTCCCGCCATGACGGGGCTGCTGGTGGAGACCCTGCTGGCCGCGCCGGTGGCCCTGGGTTGGATGGTCTGGCTGGCCCTGGATCAGCGTTTCGCCTTTGGCTCGGCGGGGCTCCAGATCAACGCCCTGCTGGCCCTGGCCGGGGTGGTGACCGTGCTGCCCCTGGCCTTGTTTCTGCAGTCCATGGTGCATCTGCGCCTGAGCACGGTGGGCCTCATCCAGTACGTCACGCCGACATTACAGTTCCTCATCGGTTTGTGGCTGGGCGAACCCTTCGGGACCTCGCGCATGTTGGCCTTTGCGTTCATCTGGACGGCCCTGGTGGTGTTCACCGCGGATGCCCTCAGCCATGGCAGAAAGAGCCGGGTCGCCGTTTAGAATGGATGCCTCCCGCTCCTGACCCTGATTTACCCTCGGTATGAAAATCACCTTCATCGCCCACGCCTCCATCCTCATCGAGACCCGGGGGCTGCGCATCCTGTCCGATCCGTGGTGGTCCGGGCCCTGCTTCGGTGCCCAGTGGTGGGTGTACCCCAAGGCTCATACCGCCCCGCTGGGCGAGGCGCCCATCAATTACATCTACATCTCCCATGGTCATCATGACCACCTGCACCCGGGAACGCTCAAGACCCTGAACAAGGACGCCAAGGTGCTGGTGGCGCGCGATCTGGATCTGGCGGAGGGCATCCGCCGCCTGGGCTTCGAGGTCATCGAGCTGTCGCCGGACCAGGTCTTCGATATGGGCAAGGGGGTGAGCTGCCGCATCCAGCCCACGGAGGGGGATGACACCCTGATGATGTTGGATGACGGCGAGCAGGTGGTGGGCAATCTCAATGACGCCGTGCACCCCTTGTCCGAGCCGTCCCAGGACCGCTTCATGGCCTGGATCGCCGAGCGCTACCCGAAGGTGGATTATCTGTTCGTCGGCTATGGAACGGCATCGCACTTTCCCAATTGTTACCGCGTGCCGGGCAAGGATGACGCGGCCACGGCGATCCAGCGGCAGGGCTATTTCAACCGCACCTGGGCGCGCATCGTGGGCGCCATGAAACCCCGTTTCGCGTTTCCCTTCGCGGCCAGCCTGGCCTTTTTCGAGGACGACCTGTTCGCCTACAACGCCCCGGTGCACAACCCCGACCGCCCCACGCTCCGGTTCGAGCAGGCGCACCCGGGCTCGGCGACCCGCGCCATCGACTGGAATCATGGCTTTGTCATCGAGGACGGCGAGATCATCGAGGATATCCGCCACCAGGATTTCGACGAGGCGCTATGTCGCCGCGAACGGGCGGGGGACATCACGCGCGCGAACACCTACGGCCGGGTCACCGATGAACATCTGGACGAGCTGGAACGGCTGCTGCGCGAGAACCTGGATACCTGCGCCGCCTGGCTGCGCGAGTACAGCGGGGACTGGCATTTCGTGATCGCTCTGCGCAACTGCGATCAGGGCTTCGCCCTATACAAAAAGGGGACCGGGCTGGAACTGGAACGACTGGTGGAATGCGCCATGGACGATGTGGCCTACGACGTACGACTCATCGCCCGGGTGCCCTATCTCAAGCGCAGCCTGACGGAGCCTTATGGCAACGAGATCCTGTTCGTGGGTTCGGGCTGCGTGATCGACTATCCATCGCGGGCGAAGGCGGATACCAACGTTCACCGCGAGCTGTTCATGCTGCTGGGGCATCACCCCAAACCACCCCGTTCGCGTTTCGGTGACCAGAGCAAGCTCGCCTACACGGTGAAGACCGGTGCGCGCAAAGTGCTGGGTAAGACACCGCGCGATTTCTACGACCTGGCTGACTGGATCGTGTATCGCTGATCCCCGCCCGTGAGCGCTTCGCCTCAGGGGTACCATAGCGGCGACCCCCGCCTTTGGCACCGTCGGGTATGGGGTCTTGCCGGCCCCATCATCCTGTCCAACCTCAGTATCCCGCTGGTGGGCCTGGTGGATACGGCGGTCATGGGACACCTGCCCGACCCCGTATTCATCGGGGCGGTGGCCCTGGGGGCGGTGATCTTCAGTTTCATCTTCTGGGGGTTTGGTTTTCTGCGCATGGGCACCACCGGCCTGGTGGCCCAGGCGCGCGGTCGCTCGGATGGGGGCGAGATCCGTGCCACCCTCGGCCGCGGCGCGGTGATCGCCCTGGTCTGTGCCCTGGCCGTGCTCGCGCTCCAGGTGCCGCTGGTGGAGGTCGGGCTCTGGTTCATGGACGGCGGGGCCGAGCTCAAGGCCCTGGCGCGGGAGTACTTCCTGGTGCGCATCTGGGCGACCCCGGCCACGCTGCTCAATTACCTGATACTTGGGGCCCTGATCGGTTTGCAGGACACCCGTTCCGCCCTGGTGTCCCAACTGGTCTTGAACCTCGCCAACGTGGTGCTGGACCTGTGGTTCGTGCCCGGCCTGGGGTGGGGCGTTTCGGGGGTGGCCCTGGCCTCGGTGATCAGCGCCTGGCTGGCGGTGGGCGTGGGGGGCTGGCTGTTGAACCGGCGTCTGCGTGAATTTGCCGGTGCTTGGGACCGGGCGCGCATCCTGGAGCCCGGCGCCATGAAGGACTTCATCGCGGTGAACGCGAACATCCTGGTGCGCACCCTGCTGTTGTTGTCCGTGTTCGGCTATTTCACGGTACTGGGCACCGGCATGGGGCCGGCGGTTCTGGCGGCCAATGCCGTGCTCATCCAGTTGATGCACGTGCTGGCCTACGGTCTGGATGGTTTTGCCCACGCGGCCGAGGCCCTGGCGGGGTCGGCCTACGGTTCGCGTGACCGGGGCGCGTTCCGGTCCGCCGTCCGTGTGTCCACCCTCTGGGCCCTGGTGGTGGCCGCGCTGTTCGCCTTGGCCTATGCCGTGGCCGGGGGCTCTCTGGTGGCCCTGATCACGGATATCGAGGCGGTGCGGGCCACGGCCGACCCCTATCTACCCTGGCTGGTGCTCGCGCCCCTGGTGTCGGTCTGGAGTTACCAGTTGGACGGCATTTTCATCGGCACCACGCGCACGGTGGAGATGCGCAATGCCATGGCGGTCTCCACCCTGTTCTTCGTCATCGCGAGCCAGTTGCTGATCCCGCTCTGGGGCAACCATGGGCTGTGGTTGGCCCTGTTGGGCTTCAATGCCGTCAGGGCCCTGACCCTGTGGGCCTACTGGGGGCGGATTATCGGCTCTCTTAACTGACGCGGGCTTCCCCGCATCGGTCCAACCCCCATGGGGCCGGGGAATGTCCGTGCCGCCCGGTCACTATGCTCGGAGAAAGTCATCACGCCCCAGGGGATCGCCATGAACCCGACCCGCCGCAAACTCCTGCTTGCTTCTCTGGGTGCCGCCCCGCTGTCGGCACTGGCCGCGCGCGTGCCCACCCCGCGCCAGACCGCCGGGCCGTTCTATCCCACCGAGATCCCGCTGGATCAGGATGCTGACCTGACGCGGGTCAAGGGGCATGCCGATGTGGCGCGGGGGGAGATCACGGATCTTAGCGGGCGCATCCTCGATGAGCGCGGCCACCCCATCCGTGAGGCACGCATCGAGATCTGGCAGTGCGATGCCCATGGCCGTTACCTGCATCCGGGGGACCGTGGCGGCAAGCCCCGCGATCCGGGTTTCCAGGGCTTCGGCCATGCCATCACCGGCACGGACGGGGGATACCGTTTCCGCACCATCCGTCCCGTGTCCTACCCGGGACGCACGCCCCACATCCACATGGCGGTGTACACCTGGGCCAATGAACCCTTCGTGACCCAGATGTACATCGCTGGCGATGCGCGCAACGAGGGGGATTTTCTGTTCCGTCGCATCCCCGAAGCACATCGGCCCCGGGTGGAGGCGCGTTTCCTGCCCTCGGCTACGCAGGGCGTCCGTTTCGACGCCGGTTTCGACATCGTGCTCGCGGGAGAGCACGGAACGCCGTCCGCCTGAGGGTTTAAAGCACCCGAGGGTGTGCCGGCCAGGGCCGTGGATTCGGCCCGTGTCTTGAGGGCCCGGTTCATGCGTCGGTAGCCCTCTTCGATAGCCTCCAGGGAGGCGAAGGGAATCGCGAAACCGGAAAATCGTTCCTTGTGGACCAGGCGTGTGGTGCGCTCATCGACGCTGGACAGCTCGAAGACGTGCTCACCGAAGAACACACCCTTGATGCCGCCACCCCAGGTCAATTCGGTTTCGGGGCGGATGCGCAGGACCCTTGGCTCAATGTGCACGGTTTCGCCATTGGGTTTGTGTATGACCACGTCCAGGGCCTGGCCCTCGCGCAGCGTGCCCCCGACCTGGACGTGATAGGGATTCCAGAGCGGATAAGCCCTGTTGTCGGCGAGGATGTCCCACACCACCGAGCGCGGGGCGTCGATCTCGATGGCGGTATGGATGTTCTTCTCGGGCATGGCGGAGCAGCCCGCCAGCAGGCCGGTGGAAGCAAGGCAGAATGCCGCCACGGCGCGCAGGCGGGAGGGACGGGATGGCAGGGGGTTGAAGCGGTTCATCGGGCTGATCTCCGGACTTGGGCTGTTGAAACAGGCCCCCAGCCTGGCCGTCTTGGACCCCCACCTCCTTAACCCGGGTTCAGACGCATGCGGCGTCGGATCCGGGAAAGCGCCACATCGGTGATGCCCAGGTAGGAGGCCACGTGGTAGAGCGGCAGCCGCTCGGCCAGGGACGGCGTTTCGCGCAGGAAGTCCCGATAGCGCTGTTCGGCGGAATCCAGCAGAAAGGCGGCCTCGCGCCGGGTTTTTCGCGCGGCCAGCGATTCCAGGTGGCGGCGTCCCAGTTCGGACCAGGCCGGGGTGCTTTCGTAGAGCCGTGTGAGAGCGGCCAGATCTACGGCGATGGCCTCAACGGGCTCGAGTGCCTGGATGAAGAAGCGCGCGGGCTCCGGGTTCTGAGCACTGTGCGCGGCACCGGCAAACTGGTCTTCCCAGGCGAAGGATTTGTTGTGTTCGCGGCCGTCCGCGCTGATGTAGTGGAAGCGGACCAGGCCCGAACGGATGAAGAAGATATGGGTGGGCACGTCGCCCGCCCGGTGGAGCATCTGGTCCCGGGCGAATGCCCGGGCCATGCAGTGGGGCCGGATGGCCTCGCGGTCTTCGCGGCGGGTCATTCCCTGCCCGGTCAGCACGGCGTCGAGCCGCGCGAATCCACGCGGGCTATCGACATGGGGTTCCGCTTCGGGTGTCACGGGTCCCCCCGTTGAGTCAGAAATGTGGGGAAGTGGGCCATCATGCGTCTCACGTCAAGGCGACGATGCGTGCACAGGCAGAGTATCGGAAGGGTTCCCCATGGAAACCAAGGGGGTGATCCCATGAAGACCCGATTACGTGTGTTGGCGGCCCTCGGCCTTGGCCTTTACCTGGGGCTGCTGACCTTCTCCGCGCGCGCGGAGGCGCCGTCCGCCGCGCTGCTGCCCTGGTATACCAACGACCCGGCGATCGCCGGTTTTGCCTACGACCGCCTGGCCGGGTGCCTGAGCGAGCGGGGTGTGTTCGCCTTGAAACCCCGATCAGAGGTCCAGGCCGCGGTGGATGCCTTGAATATCGACCTGGAGCGGACCTTTGGCCTGCCCGATGACGAATTCAAGGCCCTGGGGCAACGCCTGGGCACCCGCTACGTACTGGGCGGGGCCTTTTCCATACTCAAGGAGTTGACGTTCAGCGGCTGGCGCAAGGATGTGTCCGCGAATCTACGCCTGCACCAGTCCAGCGATGGGGGCGAGGTGGGCTTTTACCAGACCACCACCGGATTCAGCTGGGTGAGCAACAAGACCGCACTGGACCCCGAGGCCATGGCCGCGCGCGCGGTCGATGACTTTTGCGCCTCGATAGCCAACGAGGCGGCCGCCGGGTTCAAGCCCGAGCCCGATCCGGCCACCGACGACGGCATGCCGTCGTACTGAGTTTCACGTGGTGTGAACCGATGCCGGGGCCCTGGCCCCGGCTTTTTTTCGCCTGCGTTTAACCCCACCCGGACCTTGCCCGCGTTTAAGGGGATGCAACCTCAACGGAGACATCACCCCATGAACGCACTCAATACCACCCCGACCCCTGTACTCCGCGTCGCCCGCGGTGTGGCCCTGCCGGTCGCCGTCGCCGTCGCTGCTGCCCTGGGCGGTTGTTTCGGCACCACGGCGCCGGAGCCGTCGCGTGATCCGACCACAAACACCTCCCCGGGGTCGGGGGCCGCGGCCGATACCGGGGTCGAGACCCTGGTCGATCTTCGTCCTCCCGCGCGGGGTGTCCCGCAAGACGCCCTGGATAGGGGCGCAGCGGTGGTGAGCAAACAGCTCGCCCGCCCCATGGGTCATGGCGGAGTGGCCCCCGTCGCGGAATTGAGGGCGCAAGTGGGCGCCGGGGGTGTGGGTTTCGCCCCGATGCCACCGGTCAGGCATGCCCTGGAGCCTGTTGATCGTGAGCGCTACGCCGGGATCGATGCGAACCCCGTGCAGCGCGTGGCGGAGCAGCCGGTATCCACGTTCAGTATCGATGTGGATACCGGTTCCTACGCCAACGTGCGGCGCATGCTCAATGACGGTCGCCTGCCCCCCTCCGACGCGGTGCGCGTGGAGGAGTTGATCAATTACTTCGACTATGACGATGCGGCACCGCGTGATCCGCAACGTCCCTTTGCCCTCCATACCGAGGTGGGCCCCAACCCCTGGAACGCGAAAACCCAGCTGTTGCGGGTCGCCCTCAAGGCCTGGCCCATGCCGGAATCCGAGCGTCCCGACGCCAATCTGGTATTCCTGGTGGATGTCTCCGGTTCCATGCAGGCCGCGGACAAACTGCCGCTTCTCAAGCGTTCCCTGCGTTTGCTGACCCGGGACCTGGGTGCGCGCGATTCGGTCAGCCTGGTGGTGTATGCCGGTGCCAGCGGCGTGGTCCTCGAGCCAACGCCGGGTGATCAGAGGGCCCGTATTGACGCTGCCCTGGAGCAGCTGCGCGCGGGCGGTTCCACCAACGGTGGATCGGGTATCCGTCTTGCGTATGCCAAGGCCCGCGAGGCGTTCATCGACGGCGGCATCAACCGGGTGATCATCGCCACGGACGGGGACTTCAACGTCGGAACGGTGAATCACGACGCCCTCCTCGATCTGGTCAGCAACGGTCGCAAGCAGGGCGTGGCGCTGACGACCCTGGGATTCGGGCGTGGCAACTACAACGACCATCTCATGGAGCAGCTGGCGGACCACGGTGACGGCAACCATGCCTATATCGATTCCCTGCACGAGGCCCGCAAAGTGCTGGTGGACCAGCTGGATTCCACATTGGTCAGTGTGGCGCGGGACGTGAAGATACAGATCGAGTTCAACCCCGCGCGGGTGGCCGAGTACCGGCTGGTCGGCTACGAGAACCGCATGCTCAAGCGTGAGGATTTCAACAACGATCACGTGGACGCCGGTGATATCGGCGCGGGGCATGCGGTGACGGCCCTCTACGAGATCGCGCTGGTGGGCGAGGGGGGCGATCGGGTCGACCCGCTCCGCTACGACCATGGCGGGCGGCATGCTGGACCGCATGGCGATGGGGCCGAAGTGGCGGGCGGAGCGGATTCCTCGACGCGGGAGCGTACCCGCTCAGCAAGCGGCGAGCTGGCTTGGCTGCGCCTGCGCTACAAGCCGGGGGGCGAGGCGGATAGCCGCCTGGTCGAGCAGCCCGTGCGTGCCGCTGACCGTAAGCGGACCCTGGCCGCGACCACTGCCGATTACCGTTTCGCCGCCGCCGTGGCCGCCTTCGGTCAGCGCCTGCGTGGTGGTGCATTCCTCGAGGGTTTCGACTACCAGGCCATTCATGAATTGGCGGCCGACGCGCGCGCCCGAGATCGCTGGGGCTACCGGGGCGGTTTTCTCGAACTGGTGCGCACCGCGGCCGCGCTCAGTGGTGAGCGGGTGGCAATGAGGTAAGTGCCGATGTGTAGCGGGGGGCGTGTCGACGCTCCCCGCACCGGTCGGTGCGCACTTCATCTCACCGCTCAGCGCTCGCTTGCCGATACTATCCGCCCATGGATGACGACGCCCTCTGGCAGCTTTACCGTGAAGGGGATCAATCCGCCTTCGACGAGGTGTATGCGCGCCATCGCGGCGGCTTGTTCCGCTACGTCAAGCGCCAATGTGGCGATTGCCCCGAGGCGGAGGAGCTCTACCAGGACGTTTGGATGCAGGCGATCCGAAACCGTGACAGCTTCCAGGGGGGCAAGCTCGGGGCCTGGCTGTATCGCATTGCCCGCAATCGACTGATCGACCATTTCCGGGCGCGGGGGGGCGGGAACAAGGACCTTGATGAGGGGGATGCCGAGGTGGTGGAACTGCATCGCGATTGGCCGCGCCAGTTGCTTATGCTGCGTGACTGTGTCGAGCGCCTGTTCGGGTTGCTCACCGGCTTGTCCGCGGCTCAGCGCGACGCCTTTCTACTCAAGGAAGAGGGGGGCTTCACGCTGGAGGAGATCGCTCGCATCACCGGCTGTGGCCGGGAAACGGTGAAGAGCCGCCTGCGCTACGCCCTGACGCGACTGCGCAAGGGATTGGAAGACTGCGAGGAGACATCCTGATGTCCGACCACGACCGGCGCATATCCGAACTGTACGCGCGCGGGCCCCGCGAGGAGCCGCCCGCGGACCTGGACTCCGCCATTCGTGCGCAAGCGGCCCGTGCGCTACGTGAGACCGCGGGGGTACGGCAGGCGCCGCGTGTGCAACGTCGCTCCCGCTGGATGGTTCCCCTGGCGACCGCGGCCACCCTGTTGCTCAGCGTGGGGCTGGTCATGCGGATGGGGGGCGATGTTCCCGGGGAGCAGGCAGCCACCATGGACACCTTGGTCAAACCCGGGCCTGTCCGGAATCCGCCCCAGGCGTTGAATGCACCGCGCCCCGGGGTTGGTCCGTCCGCCCCCGCCCCGCGGGCTCTTCCAGCTGCTCCGCCTGAATCCATGCTGAGTGAGGGGGGCACAAGCGCCTTGCCGGACGCCGGTCGGATTACCCGGCACGCTTCCCCGCGCGTGGCCCCACCGGTTAGCGAAGAGGCGGCCGGATTCGCGGACCGGGCCGACACCCGGCAGCCATCGCGGCAGGTTCGCCCGGCATCCACGGAGCCTGCATCGAAGGCGTTGAACGCTCAGCAAAAGCGACTTGAGCGTGGGGCCCCCGCTGTCAGTGGCGCTGATGCCTCGGCCCGGTCCGAAGTCGCGGCGCGGAGCGCAGCTTCAACGGTTCGCTCGGATGCTCTGACCATTGATTCCTCCACGGCGCTCGACCAGGTGATCCAAAGCCTGCGTCATGCGCCCGAGTCCCGCTGGTGGGCGGCCATGGAGCGCCTGGATGCCCTGGGCAGACAGGATGACGCCCGGGCCCTGCGGCGCGTTTTCGAGAACCGTTTCCCCGGCGCGCGGGAGTTGGAGGAATGAGCGACTCCCGTGGCTACCAGCATGATTTTTCGGCTGGCAACAGGGCCATGTATGACGTGGCCGGGCGGCAACGCAAGGCCGCCACCATGGTGGCCGTGCTGCAAGACGGCGCAGGCCGCCCCCTCGACGAACTGCGCGCCCTGGATGTGGGCGGCTCGACGGGGATCATCGATGATTACCTGGCGCGGTACCTGGGCGCGGTTACGGGAATCGATATCGATAGCTCCGCCGTCGAGTCCGCGCGCAAGGCATTCGCGCGGCCCGGACTGCATTTCCATCGCGGCGATGCCATGAACCTGGAGCTCCCCGACGGGTGCATGGACGTGGTCATCTGCTCGCAGGTCTACGAACACGTTCCGGATGCGGCGCGCATGATGGCCGAGATACACCGGGTGCTGCGCCCAGGGGGGGTGTGCTACTTCGCGGCGTCCAACCGGCTCATGTGGAACGAACCGCATTACAACCTGCGGCTGTTGTCGGTTATGCCGCGTGCCCTGGCCCATCGTTATGTGCGGTGGCGTGGGCGGGCGGAGCGCTACCACGAGCTGCATTTCACGTATTGGGGGCTGCGCCGCCTGGTGCATGCCTTTGAGCTGCTCGACTACACCGGGCGGGTGATCGGCGACCCGGAGCGGTTTGGCGTGGCGTACATGGTGCGTCCCGGGTCGCTCAAACAGAGGCTGGCCCTGACGCTGACGCGCCATGCCGTCTGGGCCGTGCCCGGATACATCTGGTTATTGCGTAAACCGGGTGCGCCTCGGGCAGGGACGACGGATGCCGGTAGGGTCGGTATCGACGCCGACCTGTGGGAAGTAGAGCAGCCAGGGCGGGGCCCGCGGGAAGTCTGATCCCAGTGTGGTGCGCCAAGCTACTTGGCACTGATAACGGCCCCATTTTCCGCCATGCCGCGTTGCTCGTTGTCGCCGTAGTCCCACTATGACCCCGCCTCGCGCCTTGCCTGCCGAAAAATGGGACTCGTTCTCGCTCCATCTATTTCGGCGCACTCCATCAGGTACGGTTGCGGGCGATCTCGCGGATGAGTTCCACCGCGCCGTTCAGTTGCCGCACCCGTTTCCAGAGACGTTCTGGATGCTGGCGGTAGAGGTCGACAAGCACATCGGCGCTGATCCAGGACAAGGCCCGTCGGCGCGAGAAACGCTGGCCCTTGTCCAGGGCCCACGCGCGGTTCAGGGGGGCGGTGTCCCGCCACGGCATCTCCACGAAAAACGTCACCCAGTCCTTGGGTGGGTGCCCACTGCCCGTTTCTCTGCGGCACCACCAATGGGGGTGGGCCGAGAGCGTGTTCTGGAAAAGGGTATCGACCTGTTCGATCTGCCGGGCGACCCGTTCCGGGGTGCGCAGGGCGCGGCCCAGGTCACGTTCCAGAAACAGGGTCTCGGTTTCCTCGACGAATTCGCGCACGGCGGTCTGTCTGTAGGTCTCGCCCGGGTCCGTGCCGCCACCGAAGTCGTTGAGGTAGCCCGCTTTTCGGCCCGTGAAGCTGCGCGTGAGCAGGAACACGGTGTCGCCATCGTGTCGGCAGAAAGGGATGACGCCTGCGCCCATGGAGGAGGTTCGCGGAAGAGTTCTGGTTCAAAAGCGGGGCCATGGAGTCTAACGTGGTGCCCCCGGGTTGCGGAGCGGGTGCCATGAACGGGCCACTGCGAATGTTGTTTCTGATTCTGATGATGGTTCCGGTGTCCGCGGTCTCGGCAGCCGATGTCGGCATGACCGCCCAACCCGGCGGCGATTCCGGGGTGGATTCCCGTCCACCACGCCCGTCCGCGCCCGTCCGCGGCCCTGTTGCCGTGGTACAGCAACGATGATGAGTTGGCCGATTACGCTTGGTACCGCCTGTCCCGGTGTCTTGAGGATGGCGATGTTTTCGCCATGCACGGACTCGCCGAAACCCGTGCCGCGGTGGAGGCCCTGGGGGTGGATCTGAAGCAGTATTTCGGCCTTGAAGACCCGCGGTACAAGGCGCTGGGGCAGCGGATCGGCAGCCGATACATCATGAGTGGGGCGTTCACCATCGTGAGTGAACTGACCCTCAGCGGCGTGCGTAAGTACGCGACGGTGAACCTTTTTCTGCATCGCTCGAATACCGGGGATCGCCTGGCCCGCTTCGAGATTCCGTACGGGGTCCAGGCTGTGCCCAATCCCGGTGGCGATGATCCCGAGCAACTTACGGAGGCTGCGATGGATCGTCTTTGTGCCCAGATCGCCGCTTCCACCCGTCGATCATTCCGGGAGCCGCCGCCGGAGCGCACGGAGCACGGCCTGCCGGTGTATTGATCCGCCGTGCCCCAGGGCCTTCCTGGGGAGAGCCTCCCTGGGGAGAGCCTTCCTGGGAAGAGCCTTCCTGGGGAGAGCCTTCCTGGGGAGAGCCTTCCTGGGGGGAGGCGTCCTGGGGGCTGCCCGGGAAGGGCATGGCGGAATGCCTGCCGGGCGCCGCCCGGTTAGGGGTGGGTAAAGGTTGTCCGGGCAAGGAAAACCCCCACCCAATGGGCTCTATCGGCCCGTCAAGGATCTCTATCGGTGAGTGCTTGTTTCGCCGATTTTGCGGGGTGTAGAGTGCCCGCCGCCCCGCATCGCCCCCTTCCCTCCGCGCCTCCCTGGCGCACTGGTGCGGGACCAAACATCACAACATTCGTATATTCAAAGAGTTAGGAGTCTTCATATGTCCGACCTGTTCTCCGCCGAGTGGATGCAGAAATTTGCCGACCAGTGGAACAATGAGCCCGAGCTGTCCGATGCCCTGGGCGAAATCGGTTTCAACTCCACCATCGGTTACGGCTTCAAGGGCGATGATGCTCCCGCTGGCGTGATCGTGGTTGAAAACGGCAAAGTGACCTCCGCTGGTGCGTTCGAGGGTCAGGAACTGAACTGGGACCTGCGCGCTGACGTCGACAGCTGGAACAAGTGGATTGCCAAGGGCATCGGCATGATGGGTCTGGGCACCGCCTACACCACCGGCAAGCTGAAGTTCAGCACCGGCGATTACAAGGCCATGGCCAAGGACCCGCGTATGGCCGGTCCGTTCATCAAGAGCTTCAACGTGATGGGCCGCGTCTGACGCATACGCGCTCCATACCATCGGAAAGCCGGTGTTGGGCCCAGGGCCCAACACCGGTTTTTTCGTTTTTGTACGTTAATGCGAAGGCGTCATAGCCAAGGCGCCAGCCTTTGGTAACATGACCGGTCCTTGTGGGGGGCTCCGCGCTGGGGACCTCCCTGGAGGGGGGCGGCCGGGAAAGGGTCGGGTTGGCATTCAGCCGAACCCGCACGACCCCGGATCGCGGCCAGTTCGCACCCAGATCAGGCCATGGTCCCCAAGGGATAATCCCCGCGGAGTGATCATGGCTCCACGACCATCCAAGTCAGCTCAGGAACCTGGAGAGAAGACCCTGATGAAAGTCCTTCCGGCCATCAAACAGGCAGGAGTGGCGATGCTGTGCAGCGTGCTCGCCGCGGGCAGCGCGGTGGCCCAGTATCCGCAGGGTGACTACATGCGTGTGCGGGTCTCGCGCGTGGTGCCCACGGTGTCCATTGGCGGCACGGTGGTCCCGCACAAGGAGGTCACCCTGGCCGCGCAGTTACCGGGTCGGGTTGAGTTTCTCAAGGGGCACGAGGGCGATCGCTACGAGAAGGGCACCCTGCTGGTTGCCCTGGACGACGACGAACTGCTGGCCCAGCGCAACAACGCAGCCGCGCAGCTGGCTAACGCGGAAGCCTCCCTGCGCAATGCCGACGTTCAATACTCACGGGAGCTGTATGCGCCCTATTCCATGAACAAGTCGCCGGGCGGCATGGGGCTACCCACGCTCATGGACCAGTTTTTCACCCGTCCCATGTCTGGCGTGGTGGGTAACACCTCGCCGTATCTCGAGCGCCATGCCGACCTGTACAGCCGCGGCACCCAGGTGGAGCAGGCACGCAACGCCATCCTGCAGGCCAAGGCCCAGATCCAGCAGATCGATGCCAAGCTGCGCGACGCCCGTGCCAAGGCCCCCTTCGATGGTGTGATCGTGCGCAAGATGATCGAGGTCGGCGACACGGTGCAACCCGGTCAGCCGCTGCTCAAATTCGCCGACACCGACTGGTTGCAGATCCGCGTGGAGGCCCCGGCACGCCTGGTTCGGGGGCTCGAGCAGATCCAGTACGAGAACAAGCGCATCGATGCGGATCTCGATTCCGGTGAGAAAAACGTGCCGGTGCGCGTGGCCAGGATCTTTCCCATGGCCGACTCGCAGCGCCACACGGTCACGGTCAAGTTCGATCTGCCCCGCGGTACCCGTGGGCGCCCGGGGATGTACGCCACTGTAAGCATCCCCGACCTGGAGGCGGACAAGGACGAACGCATCCTGATCCCGAAGTCCGCGCTGGTCCGGCGTGGCAGTCTTCCCGGGGTCTATGTGCGCAATCAGAAGGGCGAGCCCGAATTGCGCAGCATTCGCCTGGGCGAGCAGGTCAGCCGTGATGAATACTCGGTGATTTCCGGTCTCAATCCGGACGATCTGGTCCTGCGTGATGCGCGCCTGATGACCAATGGTGGCTGGCAACCCGGCTATCCTTCCGCGCCACGGGGCAATTCGCTGCCCCCGTTGCGCAACGGCTATTGACCCAGAGCTGACCGGACCGCCGCCCCCAAGACACAATGACGGATTCCAACCCGCATAACGATTCGGCCCATGACGGGGAGAATGCCGGCATTGCCGGCACCATGGCGAAGTCCTTCATTCACTCGCCCCTGTCCCCCCTGCTGTACCTGGCCATGCTGGCCCTGGGGCTGCTGGGGCTGATCATCACCCCCAGGCAGGAAGATCCACAGATCTCCGTGCCCATGGTGGATATCTTCTTCAGTTATCCCGGCGCCTCTTCGGAACAGGTGGCGCACCTGGCCGTCGATCCCTTGCAGCGCATGATGAGCGAGATCCCGGGGGTCAAGCACATCTACGGTGCCGCCCAGCGCGACAGCGGCATGGTGACCGTCCAGTTCAAGGTGGGCGAGCCCCTGGGGCCTTCCATCGTGAAGGTGCACGACAAGCTGGCCACCAACATGGACAAGATCCCGCCCGGGGTGTCCAAGCCGCTGGTCAAGCGCAAGAGCATCGATGATGTCCCGGTGGTCACGCTGACATTGTGGTCCAGGGATGTGGACGACGGTCGCCTGCGTCTGCTGGCGCTCGACCTGTTGCAGCGCCTCAAGGAGATCCCGGATACCGGTGAAGGCTTCATCGTTGGCGGACGCAAGGAACAGATCCGCATCGAGGTCAGCCCCGAGCGCCTGTCCGGCTTCGGGATCAGCCTCGACCAGGTCGCCCAGACCATCCAGACGGCCAACGATGAGGCCAATACCGGAACGGTGGAGACCGGTGGTCGTCATTTCAGCGTCTACTCCGGTTCTTTCCTGCGCACTGCGGAGGATGTGAAACGCCTGGTGGTGGGTTCCCACCGTGGCTCCCCCGTCTACGTGCGCGACGTGGCCCGGGTCACGCAACGCCCGGAGGATGCCGATCAGCTGGTGTCGTATTACAGCGGCGTGGCCTACCACGGTGACGAACGCGTGGATGGCGCACCAGCGGTGACCATTGCCATCGCCAAGAAAGAAGGCGCGAACGGCGTCGAGGTGGCCAATGCCTTGATCGCCAAGGTCGATGACATGAAAGGCCGCCTAATCCCCGGCAATGTGCACGTGGAGTTGACCCGTAATTACGGCAAGACGGCCAACGACAAGGTCAACGGCCTGATGTTCAAGCTGGTCATCGCCACGGGTGCGGTAACCATCCTGGTGCTGTTCGCCCTGGGGATGAAGCCGGCCATCGTGGTGACCCTGGTCATCCCCGTGGTGCTGCTCATGACCGTGTTCAGCGCCTGGCTCATCGGTATGACCATCGACCGCGTGTCTCTGTTCGCCCTGATCTTCGCCATCGGCATTCTGGTGGACGATGCCATCGTGGTGGTCGAGAACATCTACCGGCGCTGGCTGCTCAAGGGTGATATGGACACAGATACGGCGGTCGACGCCGTGCGCGAGGTCGGTAACCCGACCATCATCGCCACCCTGACCGTGGTCGCGGCCCTGCTGCCCATGGCGGCAGTCACGGGAATGATGGGGCCGTACATGGCACCCATTCCCACCCTGGGCTCAGTCGCCATGATCTTCTCGCTGGTGGCGGCCTTCGCGTTCACCCCGTATCTGGCCATGCGTATCAAGCCCACGCTGGGGCAGTTGCACGAGGCGGAGAAAAAGGAGCAAAAGCAATCCGAATTCATGGAGCGCCTGTTCAACAAGACCCTGGTGCCCATGATCGAGCAACGGCGCAAGGGGTGGTTGTTCCTGTTCGGGCTCATCGGCGCGTTTTTCCTGTCCATGGTGCTGTTCCCCACGGGTATCGTCGCCGTGAAGATGCTGCCCTACGACAACAAGCCGGAATTCAGCGTGGTCATCGACATGCCCGAGGGCACGGCCCTGCCGGAGACGGCCAATGTCACCACCACCATCGCGGAGCGGCTGCGGCGCCTGCCCGAGGTGACCGCGATCCAGACCTACGTGGGAACCGCCCAGCCCTTCGATTTCAACGGCATGGTCCGGCACTACTACCTGCGCGACAAACCCTGGCAGGCCGAGGTCCATGTGCAGTTGGTGGACAAGGGGGAACGCGATCGCTCCAGTCACGAGCTCGCCCTTGAGGCGCGCGAACTGGTTCGGGATTTCGCGGGCCGTCCCGGCACGGCCATCACCATCGTCGAGATGCCGCCGGGGCCGCCGGTGTTGCAGTCGGTGGTGGCCGAGGTCTATGGCCCCACGGACTACAGTCGCCGCCAGACCACGCGTTTCCTGACCGATATCTTCCACGAGACCGCTCGGGAGAACGGCAGCCTGGCGGACATCGACAACTACCTGCAGGCCCAGTACAGCGTCTGGCGCTTCGAGGTGAACACCGAGAAGGCCGTGCGTCGCGGTATCTCCGTCGACACCATCAATCGCAACCTGAGCATGGCCATGGGCGGCTTCAAACTCGGTGACGTGAAGATGGGAACGGTGCTTGAGCCCACCTACATCGTCATGGAAGTGCCGCTGGCGGCCCGTGCCCAGGTCAATCAGATGCTGGACCTGCCCATCGCCACGGCCGACGGCGGCAGCGTGCCCCTGGGTGAATTGGGAAGCTTCGTTCAGGCCCCCCAGGACCCGGTGATCTATTTCAAGGACCTGCGTCGGGTCGATTACGTGGTGGCGGACGTGGCGGGTGATCTGGCCGCGCCCCTGTACGGTATGTTGGATGTGGAGGAACGTCTGAAACGTCGACCGTTGCCCGACGGCAGCCACATCACCGGCACCATGACCGGCCCGCCCGAGGACACGGGGCGCCCCGCCTTCGAATGGGCCGGCGAATGGACGGTGACCTACGAGACCTTCCGTGACATGGGCATCGCATTTGCCGCCGCCCTGGTACTGATCTACATCCTGGTGGTCTGGGAGTTCAGCAACTTCACGGTGCCCCTGGTGATCATGGCGCCGATCCCGCTCACCCTGATCGGCATCGTGCCCGGGCACATGATCATGAACTGGATCGTTGGCGCGGAATTCACCGCCACCTCCATGATCGGGTTCATCGCCCTGGCGGGCATCATCGTACGCAACTCCATTTTGCTGGTGGATTTCTGTATTCACCGGGTGCGTGAGGGTGCCACCGTGGAGGAAGCCGTGGTGCAGTCCTGTACGGCCCGTACCCGTCCGATCCTGATCACAGCGTTTGCACTGGTGCTCGGTTCGAGCGTGATCCTCACCGATCCCATCTTCCAGGGTATGGCCATCTCCCTGCTCTTCGGGGTGCTGGTGTCCACGGTACTCACCCTGGTGGTTATTCCGCTCGGTTGTGTGTCCGCCAAGCGCAGCATCATGCTGCTGGCATTCGAGCAGGGTGGCGATCCTGCAGGGACCACTGGTCCCGGTGGCGGTGGCCCTGCTGGCGGCGGTCCCCGGGGCGGTGGTCCCGGTGGTGGCGGGCGTCCGGGAATGGGCGCCAAGCTGGGTGAGGCCGTCGTTCTTACCGGATACGCCGTGCGCGGATTGGGCAAGCTCGCGGGATCGGCCGTCGGCAAGGCCATCAGCGCCCGCACTGCTCCGGCCTCGAAACCCGCGCCCGCCCCGGCGAGTGAACCCCAAGCCCGCGTGGCGGCCGAACCGGTCACGGGTGGCTCGGCGCAGCGGCCTGTTCGAACCCGCCCCCAGGCGACACCGGTTCCATCCGGCCGTTCGCCCACCCGTACCCGTGTTGAGACGCCCCCGAAAAGCGCGCCGGATACGACGGGCCCGGCGGTGGTGGCGGATGCTCCGGCGCCGGAGCCGGTGGCCCGACGTGAGCCCCGCGTGCGCGCCGATGCCGGTGCGGTAGCGCCGGTCAAACCCCTGCGCCGTCGTCGCCGCATCGCCGATGAGGATCAGGTGGCCACAGCACCCACCGTTACGGTGGAGACCACCAACCAGGGCGCGACCTCGTCCCATCGCGGGGCAGTAGAGGACACGGCGACGAAATCGGCGCCCGTCACGAAAAGTGTTGGGTCGGCCCAGGCAGCAAAGCACGGGACATCGGTCGCCAAGGAGGGGGGGGCGGTCACGCCACCGCTGCCCAAAGCCCGCGCGGTCGGCAGCCGCAAACGCCGTGGTATCCGCCTCAAGGACAGCTAGGCTGTGTTCACCGGCGGGTTTTGCATCGCTCGGGGGCGTTCGGGGCGAGGAGGTCGACGCCGTCTTGAGCGGAAAGCCGGGCGTAGCGCCGACACTCCCATGACCTGATCACGTCCCTGCGCAACATCTTCAAATCGCCTCCGACCATCGGGCGACGCACTGCGCACGAGAATCAATGTCGAAACCTTCTGGAATGACTCTCATCGGTATGTTTCCCGTGCAATCACCTTTCGCCCAGTCCACCGACACCGGCAGGTCGCGATCACTCGCCCTGCTGCTCCTGCCCCTGTTGTTGGGAACGACGTCCGCTATTGCCCAGGATTGGCGGGAGCAGGGTTGGCAGGATCAGGATCGATACGACACCCGGGGAGATATGTGGAGCCGGTCATCGGATTGGCGAGCCGATGGCGCGCAACTTGATGAGGAGCGCTGGCGTCCCTATGCGCCGGATCCGCTGCAACGTGAATATGGTCTGGGGGAGGCCTGGGTTCCGCCCGACCCGCGGCGGGGTGGCAATCCGAGCGGCGCGGCAAGCTATGGTTCGGGGTATCCCGCTCAATCCGGGGCGCGCAACAGTCACTATGGCGCCGCAGGCTACGATGCTCAGCGCGGACGGGATTTCTGGCGCACGGAACCGCGCTACCGCACTGACGGCGAAGATCCGCGCACGCCCGCGGACCCCTGGGGCAGGCCCCAGGAGCGGGCCGCGGTAAGTGCGCCAAACGGCCGCCATCCTGAAGATTCAGGGTCGGCCTCCTCTGCGGGCGCTCCCGGAGGGGCGGGGCGCTATACGGCTATTGATCCGTATGGCGCCGAACCCCGTACGGGCGGCTATCCCGGGTTGGGCCCACTCCCGGGAGCGGAATGGCCCTACGGTCAGGGGGCGATGAGCGGTGACACGTCCGCACCGACACCAGAGCGGGGCAGCGTGTGGGAGCAGCGGCAGGGGATCGGTGACCCCGGCTACGTCTATCGCGGTGACCCGCCACCGCTTCCCGATCATCGCCAGCCCCGGTACCGGCAGGATTCGGAATCCGACGGGACAATGCCGTGGCCTTTGGTCGGCGGTGGTGTGATGCCACACACACCGGGAGCGCTCTACCCGCACGCTGCCGCGGGGCCGGGCGCGCCTCGGGAGCGTTACCCCCAATATCCTTATGACGGGGCGACCGCGAGCGATCGGTCCGGAGGGCTGGTGCTGCCCGGCTTGGGGGCGATGCGTTTCCCCGGTGGTGTTGGAGGGTTCCCCTTCTGGCGTTGACGGGTGACTCGCGCCACACTTCGGGCATGAGCAGCGCAAGTATGTCCCGTGCCCCAACGGTTTCCCGAGGTCGTTGCGGTGTGGATGGTGCCCGCGGAACCCTTCGGTGCGCGTTGCTTCGGGAGGTGCATCGGTGTTGACCGTGGTGGCCAGTCTCAAGGGCGGCTCCGGAAAGAGCACGCTTACCTTCAATCTGGCCATATGGCTGGCTCTCGCGGGCGAGCGGGTCAAGACCTTCGATCTGGACCCGCAGGCCACCCTCAGCGATGTCCTTGAAGTGCGCCAGGAAGAAGCCTATGAGCCACAGGTCGAGGGGGTGACGGGGCTGCGGGGCATGAAGGCCGCGGCGCACGATGACGCCCTGATGGGGCTGGTGGATGTCGGCACCGCGGACCTGGCCAGCATGAAAAAGGCCATGGCCATGGCCGAGCGTATCCTGATCCCCGTGACGCCCAGCCAGGCGGATATCTGGTCCACCCAGCGTTTCGTGACCATGGTGGATGAATGCTGCGACGCCAATCGCCCGCGTGTTCAGGCGTTCATCAACCGCGGTGATACCCATCGAGCGGTTCGGGAGACCGATGAAGCCGCCGCGGCGCTGGTGGCTCTGAGAGGGGTCGAGTTTGTCAGGCCCCGTTTGCATCAACGCACCGTCTATCGGCGCTCATTCAGTGAAGGGCTTGGGGTGTTCGAACTCGAACCCCGGGGCAAGGCATCGCGTGAATTCGTCGCCCTGGCCGCATCCCTGTTTCCTGAAGTGTTGCAATGAACCCATCTGGTCCGTGAGATTGGGCCTGTCTGAATCTGTGGAGTGATGGCCATGCAGTGGCTTGCGAAGAATTTTCTCAATGTGTACCTCGCCGCCCTGGTTGTGATCGGTTTCCTGATCCGGGATGACCTGTTCGGCGGTGATGAGGAGCATATGCCGGTGGCGGCCGCCGAAACCGAGGTGGCGGTCATCAGCGGGACGGCGCAGGCCGCCGAAGCGGCACCGTCGGTGGCCGGAACCCCGGGCGCTGTACCTGTATCTGAATTCGGCACCAGCGACGGAGCCGTTGCGGGTGGCGCGAAAGAGGCCACCGCGGGTGCCCTGGAACCCGGGGGCGGTGTTGCCGATGTGGTCGCGGCAACGGACTCCACTCCGCCCGGGAGCGAGCCTGCACGGGCCGCTACCGCCGGTGGCGGGGACGCCGCCTCGGACAGCGGCACGGCAGTGAGCGATGCGGCGGACGCGACCCCTGTGTCGGCCCGCCCCGTGCCTCCTCCCGCGGATGACCCCAGGCTTTCCGATGAGGATTACGCGCGAGCGGTGGAGGCCGACCGGCAGGGGCGCCCACTGGAGGAGGTGCTTGGGGCACTGTTCGCGTCCCAGGCGCCGGTTTCCGCCATTCCGCCCATGCCGGATCAGGGGCTGACCACGCCCGCCCAGGTGGAGGACGCGATCAACGCCGCGCGCCGGGCCTTCTGGTCGAACAACCTGACGGAGGCGGTTCATACCTATGCGCGCATCCTGGATGCTCAGCCCGACAACTGGGCCATCCTCGGGGAACTGGGCAACGTGCTGATGACTGCCGGTCACGTTCGCGATGCGCTGCGTGTGTACGAGGAGTCCGCGCACCTGATGTGGGATGCCGGTCAGTACATGCG
Organism: Gammaproteobacteria bacterium; assembly: GCA_049604295.1. GTDB lineage: Bacteria > Pseudomonadota > Gammaproteobacteria > JACKNK01 > JACKNK01 > JBMYTL01. The sequence goes on from JBMYTL010000018.1 coordinate 22,417, forward strand.
TGCATGGCATATGACCCGGGTCATCGCGCGCTACGCCCCCGAGAGGGCCATGGACCTGGCCCAGGGCTTTTCCGGCGGGACGCCCCGGCCGGGAACGGAACCCCAGGGCCAAGGCGCGACCGAACCGAACGCCAAACAATAAAAAACACCTGTGCGCGCGACGGTCCAGGACCGAAAAGGACCATGGACACGCGTACGTAACCACCATTGAAGCGGGAGTGAGCAATCGGCTCGTTCCCCGTCCATTCTGAGGAGGATGCGCCATGGGGCCATCGAAGGTCATTCAGCAAAGACTGGCTCGTCTTGAAAGTCATCTCGAGCAGGAGAACGACATCCTCGTCGAGGTGGTGCGCAGTTTCCGCCAACTGGATGCCGTGGCGTATCGCATGGGGCTCCTGCATCCGGACCAGTCCCACGCGACGCGTATCCCCTGGTGGCCGTTGATCACGGTGCTGGGCACCTTTTCGGCAGGTAAATCCACCTTCCTCAATCATTACCTGGGCCAGAAGCTTCAAACCACGGGTACCCAGGCCGTGGACGACAAGTTCACCGTCATGTGTTTCAGCTCCGACGAACAGTCGCAGGTTCTGCCCGGCCTGGCCCTGGACGCCGATCCGCGCTTTCCCTTCTACCGTGTCAGCCGCGAGATCGAGCGTGTCGCGGCGGGTGAGGGGCGTCGTATTGATGCGTATCTGCAACTGAAAACAAGCAGCAGTGACCGCCTGCGCGGCAAGATTCTCATTGACTCCCCCGGATTTGATGCCGATGCGCAGCGCACTTCCACCCTGCGTATCACCCGCCACATCATCGACCTCTCCGATCTGGTCCTGGTCATGTTCGATGCCCGTCATCCGGAACCGGGTGCCATGCAGGACACCCTGCGTCACCTGGTGGAGGGCACCATTTCGCGCAATGACTCGAACAAGTTCCTCTACATCCTCAACCAGATGGATGCCACGGCCCGCGAGGACAACCCTGAGGAGGTGGTCGCCGCCTGGCAGCGTGCCCTGGCCCAGAAGGGGCTGACCGCCGGCAAGTTCTATGGCATCTACAACGCCGATGCGGCCACGCCGATCGCGGACGAGAACATCCGTCATCGCTTTGAGACCAAGCGTGACCATGACCTGGCCGAGATCCACGCGCGTATGCAGCGTGTCGAGGTGGAACGGGCCTACCGCATCGTCGGAGCCCTGGAACAGACTGCGACCGATATCGAAGAGCGCCTGGTACCGGCCGTACGCATGCGCATGGCCCAATGGCGACGGGGCACTTTGATCCGCGACGGTTTCATGACTGTGATTTTGGCCGCCCTTCTGGGAGGCTCGGTGGCGGCCATCGGTCCCGATGCCGTGCAGGCCTTCCTTGGGCATGAGTTATTTGCCGGTTACGGTCTGATCGGCGCGGGTGTGCTGGTGGCCGTCATCTGGTTCCTGCTGCACAACAATATCCGTGCCCGGGTAGCCGACAGGGTGCTGCGCTCCATCGAGGAGGAACTGCCCGATGGCGCCGAGCGTTCATCGATCCTGGGTGGCTTCCGACGCAGCAGTCGGGGGTTGCGCTGTATCTTCTCAACCCAGCCGGCGGGCTGGGGGGGCCGTGCCCGGCGCAAACTGGAGCGCCTCGTCCAGGAGGCCAACAACTTCGTTCAGGCGCTCAATGATCGGTACACCAACCCATCGGGAGGCGGCGCCAGCGCATCGGACGATGCGGGCTCCACCGGTGCGAAGGCCGCGGCGGGCCCAGCCCCTGATTCCGATGCCATTGCGGAAAGTGCCCCGCCGGTTTCGGATGTGAAACGCGAACCGGTCGCCGGATGAGGCCTGGGCCGTAACCCGGGCAGTAAGCCCGGGCCGGAAAGAAAAAAGCCCCGGAATGGTGAACCATCCCGGGGCTTTTTCGTGGGACCGACCGCATGGGCCGACCCCGCTCGTGAGCAGCGCTTACTTGGCGTAAGCCTGCATGGCCTTCATCTGCTTTTCGGCCAGTTCCTTGTAGTAGGCGCTCAGGGTTTCCTGGTGCTTGACCAGGGCGGCGCGGGTGGCGTCAGCCTGGGCGCGAACGGCCTTCATCCATTTTTCCTGCTCCGCGGTCATGGCGGTCTCGCCCAGCTTCACTTCAGTGGTCTCGAAAGCCTTGGACTGCTGCTCCATCCAAGCCTGCATCTGCTCGGCACGGGCCTGGGCGGCTTCGATCTGGCGCTGCATCTGGGCCTGGATCTGGCGGCCGTAGACGTCGTGGGCGGGCAGTTCGGGCATGTCGAACTTGGGTGCTTCGAAGTTGCCCGCCTTGGCGGCTTCCATACGCTTTTCAGCTTCGGCTTTCAGGGCTTCCATCTCGGCCTTGGCGGCCTCCATGCGCTTGTCGGCTTCGGCTTTGGAAGCGGCGATGATCTTGTCCATCTCGGCCTTCTGGGCTTCGATCTGGGCCTTGGTGGCGGCCATCTGCTCGTCCATCTGCTTGGCGATGGCTTCCAGGTCGGCACGCTCGGTGGCGATCATGGGCTTGGCGTCAAACTTGGGGGCCTCGAACTTGGGAGCGGCCGGGATCTGGGCGCCGAGGGCCTTCATCTGGGCTTCCATGCGGGTGCGCAGGGTTTCCATGTGCTTCTCGATGGCGGCGCGCTGGGCTTCGGCGGCTTTCATCTGCTGGTCCATCTGGGCCTGCATCTGCTCCTGAGTCATGACCGGCGCGTAGGGGGTGTAACCGAACTGCGGTGCAACGGTGGCGGCCTGGGCGGCAGCGGCGCTGAGGACGGCGGCGGCAAGCACGGATTTGGCAATCAGTTTCATGTTGGGCTCCTGGATGTGGATATTCGTTGGGATGCGCATGATTCGAAAAAGATGTTCTGCTGGCCTTTGGTCCTGCTTGGGGGGCGCAGGAGAACCGACGGCTGCCGAACGGTGGCGCGCATACTATCGGAAGTCCTGAATATAAGCAATTACTAATCATGTGGGCGACGCCGGTCCCCGAATCGTTCCGCGGGCCCTGGTTCTTTGCCGTGATCGGAGCCCGCGATCGGAATTGGAGGTTCCCCGAACGTCTTCCCGTGGTTGAAAAAACGGACTGTGTTCAGACCACCCGGCGCATGGGCTGTCCGCCCAGGAAGGCCGCGATGTTCTCGCCGACCTGGTCGATAACGCGCTGCCGTGATGCCCGGGAGGCCCATGCGGTGTGGGGCGTGACAATGAGATTGGGCAGGGAGGGATCGAGCAGGACATTACCCTCGCGCGGCGGCTCCGTGCTCAGCACATCGACGCCGGCACCTCCGAGGTGCCCCGAGCGGAGCGCATCGGCCAGGGCCTGTTCGTTGACGATGCCACCGCGGGCGGCATTGATGAGCAGGGCTCCAGGCTTCATACGGGCGATGCGGGGGCCATCGAAGAGGTTTTGCGTGCTCTCCGTGAGTGGGCAATGCAGGCTGACCACATCGGCCTGGGAAAGCACCTGATCCAGGGGCAGGCGTCCGGGGGGGATGTCATCCGCCCCGGGGCGGGCACTGATAAGTACGTTCATGCCGAAGGCTCTGGCGGCCTGGGCGACGCCCTTGCCCAATTCACCATGCCCCACGATCCCCAGCGTCTTGCCGTGCAATTCAATGATGGGATAGTCGAGCAGACAGAAGTGACGGCCGCGCCCCCAGTCGCCGCGCAGGGCCGCGTCGTGGTAGGCACGCAGGTTCGTGGCGAGGCTCAGCATCAAGGCAAACACGTGCTGCACCACGGATGCCGTGCCATAGGCACGGACGTTGGATACGGTGATTCCGAGCGTCCGGGCTGCGTCGAGGTCCACATTGTTGGTGCCGGTCGCGGCCACCGCGATGAACTCGAGCTTGGGCGCGGACTCGAGGGTGGCGCGTTTCAGGGGCACCTTGTTGGTAACGGCGATTCGGGCGGACCGTAGCCGTTCCCCTGCTTCCCCGGGGGCGGTATGCGGAAAGTGCAACCAATCGGGGTGGGCCGTTTCCAGGGGCTGGAAGTCGATGTCAGTGCCCAGTGATTCGGCATCGAGGAAAACCGCTGTCATGCTGCTGCCTCCGATTGTTCTTGGGCGATGGATGCAGCCAGACCGTCCACAAGATCGTAGCGGGGGGTCACGCCCAATTCGTTGCGCATACGGGTGATATCGATGCGCTTGGATTCGGCCAGGTAGCTGAGCATTCCCGCGCTGAGCTGGGCAGTCGCCTCGGCATGGCTTATCTGCGGGGGGCGGGGCAGGGAAACGGCGTCCGCCACGTGGTTGAAGTAATCGGTCATGGTGCTCGGCTTGCCGTCGGCGGCGTTGATCACGCGTCCCGGGTGCCCGCGGTCGAGGGCGGCCAGGCAGGCCGTGACAAGATCATCCACGTGGATCCGGTTGCTCCAGGGGGATTCAGACTCCGCCAGAACGGGGACGCCGCGGGCGATGCGTTCACGGGGCAGCCGGTGGGGGCCGTAGATACCCGGTACCCGCAGGGTAACCACGCGGGTGGCGGTGGCCATGCCCCAGCCCCTCAGGGTCATTTCCATGTCCAGCCGTCGCCGCGAGCGCTCCGCGCGAGGCTCAGGCAGACGGGTCTCGTCCACCCATTCCCCGCCACAGTCACCGTAGACCCCGGTGGTACTGACGGCCACGAGCCGGGTTGGGGAGCGTTTCCTGTCGAGAACGTCGCAGAACGCGGCAACCCGCAGGTCCACGCTGCCGTTGGATTGAGGCGGGACGAAGTAGTACGCCAGTGTTCCCGACAGGTCCAGATCGCGCACGCTGTCCGCTTGGTCGAGATCACCGCGCACCGGGGTGATACCCAGCGCGGAAAGTTCAGCCGCCGATTGTTCAGAATGGGTGAGCGCGGCGCAGCGCCGACCTCGCGCCTGCTCCGCCCGGGCCACACGCCGTCCGAGGTAGCCGCAGCCCACTATGAATACATCACACTCCACGGATGCCATGGATGTGTTCTCCTCAATCTTGTTCGTTATGTCGCCCGTGAACGGGTGCGTTCTGGACGTTCAGCCCGCTGATCAGGGTGCGCAGGATACGTAGACCCAGCCAAAGGAACAGCAGTGGGAACACGACCGTTTGCAGCAGGAACACCACGATCAGATGCACGATGTGTTCGCTGGCCTCGCCCAGGCGTTGTTTGTAGGCCTTGATACGTTGCTCGACATTGAATGTCCTGCCGGTCTGGTCATACCAGCGTCCGAGACGCCCGAGCAGCGAGTCCTCGGTCTCCGGCTCGGCACGGGTCTCCGCTTCGTGCAGGTCTTCCACTGCGCTTCGGGTCTGGGCGAGGACGGCCTGCGAGCGTTCGTAGCGTTCGGCGAGAAAGCCCTGATAGACCGCGTCGTTGGCCAGGGCGATCACCGGAACGGCGAAACGCACGAACAGGACCAGCCAAGCCAGGCGCAGGATGATGGCGCCCGGGATCGGCGCGCGGTCGGGATCGAACCATCGGGGGCGCCAGAGGGATAGGGTCAACAGTCCCAGGGCCAGCAGGGTCGCGGATTGCACGGCGGTGGAAAGGCCGACATCGAGCAGGACCTTCTGGGCGCCCAGAGAGGTGCTGGCCAGAAGCATGATCCACGAGAACCGCTCGATGAGGTCGTTTACCGGGTCAAACACCTCGCCGGGTGTGAGTATGACGCCGACCCCGGCGGGTTCGATGGCCAACTCGGTGCCTTGCACCACGGAAATGACCGCATTGATGCCACGCACCACGGCGAACGTCACCAGGGCCCGCTTGAACGATTCATCAACCGGGACCGCTGCGCGCCGGTCGAGAACCTGGCCCAGGCTGAGTGCCACGGTGACGCACAGCAGCAGGGAAAGGAACACACGGTGGGAAAGCGGGCGCATGAATCAATCGGGGGAACAGTCGGGTCCGGCGGCGGGGTGCCCGACCAGTGTAACCCAGTGCCCCCCTCCGACTAGCGAACGCGCGGGGCCAAGGGGGTGGCCGACGACGGTTCGGGCTCCCCTCCAGGCGGATGGCTCAGCCCCGGTGCGCCCGGGCCGTAAGAGCCTGGTCCGTATGAGCTTGGGCCGGGTGTTTGAGCCCGTGCTGCCCGGTCCCCCGGTAGCAGGGAAGCACGGGCGCTGACCGGAGCTTCAGAGGTAGTGGTGGGGCGCTATGTACTCGCGCAGGACGCCGCGCAACTCGTAGGCATGGGTCAGGTTGTGATGCTGCTCCGCGTGGCAGATGTCATCGACCATGTAGCGGATAAGGGTGCGGCGGCCACTGGGGGTGGAGGCCAGGTCAGCCGCCAGTTCGCAGGCAACCACGTCGTTGACGTGCTCATGCTCGGCGATGGCACCGATCTCGGTGGGCTTGTGATTACTGAAGTGGACGCAATCATCGAAGGTCAGCATGGTTTCTCACTCCTTCCGCCCTCACCCCGCTCACGCTCTTGTGTGCATGACTGGTGCAGGCTCCGGCGCGTGAGCGCCGGTCCTGCACCGTTGTCGTGCGTCGTCGCGATTCCAGGCTTTGGCCGGTTGACTGGCGGTTCACGTAAGGCTTTGAACCGTGGTGTTTTTTAGTTGTTCGTCCGGGCGTCGGCCCGGTGGGGAGGGGCGGCGATCCCGAACGGTTAACCCGAAAGCAAGATCCGTGCTCCCGGCGGCCTTGGAGAGACGGCGTTCGGGGAATCCCCTGGAGCTCTGCTGGGGTCTCTCCATTTCGCGTGTCGGGGTGGAACGTGGGGAATAGCTCAGTTGAATTCAGGTCTTACTCCACGGAAGCCGGTCTGTCTGACAACCGGCCCAGATGCTGCCCGGTGCATGGCGCCCCGGTGCTTGTCTTACAACAAGAACCCCACGATTGAGGAGTCCAACCATGTCCCACGCCAGTCGCCGCACCATGCTCCGCTGGATCACCGCCGCCGCTGCCGCCGTGGTGGGCGGCCGTGCCGCGGCCCATCACACCGAGACCCACTTCGAGGACCGTTCAACGCACCAGATCGTCTACCAGTGCAACAAGGCCGATACGGAGTATCTTGAGCACATCCTGTTTTCCGTGGGCGAAATGATTCGCAAGTATGGAGATGATGTGGAGGTCGTGGTCGCCGCCTTCGGGCCCGGTATCCACCTGCTCGCGGACATTCCACGTCGTCCGATTCCCGAGATTCTGAGAGAGCGTGCCTCATCCCTGGCCGCGTATGGCGTCGCCTTTCATGCCTGTGGCAACACCATGAAAAGCCTGGAGTGGACGGATGATGATCTTGTCGACTATGCCAAGGTGGTCCCCATCGGGGTGGAAGACATCATGCTCTTGCAGGAGCGTGGCTTCGCCTACATGGCCTGGTGACGGCGGAGACCTTCGCCACCGGGGGGGCTCCGGGTGGGCTCGAACACATGCGACGGCGGTCCCGGTGTGGCGATGTAGAATCACGCGCCCGACCCCCGAGCATCACCGGAACTCCCACCATGGCATTGGAATCATCCCTGGCTTCCTGGCTTGCGTCCTGCTCCAGCATTGCCGAACAGGCCGGTGATCGTATTCTCGAGATCTATGCCGGTGCGATCGATGTGCGGACCAAGGCAGATGATTCACCTCTGACCGCCGCGGACCTGGCCTCCCATCGCACCATTTGTGACGGCCTCGCCGCGCTGACATCGGATATCCCCGTGTTGTCCGAGGAGTCAGCGGATATCCCCTTCGCGGAACGTGCCACCTGGCAGACCTATTGGCTGGTGGACCCGCTCGATGGAACCAAGGAATTCATCAAGCGCAACGGCGAGTTCACCGTGAACATCGCGTTGATCCACGAGGGCGAGCCCGTGCTCGGCGTCGTGTATGCCCCTGTGCCCGGTACCATCTACCGCGCCGCGCGGGGTATCGGTGCGCAGAAATACCGTCGCGGCGGATTGCCGCAATCCATCAGTGTGTGCACGCGAAGACCGGCGACCCTGCGCGTGGTGGGCAGTCGCTCCCACGCCGGTGAGCAGTTGCGTGCCTACCTCGAAGGCATCGGTGACCATGAAATTGTACCTATGGGCAGCTCGCTCAAACTCTGCCTGGTCGCCGAGGGCGCGGCGGATCTGTATCCGCGCCTGGGGCCGACGTCCGAATGGGATACCGCGGCTGCCCAGGCCGTGGTCGAAATCGCCGGAGGGCGCGTCACCGATACCGATATGCGTCCGCTGCGTTACAACACCAAGGAGAGCCTGCTCAATCCGCATTTCCTGGTGTTCGGTGACCCGTCGGAGGATTGGTCGCGACCGCTGGAGGGGCTCTGAGTGAAGGTCGGTAGCGAACCCGCCGCGGCGTAACCGGTCCAACCAACGTTCACGCACCATCGGGTGAGGAGTCGATGGTTCTTCGCTGTCGGGTTCAGCCTGTATTCAGCTTGCTTCCGTACACTCTGACCCCATCGCGCCTGAGCAGGACTGCCTGCCCGGCTATCGACTCCGCCCCTGTATCGCTCCCACCAACGTCGCCAGTGACGCCCAACGAAACGCCGCCCCCAATCTGATGCCTGACTGGAAACCGACACCTGCCGCTTGCCTGCTGATTGTTGCCGTCTTTCTTGTGCCCCCCGCCCTGGCGGTGGATAGCGATGGCATCGAGCGTGAGTTGCGCGCCGATCACCAGGCCTGGCAATCCGCGCGCACCGATTTTGACGCCCAGATGGCGGCGGGGCGCCTGAGCGAGCAGGAGCAGAGCGATTACATCCGCTATATCGAGAGTCTCGGGCTCCGCGTCCAGGAATCCTGCGCGCGGTATCGGGAGGCCGGGGGCGCTGTCGCGGTTACCGAGTCCCTGTGCGCGTCGCCCGCCAGTGCATCGGCGCAGCCCGCCGCCATCGATATCTCCGCTGAACGCACCCTGGGCGAGCGTTCCGCCGATGCGGATGCCGAGCTGCGTTCGGCCCTCGGCAGCTTCGACGAAATGCTCCTGCGGGAGCAACGCCGGGTGCGGGCCAAGGCCGACGCGGCCGCCGAAGCCGGGGGCGGTCCGGGCGAAGGGGCCTCAGGTGGCGGTGGCGGGTCCGCCGGGGGCCGCCAGGGTGCGAATGGCACCCTGGCCCGAACGGGAGGGACTGATGGGGCCGGTCGCCGGGGCGAGGCCGGTAAGGGTCAGGGCTCCGGGGCGGGGCGGGGCGCGGATGGCAAGGGGCGGGGTGACCGTTCGGGCCCGGCCGACGAACGTCGGGACGGGACCCGCGGGGGGACCGAGGTTGCGGGCGATCCATCACGCGGCGGCGTTGGCGATGCCTCCCGTGGTGGGGGCGTTGGACCCGGTGGTGGTCCCCTTGACGCGGGCAGGCCCGACATACCCGCTGACATCCCCGATGGTAGTGACGATGATGTGGTCGCGCGCCAGTTGCGCGAGGCCGCGGAGAAAGAGAAAGATCCGGAGCTGAGAAAACGGCTTTGGGAGGAATACCGGCGTTACAAGGCCGGATGAGGCAGACCAATGAATTTCACGGCATGTCGTATCACCTTGCGCTGGATCCCTCTGGCGATCATGGGCCTGTCACTGGGGGCGTGCATCTCCAATCCCATCGTCAGCGATCGGATGGAAGAAACGCCCGTTCAGCAGGCTGGGGCATCCATACCCGATAATCAGATCCTCGACCTTTGGGTGGAGACCTTCGATCCCGGCAAATTGCCCGAGGACGAGGGCAAGGCGCGCGGCTTGAGCGAGGATATCCGTGCCGCTGAGGCGCGCTTCATGGCCGTACACCTGGCCAAGACCATCGAACGCAGCGGTTACTGGGGTGCGGTGCGCGTGGTGCCCAGGGGCACCGAGGGCGCCGAGGTGGTGGTGCGTGGCACGGTGCTGCGTTCGGACGCCGAACAACTGGAGTTGGAGATCGAGGCCTTCGATGCACGCGGTGAACGTTGGTTGCGCGAAAGCTACGAACACCAGGTAGAGCCCAAGGACTACCGCAACCTGGCCAAGGGCTCGCAAGATGCGTTTCAGCCGCTCTACAACGCCATCGCCAACGACCTCATCAAGGAGCGTGCCGAACTCGACGCCAAGGAGATCACGCGTATCCGGCAGATCGCCGAATTGCGGTTTGCCGCGGATATGGCGCCCGAGCCCTTCGCGCGCTACATAAAGAAGGATCGTGATGGAATCTACAGCGCAGTGCGGTTGCCGGCTCAGGGCGATCCCATGGTGCAGCGGGTGCGCGCCGTTCGTGATCGTGATTACCTGCTCATCGACACCCTCAACAGCCACTACGATCACTACTACAACGAGATGTGGACGCCCTACGATGGCTGGCGGACCACCCGCGCGGAAGAGGCCCAGGCTTTGCGCGAAGTCGAAGAGGCCGCAACCACCCGCAAGGTGCTCGGTGGCCTGGCCATCCTCGGCGGTATCCTGCTCACAGCCAGTACCAACAGCGGCGACAGCATCGGGACCCGTTCGGTGAAGTCCAGCGTGGGGCAACTGATGGTGCTCGGTGGGGCCGCCGGAGTGGTGTCCGGCTTCAGCAAGGACGGAGAAACCACCATCCACGAGGAGGCACTTGAAGAGCTGGGCGACTCATTCACACAAGAGGTCAAACCCCTGGTTGTCGAGGTCGATGGTGAAACCCACAAGCTGACGGGTTCCGCCGAGAGCCAGTACGCGCAATGGCGGGCCCTGCTGCGCAAGGCACACGCCGTGGAAACCGGATTGCCCAGCCGCCTGGACTGACTCCCCGCGATGCCGGATCAACCCGTCCTCAGACCTCCCGGTTCAAATACCCCGTCCGCCGAACCTCGAGGACCCGGAAAGCCCCGTTTGCGTCCCCCGGGTGGGATTGAATCCGCCACGGGCAACTCCGGTCCCGGTGGCAGGGCCGGCCGCTCCCAAGATCAACAATTCCATGACCCTCAGCCCCATAACACCGGGCTGTGGTTGGGGCTGATCGTACTGGTGCTGCTGGCCCTCGCCGTTCTGTTTGCCCTGCCCACCCTGGTGGATGACCCGGGAAATCCGGAGTCCATGGTGCATGAGGCCGTCAATGACGGTGAGCGGGGCACGGGTGTGCAACCGCCCCCCGCTTCCGTCGCCGCGAAAGCTTCCCCCGCGCTGGCCGCCGAACCCGGTGCCGTGGACGGTTCCTCGCGGCCGAAGGGAGCCGGCAGCGAGCGCGCGTCGGCCCGCGCCCGTGCGGAGGGTACCCTGCAGGCCCTGATCAAGCGGCGCGCCCGCCTGGAGGCAGTGGCTGCTCCGCTCTGGGCAGGCGACGATTGGCAGGCGCTCGTGTCCACGGTGGAGGCGGGTGATCAAGCCTTCGAGCAGGCCCGGTTCGCGGCGGCCGATGGGCATTGGCGTGCGGCCATGGACGCGATGCAGAGCGTTGAAGGGCGGCGCGATGAGTGGTTGCGCAGGCATGTGGAGGCAGGCGAATCCGCGCTCGAACTCGGTGACGGGGCGGCTGCGGAGGCCGCCTTTGAGCGCGCCCTGGCGGCCGACCCGGACAGTGCGGAAGCGCGGGCGGGACTGGAGAGGGCACGCGTATCGGATCGCGTGCTCGCGGCGATGCGGGCCGGGGAGCAGGCGGAACGGCAGGGGGATCTGAGCGCTGCCCTCGGGCATTACCAGGAGGCCGCGGGCCTCGACCCCGATCATGCACCGGCAAAACATGAAGTTAAGCGCCTTGCGGTGCTTCTGCGTGACCGCCGATTCAACGCGGCCATGAGTGATGCGCTCGCGGGCCTGGATTCCCACGACCTCGATGGGGCGCGGCGTGCCCTGGCGGAGGCGGCGCGGCTCAAACCCGATGATCCGGCATTGGCTGATGCGCGACGACGTCTGGCCGGGCAGGGCCGTGCCGATGCACTCGGCAAGCTGCAGGCGGCGGGGCGGATTGCCGCCATCAGGGAGGACTGGGCAGCCGCCGCCACGGCGTACGAAAAGGCGCTGGCGCTCGAACCGGAGGCGGGCTTTGCCCGCACGGGGCTGCGCCGGGCCCGTGATCGGCTCAAGTTGCATGAACAACTGGATCACTACCTGGCGCGACCGGAGCGGGTCTACGGCCCTGAGCCCCTGGCCAACGCGGAGCGGTTATTGAACGCGGCGGGTGACGGTGGCGGGGAGCCCGGACTCAGCCGCAAGGTGGAGGCGCTGCGGACCCTGACGGAACAGGCCAAACAGCTTATGCGTGTCGTCCTTCGCTCCGATGGACAGACGGATGTCACCGTTTACCACGTGGCCCGGCTTGGCCGCTTCGAGACCCATACCCTCGAGCTGCGGCCCGGGACCTATACCGTGGTCGGCACCCGCGACGGCTACCGGGATGTACGCCGGGTGATCAAGTTGTTGCCGGGGCAACAGGTCCCTCCCGTGTTCCTCGCCTGTACGGAAGCGATCTGATGGCTCGCCTGTTCATCGTTTCCACCCCGACTGACGAGCGGCGTCTCGGTGATGGCGACCTGCCGTTGGCCGTGGGGAGAGACCCGCACTGCGCGGTACCGTTACCGGGCGATCCCGTGCCCGAGGATGTGCGGGCGTGGATCGCCTACTCGGGTGCTTACGCGTTCATTCAGCCCGCCGATGATGAACAGGGGCTCTACCACAATCGCAGCCGGGTGGAGGGTTCGGTCTGGCTCAAATCCGGAGATCTGGTCCAGGTGGCGGGGGCCCTTTTGGAATGGCAGGTGCAGGGTGACCAGGTCTTTCTCAGGGTGAGCAAGGATTCGGCGGCCCCCGCGCCAGTGGTCCCTGATCTGGCGGCACCGAGTACACCGCCTCCACCGCAAGGTGATGAGCGGTCCGCTGCGACCGCCGATTCGGAACCGGAACCGGTCGCCGATCCGGTTTCGACCGCGTATCCGGGTTCGGGGCGCGGCTCCCCCGCACCCGCACCGGAGTCCTTGCCCGTGCCGACGCAGGCGCCGATGGTGCAAGGTGCAGGCTGGCGCAAACCCCTGTTGGGCGTGATCGCCGCGCTGTTGGTGGTCGCGGCCCTTTTCGTCCTGCTGGTGCACCCCTTCGAGGTGGAGGTCACGCCGTCTCCGGACCGCCTTGAGGTCAGTGGCGGGCTGGTCCCACCGGTGCACATCGGCGGGCGTCTGCTGGCTTTCGCTGGTGACTACAGGGTCCGGGCCGCGAAAGCAGGCTACGAGGATCTGGATTCCCCCATTTCCGTGGGCCCGGGGCCGTCCAACAGGTTCAGACTGCAGATGCGGGAGCTGCCCGGGCGTGTGGTCGTCCGGGTCCGCCCCGAGGTGCCGTTCGATGTGCACGACAGCCATGGGGATCGTTTGGTCACCGATGCTTCGGGCGTATTGGAATTGCCTGCCGGTGAGCACCAATTGCGGGTGGTCGCGCAGCGGCATTTTGCCGAAACCGTCGTGCTCAAGGTCGCGGGGCGGGGGCTACGCCAGGAGCTGAACGTGGATCTGCGCCCGTCCTGGGGCGCGCTGCGGGTCGAATCGAGCCCCGGGGAAGCGCGGGTACAGGCGCGCGTCGCGGATAAGGCGGATAAGCGGCTCATCGACTTGGGGCGTACCCCCCTGCGGGCGGAGTTGGACGAGGGTGACTATGTGCTTGAACTGGCGTTGCCCCGCCATAAGACCACCGTCCTGCCGGTCACCATCAGCGCGGGCCAGACGCTACAGCTCCCCGCCCAGAAACTGGAGCCCGCCGATGGTGTAGCGGTACTGAATTCGGACCCGCCCGGGGCCAATGTGACGGTAAATGGGACCTTCCGGGGGCGCACGCCGATCACCCTGGAGTTGCCATCGGGGCGCGCGCACACCCTGACCTTTTCCAAGGCCGGGCGTGAATCGACCAAGCGCACGCTCACCCTGGAGCCGGAACAGCGTCAGGCCGTGTCCGTCGCCCTGAAACCTGAATTCGGTGTCGTGTTCCTGAGTGTGCGCCCAGCCGACGCGGAACTGCTCATCGACGGCAAACCGTCCGGTGCGGCCAACCGCAGGCTGCGCCTGCCCAGCCGATCCCATCGATTGGAGATCCGTAGGGAGGGCTACCTGCCGGAACTGCTTACCGTCACGCCCCGCAAGGGTCCTGCCCAGCGCATCGATATAGCCCTCAAGACCCCGAAACAGGCCGCCGCCGCCGCGCGGGCGGCCGCTGAGAAGCCGCGACGCACCACAGCGGACGGGCAGTTGCTCATCCTGGTGGATCCGGAGGGCCCGTTCGCCATGGGGGCAGGGCGTCGTGAGCAGGGCCGCCGCGCCAACGAAAGTCAGCGCACGGTCCGTATCACGCGGCCCTATTACCTGGCCGAGACCGAGGTGACCAACGCGCGCTTCCGGGCCTTCAAGGCAGGACATCAGTCGGGCATGTCCGAGAACCTGGGCCTCGGTCGGGATGATCAGCCCGTGGTACGGGTGAGTTGGGATGATGCGGCCCGTTACTGCAACTGGCTCAGCGCCCGTGACGGTCTGCCCGCGGCCTATCGCGAGGTGGGTGGGGCGATGGAATTGCTCAGACCGGTCAACGAGGGCTACAGGCTGCCCAGCGAGGCCGAATGGGCCTTCGCGGCCCGCAATGCCGGGCGCGAGGCACAGGCGCGCTACCCCTGGGGCAGTGGATTCCCGCCCACCGGCAAGGTGGGCAACTGGGCGGGCCAAGAAATGGCCGACGTGTTCGCCATCACCGTGCCCGGTTATAACGACGGTCATCGGGCGAGCGCGCCCGTGGGCGGTTTTCCCTCCAATCCGGCCGGGTTCCGCGACCTGGGCGGTAACGTGGCGGAGTGGACCGGTGACTTTTACGCGGTCTACCCGGGCGCGGCGGGCAGCGAGGTCTCCGATCCCATGGGGCCGCCCACCGGCGAACACCGGGTGGTACGCGATTCCAGCTGGCGCCATGGCAGCATTTCCGAACTGCGCCTCGCCTATCGCGATTACAGCAAGGCCCCCCGTGCCGATCTCGGTTTTCGCGTGGCCCGTTTTGTTCATCCCGCGGTGAGCGGGAGATGACGGGGATTTCCATCGCGCCGCTCATCGACAGTGGATCTGGGTTTATGAAATCAAAGCGCCTCTTGTTCCTGGTTCTGTTGCTGCTTGCCATTGTTCCTCAACGGCTGCTTCAGGCGCAGGATTCACAAGCCGGTGACGTCCGTACCGCGGATGACACGTTCAAACCCAGCGAGAGCGTGACAGCCGATTCGGCGGTCGCCTTTCCCACGGATATCTGAGCCGACATGAAGAAATCCCTCCCCACCGAGCTGCTCTACCAGGTCTTCTCCCTGCTCATCGCCTTCATCGTCGTGCACGGTATGTACGTGGCCGTTATCCGCCCCAATGCCGAGGCGGACCTGGAAGCCAAGGCCGAACTCATCCAGGCCGACCCCGATGCGGTCACCGAGGATTCGTTCTACGTCGTGTTGCGCGACTTCGAACAGGAGGCCTGCCTGATTCTCATGCTCTGGGCCCTGGCGATACTGGCCTACAAGGGGGTCAACGCATGGA
Source organism: Gammaproteobacteria bacterium (assembly GCA_049604295.1). Lineage (GTDB taxonomy): Bacteria > Pseudomonadota > Gammaproteobacteria > JACKNK01 > JACKNK01 > JBMYTL01. The sequence goes on from JBMYTL010000018.1 coordinate 37,774, forward strand.
ACCAGCAGCGGTTACTGCGCGAGGACCTGCTGGGCCTGCCCGATGGCATGCCCATCGGCCTCGAGGATATGCGTCCGCTGGCGGAGCGCTTGGCCGGGGTGCCGGAGAAGGCGCGGGAGTATCTCCTGCCCCTGGCCCTGACCACGGCCATTGAGCGCTATGCCGCCACCCGCAATGTCCAGGATGTGTCCACGGCCAGCCGCGATGTGTGCGAATCCGAGGCCGGTCGCATGGAGTCCGAACTATCGATCATCCGTTACATCGCCTGGGCGATTCCCTCGGTGGGCTTCATCGGCACGGTGCGGGGCATAGGTGACGCTCTGGGGCAGGCGCACAAGGCGGTGGAAGGCGATATCACCGGGGTGACCGAATCCCTGGGCGTCGCCTTCAACTCCACGTTCATCGCCCTGGTGATCTCCATCGTTCTGATGTTCTTCATCCACCAGCTGCAGCTGATGCAGGAACGTCTGGTGCTCGATTCCGAGCGCTACGTGGACAAGTGGTTCATCCGCAAGCTGCGGGTCTGAATGAGATGGACAGGACGTTTGAATTTCGATTTGCGCGTGTTGATTCCGGGGCGCAAGGCGCAAACCGGGCGGCAATGCGCACTCATCAGACGTAGCGCGAAGCTCTTTTGAGTTGCCATGCGTAGACGCCCGGTAAGCCCCTTTTCCCTGTCGTTCCTGGACATCATGTTCTGTGGGTTCGGCGCGGTGGTGCTGTTGGTTTTGATCCTCAATCACGACACCGTGGATGCCCGTAACGAAACCTTCGAAGACCTGCGTGGCGAGGTGCTGCGCCTGGAACGCGAGGTCCTGGTGGGTCGGCAAAACCAGGTGCTGGCGCGCAACAGCCTGGACGCCACGCGCGAGGACCGGGTTCGAATGGAGGGCGAAGCCGAGCGGGTCATCCGTACGCTGCGGGACCTGGAGCTCGAGATCGCGCGCATGGAGCGCGAGACGCTGGCTTCCAAGGAGCACATCAATGCGCTCAAGGCGGATCTGAAATCCCTCGACGAGCGCAACAAGCGTCTCAACGCGGAAGCGGAGGCGGACCGCGACGATGGCGATAAGGTCCGTGAGTTCAAGGGAGAGGGCGACCGTCAGTACCTGACGGGCCTGAAGCTCGGTGGCGAACGGGTGCTTATCCTCCTGGACCGCTCCGCAAGCATGCTCGACGAGACCATCGTCAACGTGATCCGCAGGCGCAACATGAGCGAGGCGCGCATGCGGGCCGCGCCCAAATGGCAGCGTGCCCTGGCCACAGTGGATTGGTTGGTGGCCAATTTGCCCGCAAGCAGCCGCTTCCAGGTGATTGCCTTCAATACCCAGGCCGAGGAGGCATGGGGGGAAAGCGCGGGGCGTTGGCTCGACGCCGGAAAACGGCAGGACGTGGAGGCGACCATGAAGTCGGTCTACGGTCTGGTTCCGGGTGACGGAACCAGCCTGCACAAGGCCTTCATGGCGGCCAAGAGGCTCAAACCGGCGCCGGACAACATCATTCTGCTGACGGACGGGCTCCCCACCCAGGGGGCGTCCAATCCCACCGCCGCGACGATCTCGGCCGATGACCGGCTTGCCCTGTTCGCCGGGGCGGTCAAGCACCTGCCCAGGGGGGTACCGGTCAATACCCTGTTGCTGCCCATGGAGGGTGATATCTATGCCGCCGCCGCCTATTGGAAACTGGCCGTCGACACCCAGGGTGCCTACATCACACCCGCACGGGACTGGCCATGACTGCGTGGGCGCCGCGCGCAAAGAAAAACCCCGCCCCGGAAAACCGGGACGGGGTCCGTCGGATCTGGCCCCCGGAGAGAGGAAGGGGCCGGTGTGATCCGTGCTCGAACCTCGAGCAGTCGCGCTTACTTGGCTTCCGGAGCCTGCGGGGCGACGGGGGCAACCGGAGCGACCGGGGCACCGTAGGGGGCGTAGCCGTAAGGAGCGTAGCCGTAGTAAGGGGCGTTGTAGCCGTAGCCGTTACCGGTGCCGTACACGTTGGTGTTGGCGGAGGACTTGGCGGAGAAGCTCATGTCGAAAGCGGCGTCGCCGTTGCCGACACCGTTACCGAAGCCGTTGCCCCAGAAAGGACCGTTGCCCCAGAAGGCGGAAGCGGAAGAGGAAGCGGCGATGGCGGCCACGATGGCGAGGGTCTTGATGGTACGCATGGATAGATGCTCCGAAGAAATGATCAAAAGGGTTTTGGAAGTTCTGCTCTGAGGTTGCCGCTGTGGCTGCTGCCCCGTGAGCGTGGAGCGAACTCTATAAGAGAAATCTTATATAAGCAACCCCTAATTTTTAGTTCCCCGGAATTTCTCCCAAGGAGAGCCCGCGGGGTCCCCGTTCCCCGGCGCGCGATCCTCGGCTCGCGAACCGGGCACAGGCCCTGCTCCGTGTTTGGAGTACAGATATCGATCTGACCGCGCGCAGCGCGTAGACCCTTCCTCCCCCGCTATCTCCAACAATCACCGCCAAGCGCAGCCGACACCAACGCTTCAACATCCTTCGTTCAACCTTCCCACCGCCACCCCGCTACAATGCCCCCATGGTCAGCAGCGCCCCCATCACCGACCTGGGCATCCCCGAGCGCCCCATGGAGATCGCCACTCAGATCGCCACCGAGGTGAAACGCCGCTTCGGCGACGAGGTGCAAATGATCTGGTACGGCTCCTGGGTGAAGGGCACCGCCCGCCCCCACTCCGACCTGGATCTGGCCGTTCACGCCCGCCAGCCCATCCCCCACCATGAAATGGTCGCCCTGCGCGACTGGGTCGATGAGCTGCGCACCCTCTACAGCGTGGACCTGGTGGACCTGGATGAGGTCGGCCCCGACCTGCGCCACCAGATCGTGCGCGAGGGCGTACCCCTGTGAACGAGCCACGCATCCTGGCCCTCGCCAAGGCACTGGCCCGCTTTCAGGAGGCCCTGGCCGAGCCGGAAACGGACATGAACCGCGACGCCACCATCCAGCGCTTCGAGTTCACCGTCGAACTGGCCTGGAAGTCGATCCAGATCGCCCTGCGCTCCGAGGGCAGCGACTGCGCATCACCCAAGGCCTGCCTGCGCGCGGCCTTCAAACAGGGCTGGCTGGACGACGAAGGCCTGTGGCTGGCCATGCTCGAGGACCGAAACCGCGCCAGCCACAGCTACGACGAAAAATTCGCCAGACAACTCTACGCGCGCCTGCGCGACTACCCACCCGGTCTGAGCCACCTGCTGGGAAAACTGCAGGCCCTCTGACACCCCGGACCGACCCTCGCCACCTGGCCGGATCACACTCGATCTGTCCCGCGCGCAGCGCGTCCTTTCCGCGTGACTCATCGCGGCGGGACGCCGCTCCTACAACCGGCTGCGCCGGGCGCATCGAGATGCGTACTCCACGCTTTGTTCGAGGCTCGGAGGGACGCGGAACACAGGCCCAGCTACGTGTTTGGAGTACAGACCTCGGTCTGACCGCGCGCAGCGCGTTCCTTGGCTGGACTCATCGCGGCGGGACACCGCTCCTACAACCGGCTGCGCCGGGCACACCGAGATGCGTACTTCACCCTTTGCTCAAGACCCGGAGCGGGAACCGGGCACCTCACCCCTCACCGCGCACTCTTCCCACTTCCACCCTGCCATCAAAGCGCATCCCCGCGACCTCCCGATGGCTGATGACCAGGACCGTGCAACCCTCCAGCTCCTTGTCGAGACGTGCCATCAGGGCATGGGCGGTCTGGGTATCCAGGCCCTCGGTGGGTTCATCCATGACGAACAAGGGGGCCCGCTTGAGCAGGGCTCGGGCGACGGCGAGACGCCGTGCCTGGCCGCCGGAGACCTTGACGCCGGTATCGCCCATCCAGGTATCGAGCCCTTCGGCCTGCTCGTGGATGAAGTCCGCGATCAGGCGGGCGTCGTCCGCCCCGGGGTCGGCGATGAGCAGGTTTTCCCGGATGGAGGCGCTGAAGAAATACGGCGTTTGCGGCACCAGGGCGATCTGGGCGCGCAGGGCCTCGCCGTCCAGGCCACGCACGTCGCTTTCACCCAACAGAACACGCCCCGCGTCCGGATCACGGAACCTGAGCAGCAGGTTGATCAGGCTGCTTTTGCCCACGCCGCTGGGGCCGGTGATCAGCACCCGGCCGCCCGGGGCGACCTCGAGATCGAAGCCGTCCAATAGCGGTTCCCCGTCGCCATAGCCCAGGCGGATGGAATCGAAACGCAGGCCGTTGTGGCTCGGCATGCAAACGGGTGTGTCCGCTTCGGCCACGGCGGGTGGACGGGTCACCAGTTCCACGATCCGCGCCAGGGCGGCGCGGGTCTCGCCCCACAGGCCGAAGGCGTTCGGCAGGGCCGCCACGGCCTCGAAACTGGCGAGCGCGAACAGCGACAGCATGGCCAGTTGGGGGCCATTCAGGGCGCCATCGTGCACGGCGGGAACGGCCAGAATCAGCACGCCCCAGGCGGCAAGGCCCGCGGCCACGGGCACCCCCGCCGTGCCCAGGCTGGACCAGAACTGGACCCGGTCCTGGGCACGACCCAGGCGGGACTCGCTGTCACGGATTCGCGCGCGATACGTCGCCATGGCGCCCGCGTTGATCAGGTCGCCCACGCCTTGCAGGCTATCGAGGAAACCACGCCGCAGGTCCGAGATATCGAGCACCTGGGCGGCGGCCGGGCGCGCCGTCCTGCTTTGAATCCAAAGCGGTACGAGAACACCGGCAATACCCCAGCCCAGGGCAACACCCCCCAGGTAGGACAGGCCGTAACTGCCCAGGAACAGTGCGAACACCACCAGTGCCAGCGCCGCCGCGAGCACGGGCAGAAGCATGCGCAAATACACCCCGTCCAGGCGGTCGATGTCCTTTTGCAGGCGATCCAGCAACTCACCGCTATGCAGGTCCGCAAGCGCACCGGGCGCCAGGGGTTGCAGGCGACGGAACAGCCACACGCGCAGATCGGCGATGACCCGGAAGGTCGCCTCGTGGGTGACCAGGCGCTCGGCATAGCGGCCCCCGGTGCGCAGCATGGCCAGGCCGCGGATGATGGCGGCCGGGGTGAAATAGTTGATGGCCGCGCCGCCCGCGCCCGCTGCGGCCATGGCGGTGATGAACCAGCCGGACAGGCTCATGAGCGCCACGTTGGCCATGATGGTGATCATCGCCATCAGCACGCCGCCGATCAGCCAGGCGCGGTGGCTGCCCAGGATGCGGGCGAACAAACCCCCGGTGGTCATCGGCTTGCTCACCGGCCCATTCCCCCACCGTCATGCAGCAGCAGCTCTCGAAACAGGCCATCCCGGGTGGCGAGTTCGTCCCAAGCACCGCTCTGCACCACGCGCCCCCGATCCATGACCACGATCCGGTCCAGCGTACGCACGGTCTCAAGGCGATGGGCGATGACCACCAGGGTCCGGTCCCGGCCCAGTTCATCGATAGCCGAGCGCACCGCCGACTGCGCCGCGCCGTCCAGGTGCGCCGTGGGTTCATCGAGCACCACCAGCGGTGCGTCGCGCAGCAGGACGCGGGCGATGGCGAGGCGCTGGGCCTCGCCCCCGGACAAGGCGCGCCCGCCTTCGCCGATGACGGAATCAAAGCCCCGGGGAAGGGATTCGATGACATCGAGCACCTGGGCCCGCCGGGCGGCATCGCGCAGTCGGTCCGTGCCGATCCCCTCCAGGCCGAGGCTGAGATTCTCCGCCACCGTCCCGGCGAACAGGCGCGGTCTCTGCGGCACCCAGGCCACCTTGCGCTGCCAGAGATCGGCATCGATGGCGTCCATGGATACACCACCGCGCAGGATTTCACCGGCCTGGGGCGTTACGAAGCCCAGGATGACCTGGGCCAGGGTGGACTTGCCGGCCCCGCTGGGCCCGACGATGGCGATGCGGGCAGCTTCCGGGATGTCGAGGTCGAGACCATCCAGGGCACGGCGTCCCGGTTCGTATTCGTGGCGCAGCCCGCGCAGGCTCAGTGCCCCCGAGGGAAAGACCGTTTCTTTCCCGCCCGCACGGCGCGGCTCCGGCCGGTCCAGAAAGGTGCGCAGTTCTCCGGCGGCGGCCACCGCCTCCATGCGCGCGTGGTTCTGCGCGCCCAGTTCACGCAGGGGCAGGTACAGCTCCGGGGCCAGCAGCAGGACGAAGAAGCCGTACAGGAACACCATTTCACCATCGAGCAGACGGAAGCCGATGAACACCGCCACCAGGGCTATGCTGATGGCCGCGAAGAACTCCAGGACCGCCGAGGACAGAAAGGCCACGCGCAACACGTCCATGGTGCGACGGCGGAAGTCCTCGGAAATGGCCGCGATGCGTCGGCCCTCGCGGGCCCCGGCTCCGAACAGCCTGAGTGTCGTCAGCCCCTGGAGGACACTGAAGAAATGCCCGCCCATGCGCGCCAGCGCCCGCCACTGGCGTTCGCTGCGCCGCTGGGCGTTATTGCCGATGAGGATCATGAACACGGGGATCAGCGGCGCGGTGAACACGAACACCAGGGCCGATACCCAGTCCAGGGGCACGGTGATGAGCAGGATCATCAGGGGCACGATGCCCGCCAGGGCCGCGGCGGGCAGGTAGCGGGCGAAGTAACCGTCCAGGGCCTCGACGCCCTCCACCAGCTTGCCGGCGAGGCTGCCGCCGCGTTCGTCGGCCACGCCCACGGGGCCAAGCCGCTCGATCTTGTCGTGCAGGGCGCCGCGCACCCGGGCCTTGACCTTGAGCGCGCCCCTGAACGCGAAACGCCCACCCCACCAGGCCAGCACGCCGCGCAGCATGACCAGCAGTGGGAACAGGACCAGCCAGGCGCTCAGGTCCGCCAATGTCAGCCCCTCGAACACGGCCCCGTGGACGATGTTCGCCAGGGCCCAGGCCTGCACCACGATCACCACGCCCGCCACGGAACCGAGCACGCTGGTGCGGTTCAGTTCGGGGCGGATATCCGCCTTGAGGCTTTTCAGCCAGGCCTGGGTGGGATCGGACATGGAGAACTTTGAGTTGAGTTGCCGTAGGGCCGTGTGCTGTAGGAGCGGGCTTGCCCGCGAACATGCGGTCTTGCGGTGCACACGGTGCACCGGTTCGGGCTGTC
>JBMYTL010000019.1:0-44600 GCA_049604295.1 Gammaproteobacteria bacterium
GTCCGGCTGATCCACCCAGAGGGCGCATCATCCACGGCGGCGGTCCGCCGCTTTACTCCGGGCATCCTGCCCTACGCCCCTTCGGGGCCGTCGCTGCGCGACGTTATGGATCGCTCCAGGCGATCCATTCGACCACTCAGCCACCTCTCCTTAAAAAACATTCCCGGCGCGCCCAAAACCTTTGAGCCGAATCCGGAGCGGCGCAACCGCCGCTCCAACGCGGGGCCGTATCGTCCACGCCCATGGGGCAGGTGTCCAGCGCTTCGCGCACGTGGTTGCTCCCTTTGCCCACCCTACCTATCATCGCCAGCCTTGATTCAGCTGGCGGAAAGTCCGATGGATACCACCTACTACGAAGCGGTTAGCACCATGGAACGCATGGGCGTCGACCGTGAATACCTCCAGGGGTGGATTGGGGGCTATCTAGGCAATCCCAAGCGTGAACCCCAAAGACTATCCGAGGCTTACGAAGCGGGATACGAGCACGGCCGCTCGCGCACCACCGAACACTTTGCCCAGTGGGTGCGGAGCTGACCCGATCCTCGAGAACGTGCGCTAGGCCTTTTTGCCTTTGGGCTTTGGCGCGACATTCAGCGATTCGAGGTACTCACGGAACTCCCCCTTCAACTCCGGGTGCTTTAGCGCATACTGCATGGTCGCCATGAGGTAGCCGAGCTTGCTGCCACAGTCATAACGCACGCCCTCAAAGGGATAGCTCAGCACGGTCTCGTAATTGAGCATGCGCGCGATGGCATCGGTGAGCTGGATTTCTCCCCCTGAACCGGTTTCCTGGGTCTTGAGCAACTGGAAAATGCGTGGGTTCAGAACATAGCGACCGACAACACCCAGATTCGAAGGCGCATTCTCGACCTTCGGTTTCTCGACAATCCCGGTGACCTTCTCCACGCCATCAGCCATGGCGCCTTCGGTGGAAACGATGCCGTAGCGATACACCTCGTCCTCAGGCACCCGCTCCACCCCCAGGATCGAGACCCCATGAGCCCGATAGAGGTCGGTCATCTGCTTCATGCACGGGCGATTGCCGCCATCGATCAGGTCGTCCGCAAGAATCACGGCGAACGGTTCATTCCCGACCACCGGCTCAGCACACAAAACGGCGTGCCCCAGGCCCAATGCCACGGGCTGACGGACATACACGCAATTGACGCCCTCAGGCACCATATTGCGAACCTGATCGAGAACGTCGTTCTTTCCGCGTGATTCCAGCGTGTGTTCCAGCTCGAAACTGCGATCGAAATGATCTTCGATCGCCCGCTTGGAGCTGCTGGTGACGAAAACCAGGTCGGTGATTCCAGCGGCGACCGCTTCCTCGACCGCGTACTGGATCAGGGGCTTGTCCACCACGGGTAACATTTCCTTGGGGTTCGCCTTGGTAGCGGGCAAAAAGCGGGTTCCAAGGCCGGCAACGGGAAATACGGCCTTGCGTACCTGGTTAGTCATTCAGTGCTCCGTAGGTTCTTCGTAGATTCAAGCCGCCCGGACGATCAGAAGGGCGCCGTTCAGCTTTCGGACGAAGCTTAACGGGGTGGTCATGGGATGCAACGGGCGAAATCAAGAGCAGGCGGGAACCCCTGGTGTTATTGCCACCCAGCGGTTGCACTCAGCCGTCCTTCAACAGCCTGATCAGGCTGGAGGTATCCCACCGACCTCCGCCCTGTGCCTGCACCTGGGCGTAGAACTGGTCGATCAGGGCGGTGGCGGGTAAGCGGGCGCCAAGTTCACGGGCAGTTCCCAGGCAGATTCCCAGATCCTTCCGCATCCAATCCACTGCAAATCCGAAATCGAACTGATCATCCACCATGGTGTGACCCCGGTTCTCCATCTGCCAGGACTGAGCGGCCCCCTTGGAAATGACGTCGAGAACCTTGTGGGAATCAAGCCCCGCCTTTTCAGAAAAGTTGAGCGCCTCCGACAAACCCTGCAGAAGGCCACCAATACAGATCTGGTTGACCATTTTGGTCAACTGCCCCGCGCCAGCGGGCCCCATCAGCGTCACCGCGCGGGCGAAGGCTTCAATTACGGGCTCTGCTCGCTCAAATACATCCGATGCGCCACCAACCATTACGGTCAGAGCACCGTTCTCCGCACCTGCCTGCCCCCCTGACACCGGAGCATCGAGAAAATACCGGCCAGCCGCCGCGGCCGCCGCGCCGATTTCCTCGGCTACGGCGGACGATGTCGTCGTGTGATCCACGAACACACCGCCCTCGGGCAATCCGGCCAGGATTCCATCATCGCCGTACGAGACCGACCGCAGGTCATCATCGTTACCCACGCAGGTGAAGACGAACTCGGCCTGTGCCGCCGCCTCCCTGGGTGTATCGGCAACACGTCCCTTATGTTCAGACGCCCATTGCTCTGCCTTCGCGCGGGTGCGATTGAAAACGGTAACGTCATGGCCGGCCGCGGCCAGGTGGCCGGCCATGGGATACCCCATGACGCCAAGACCGACAAAAGCGCAACGCATGTTGGATCGGGTGGATTCAGTCATTGTCCCGTTCTCCTCGGGCAACCGGCGGGTTGCATTTGGGGGGTGCGCGTCATTCAGACCCGCATGTTGTCGATGAGCCGGGCCTTACCCAAATGGGCGGCAGCCAGGACGACCAGTTTTTTATCGCCAGGCTCCGGCGGCATGAGATCCGAGCTACGGCGAATGCTTACGTAATCGGGGATAAACCCCCGCGTACGCAGGGCATCCTCAGCTAATTGTTCCAGGCTTCCGAACTGACGATCACCGCCGCGAATTCGCTCGACGGTATCGCGGATCACCTCGTTCAGAAACGGTGCGGTCGCTCGTTCGTCCGCCCCCAGGTATTGATTCCGCGAACTCATGGCCAGCCCATCGTGCTCACGACAGGTCTCCACGCCTACGATATCCACCGGGATATTCAGATCCAGCACCATGCGTCGGATCACCGCCAGCTGCTGGAAATCCTTTTCACCGAAGACCGCAACGTCGGCCTGAACCATGTTGAAAAGTTTGCATACCACGGTAGCCACGCCCGTGAAATGACCCGGCCGGTGCGCACCGCAGAGCTGGAAAGCCAGGCCCGCCGCCTCGACCCGGGTGAGATCGCTCATCCCCAGCGGATAGACCTCGTTCACGCTTGGGGCGAATACCAGCTGGGCACCGCGCCCGACGACCTTTTCCACGTCCGATTCAAGGGTGCGCGGATAGGCGTCGAAGTCTTCACCCGCACCAAACTGTGTCGGATTGACGAAAACGGAAACCACCACCCGGTCCGCAACCTCCAGGGCGGCATCTACCAGCGTGAGATGACCTTCGTGAAGGTTGCCCATGGTTGGCACCAGGGCCACGCGCAGGCCATCGGCCTTCCAATCACCGATCGCTTGACGCAATGAAGGTATTTCATGAATCACTGACACGGGCCGTCCTCAGGCGAAGCAATGTTGTTCGGCGGGAAAGGTCCCCTCTTTTACCGCCATGACGTAAGCACTCAGCGCATCCGCAACGCTCTTGTTACCGTCCATGAAATCCATGGAAAACTTCGGACGGCGCCCCGGGGTAACGCCCAGAATATCGTGCAGAACCAACACTTGGCCGTCGGTTCCAGAGCCGGCACCGATCCCTATCACGGGAACCCGGACGGCATTACTGATGGAATGCGCAAGCGGAGCGGGGACGCATTCGAGGAGCAGCATATCCGCCCCCGCATCCTCCAGAGCGACGGCATCCTCAAGCATCCGCGCGGCGGACTCCTCGTCGCGCCCCTGTACCCGGTATCCGCCGATCTTGTGAACCGACTGGGGCTTCAAGCCCAGATGCGCGCAAACGGGAATACCCCGCTCCGCCAGGAAACGGACGATGCCCGTTTGCAGCCGGTCACCCTCAAGTTTGACCATCTGCGCACCCCCGCGCTGCATCAGCCGCGTGGCGTTTTCCATCGCCAGGGCGGGGGTCGTATAACTCATGAACGGCATGTCAACGAGCAACAAGGCACGTCGTAAACCGCGCGCAACGGCGGCCGAGTGGTAGATCATGTCATCGACGGTCACAGGCACGGTGGTCTCGTGCCCCTGTACAACCATTCCCAGGGAGTCGCCAACGAGGACGACATCGGTACCCGCCTCGTCGATGCGAAACGCAAAGGTCGAGTCATAGGCGGTGAGCATGGCGATCTTTTCACCGTCACGCTTCATGGCGGCCAGAGTGTTCACTGTGACCGGTTTACCCAGGGATTCGCTGTCTTTGTACATGTTCTCTCCCGACGCTCGACCGCCCCAGAGGGCGACATCCGCGGAGCGTTTAAAGGACCCCGGGGGCGGGGTTGAAGTAGTGCCTGCCATGGCGGACCGACATCATGGCTTGCAGCAGCATATCCAGATCGTCATCGCGCTCGGCGGGATGGAAATTCTCCGCGTTCACGATCAGTACGGGTGCAGCCTGGTATCCGAGGAAAAACCGCGCATAGGCCTGCACGACTCCCTCCAGATAACCACGGGACATCGTCCCCGACCCTGATTCTTGCGATCGGGTTCCGCGAGCGATGAGTTCATCCACCGGGGCTTGAAGATAGAGGACCAGATCAGGCGCCGGAGTATCTATGGTCAACATCCCGTAGACCTGCTCATAAAGCGCGAATTCCTGTTCATCGAGATTCAATCCGGCATACAGGCGATCACGTTCGAGCATGAAATCCGCCACATACATCCCACCAAACAGGTCATGCTGTCTCCGCTCTCCGGCTTGTCTCGCCCGGTTCAGAAGGAAATGAAGCTGCGCCGGGAACGCACGTGCGCGGTCATTATCGTGCAACGCGGGCAGGAAGGGGTTCGCCCCCGTATCCTCCAGCATGAGCGTTCCCTTGAAGTACGCGGCCAGACGTTGCGCCAGCGTGGTCTTCCCCACTCCGGGTGGGCCCTCCACGACGATGAATTGCTGGGCGTTCACATGCAGGCCTCCGTCAATCGCACCTTTGCATGCTCCGGCGCGGAATCCGCTCCGCCAGAGCGGCGACCCGCTCGCCTCCGGGCAGGGTCAGATCAGGGGCAATCTCGGCGAGGGGAATCAATACGAACTCCCGCTCCATGAGCCCGGGATGCGGCAGGGTCAGTCGATCGGTCACACACTCGACCCCCTCCATCAGCAGTATGTCCAGGTCCAGGGTTCTGGGGCCCCAGCGTCGTTCCGACTCCCTTTGACGACCGTGCGCGGATTCAATCTCCTGCAACAGATCAAGCAGCACTTCTGGCGCTAGTGAGGTCGTGCAGGACACCACGGCATTGAGGTAATGCGGTTGGTCCTGGGGGCCAAGCGGTGCAGTTCTGTAGACGGCCGACACACGCACTTCATCAAGGCCCCGGGTCTCCCTCAACTCGGCCACGGCCGACTCGAGGGTCGCTCTAGAATCACCCAGATTCGACCCCAGCCCCAGATATACCCATCGGGCCACGCTAGAGGACGGGGCAGCGTGACTCAAGACGCCTCCCCACCTCCGGTACGCCCTTTCGTCCCAGGGTCAACCGCGCTGTCACCTTTCGCCGGGCGCCGCCGTCGCCGCCGACGACGCTTGCCATCGCCACCTCCGCCCTCATCGGTCATGGATCGCTGACCATCCGAATCGGACTCCTGAAAACGTGTCCACCAAGCGCAATGGTCCGGGGATTCATCACCCGCCTCCGCACGCAGGCAGAGGAAATCGTATGCGGCGCGAAAGCGTGGATGGGTAATGAGACGATATGCCCGACGCCCCTTGCGCCGGGTCAGTCTGGGCTGCATCTCCCATATTTCTCGCATTGGCAGCGAAAACCGCTTCGGAATAGCGATGAATTCACGCTGCTCCTCGACCACCTCGTTCCCCGCCTCACGAACGTGTTCGACGTTCCAGTCCTCGGCGGCCATCGCCCGCAGGCGGGCACGCACCGCGGGCCACAGGATGGCGGCGAAGAGGAACACCGGGGTAACCGGACGACCGTCCATAACCCGCTTGTCCGTATTTTCGAGGGCACGCAGCAGAAAGGTCTGGGGAAACCCGTCATGCTCCTCGTGCAGGGCATCATCGGTTTCCGGGAACAGATCCTCGAACAACCCGTAGTGGCGCAAATGCTCGAATGACGCGACACCGTGGCCACTCATGAACAATTTGAGCGACTCCTCGAACAGCCGAGCAGGCGGTACTGAGTCGAGCAGCTCCCCCATCTCGCTCAGCGGCGCCTCAGATTCGGGTGCCATCCGAAAACCAAGCTTGGCCATGAAACGGATCGCCCTGAGCATCCGAACCGGGTCTTCCCGATAACGCGTCTCGGGATCACCGATGAGGCGGATCAAACCATTCTCGATGTCATCCATGCCATCGGCGTAATCGACGATCGAGAAATCACTGATGTCGTAGTACAGCGCGTTGATCGTGAAATCCCGTCTGACTGCATCCTCTTCGAGCGTGCCGAATACGTTGTCGCGAACGATCATCCCGTCCCCGCCCAGTTGGCCCTCATGGGCTTCACCGGCCTCGTGGGGCGCCCTGAATGTCGCCACTTCGATGATTTCCCGGCCAAAGTGAACATGCGCGAGCCGGAAACGCCGACCGATCAGGCGGCAATTTCTGAACAGATCGCGAACCTGTTCCGGTGTTGCATCCGTGGCGATATCGAAGTCCTTCGGCTCACGCCCAAGAAGAAGATCGCGGACACCACCGCCCACCAGATGGGCCTGGTAGCCCGCGTCTTTGAGGCGATACAACACCTTTAGGGCGTTTGCGCTGATGTTGGCCCGGGAGATTGAATGCTCCGGGCGGGGGATGATGCGGGGAGAACCTGTGCTCAAACCTGGGATATCCGATTCGTATACCGCCGTGCCAACCGGTGCACGGTACCTCGCGCCACGATTTCCGGGTGTCGGGGTTTGCCGGGAGTCGTTCGACGGAAACTCCTCCGCGCGTTCCCCCGACAGCGATCCCTGGTAGGGGTCGGATCAGTCGGGCGGGCCGCTGCATGTACCGGCGGCTATCAATTATCTAACGGTCAGGGCCGACTTGAGGGCCACCACCGTGCCTTTGGTGCGCCGGTATACTAGAGCACCCGTTGATACTTGGCGACCTGTTCGGTTGCCCATTACCCGCCCCACCCCTATTCCATGCCCGAAACAGCAGAAACCACGGTCCCGGCAACGCTCCTGCGCCGTCTTGGTGCGATGATTTACGACGGTATCCTACTCATCGCGGTCCTGATCGCGGCGGGGGGCCTCGTAACCTGGGTCCTCGGCGATACGCCCGAGGACGGCGACCCGTTCTACTTCCTTTATCTGCTGGCGACCGGATTCCTGTTCTACGGATTGTTCTGGACCGGCGGTGGGCGGACGCTCGGCCTGCAAACCTGGAAGCTTCGGATCGAGACCCTGGATGGTGGGCCCATCACCCTGCGCATCGCGGCGATCCGTTACTTTGCGGCACTGATCTCCTGGGCAGCAGCCGGGCTCGGTTTCCTGTGGATCTTGGTAGACCGGGACAAACGTGCCTGGCACGACCACCTCTCGGGCACGCGGGTTGTCTTCCTGCCCGGGAACCCGCTTGAGCACTGAATCCCGTTTCCGTCAAAACAGCAGCGCCGTTGCCTGCAGGACCACCCAGGCGAACAAGCCGGCAATCACGTCGTCGACCATGATCCCCCAACCACCTTGGACGCGACGATCGAGCCAGCCGATGGGCCAGGGTTTGACGATGTCAAACACACGGAACAACGCAAATCCGAAAACCCACCACACCCAGCCGTCGGGAAGCATAAACAGCGCGATCCACAGACCGACGAATTCGTCCCAGACGATGCCACCGTGGTCATGAACACCAAGTCGGGACGAGGCCGCCCCACAAAGGGGAATACCCACGACCAGAGCGACGAACACCGCAATCGCATAGGCAAGCGGATCTGATGGAAGCAGGGGAAACAAAGCCAGAGCGGCCACGGTGCCGAAGGTTCCCGGGGCCCTCGGAGCCAAGCCGGAGCCAAAACCAAAGGCCGCGAAAAGGACCGGATCGCGAAATACCCGTTTGGCGGGGACATGGATGCTCATGGTGAAACCCTGTGATCAGAAATGCTCATAACCCGCCTGAGCGACATCGTGGCGTTTGCCGGACGCGTCGATACACCGCAGACCGCTCCCCGCCTCCACCTTGCCAATCCAGCTGCAGCGCAAGCCCAAGCAGGTCAACGCCTCTTCCGCTTCGAATGCGGCCGCTTCGGGAACCGTAAAACACAACTCGTAATCATCACCGCCGGAAAGCGCCATGGCCCTCCCCGGATCGCTCGCCAGATACTCTGCTCCAACATCGGATAACGGCAACGCATCAAGGTGAATTATCGCCCCGACGCAACTTGCATCGAGCACGTGCCCAAGATCTGCCGCCAGCCCATCGGAAACGTCAACACAGGAACTTGCCAGCCCGCGCAGGGCCCGACCCGCCGCTACGCGCGGTTGCGGCCTGTCCAAACGTTCACGGACAACATCGAAAGTGTGCGGATCCATAGGTACCAACCCGTTGATTACCGCGAGCGCGAGGGCTGCGTCTCCAAGGTTACCCGTCACGTAGATCCGATCACCCGGCCGCGCGCCACTACGCATCAGGGCCTGTCCGTGTGGGACCTGCCCCTGGATGGTGAGGCTGAGCGTAAGTGGGCCCCGGGTCGTATCACCGCCAATCAGGCTGACCTGATGCTCCGTGGCCAAGCCGTCGAGGCCACGCGCAAATCCCGCCAACCAATCACTGTCCATGCGCGGCAAGGTCAGACATAGGTTCGCCCAACAGGGTTCAGCGCCCATAGAGGCGACATCGCTCAGATTCACGGCCATGAGCTTGTGTCCAATGGCCTCCGGCGCCGTGTCCACGGGAAAATGCACCCCCTCTACCAGGGTGTCCGACGACACCACCAGATCGCATCCGGGCTCGACCCGGGTAATCGCACAGTCGTCACCAACGCCAGTCAGAACATCAGGTCGTTTCGAGCCTTTTCCCATAAACCACTGATTTATCAATTCAAACTCAGACATACCTAAGCGCTTCCAGCATCATGAAAAATAAGGAAAATTTGACTTGAACGACGATGATTTTGTGACCACCTTGGGCTATCTTTAGCGTTAAGAAGAAGCGGTCTGCTGATTGACCGTTCGCATTGCCCGAAAGGCAGAGAGGCAAGGTGATGAACGCGCTCACCATCAAATCGATCCTCGCGATGAGCATGGCACTCATGGTGGCAGGGTCGGTCGTGGCGGACGACACCAAGATCCGCGTCAAAGTCGACGGGTTCAAGGGTGCGACGGGTCAGGCGATCGTTTCGCTGTTCCAGAAATCCGACGGGTTCCCAGAACGGCACCAACATGCTTTCCGGACGCGTGTCGCCAACATCAGTGGCGATCACGCGGACGTCGAATTCGCGGGCGTACCCAAGGGTGAATATGCCGTATCCGTGATCCACGACGCCAACAACAATGGCGAAGCCGACGCCACGTGGCTCGGTGTTCCCATGGAAGGATACGGCACCTCAGGCAATACCACTGTGTTCTACGGACCTCCGAAATTCTCGGATTCCAAGGTGCAGGTCAAGTCGCCCACCGAGGTACTGGAAATCGAAATGCGCTACTGACCTATCCGCGCGGTTGATAGGAAAGAAACAGCCACCCCAGGGTGGCTTTTTCTTTGAGCGGCCCACAACCGATTACGGGACGATCAGCTCCCGCCCCGCTCCAGGCGGCGCGCATTGACTGAAGTCTTATCCAGGACCGCGTTGACATACTTGTGGCCCTGTTCAGCACCAAATCGCTTGGCCAATTCCACTGACTCGTTGATCACCACCTTGTAGGGCACCTCGGGACAATGCATCAACTCGAAGCAACCGAGCCGCAGAATGGCGCGCTCAATCGCATCCAGGGTCTCAGGGGGCCGATCCAGTGCCGGTTCATAGGCGGCGTCCAGGCCGGACACACCCCGAACCACACCTCCAAGCAGAAGCTCGAAGTAGTCCCCGTCGACACCTTTCATGTCCTGATCCTCGCGGAACTGCTGCGCGATGTCGGTCACGCTCTGCGCGGTGAGATCCCATTGATAGAGGGCCTGCAGTGCACGCTCACGCGCGAGGGTACGCGCACTGGATTTGCCCCCTGAGGATTTCCTGCCCTTGCCGCCACCTTTCGCTCCGCTGTCACCCATGGTGTTCAACTGCTCTCAAAGGCTCTTGAGGAGACTGACCATTTCAATGGCGGACAAAGCAGCCTCGGCACCTTTGTTGCCGGCCTTGGTTCCAGAGCGTTCAATCGCCTGCTCGATGGAATCCACGGTCAGGACGCCGAATACCACCGGTATATCGTGCTTCAGCGACACGCTGTTCAGGCCCTTGGCGCACTCGCCAGCCACGTAGTCGAAATGCGGGGTCCCGCCACGGATCACCGCACCCAGGGCGATGATCGCATCGTAACGGCCGGAAGCGGCAAGCCGCTGTGCAGCGATAGGCATTTCCCACGCACCGGGGACATGCACCAATTCGATGCCCTGTGCATCAACACCGTGGCGCTGCAGGGTATCGACCGCACCGGCGACCAGGCTCTCGACGACGAAGGCGTTGAAGCGGGACGAGATGATGGCGTAGCGGCCATCGCCGCCGGTGAAAGTGCCTTCGTAGGTCTTCAGATCAGTCATTTTGTCACTCTCAGAGATGAAGCGCGGAAACACTCCGCGCATCAATGATCCACGTAATCGGCCACGGAAAGCCCGAAACCGGCAAGGCCATGCATGACTCGCGGTGCACCCAGAACGCGCATCTCGCGCACACCCAGGTCCGCCAGGATCTGGGCGCCGGCACCCAGGGTACGCAACTCATCGTCGCTCTCCTTCCGAGGCGGGTTGCGCTGCCCCTCGACCTTCGTTTTGCACTGACGCATCCGCGCCACGAGGTCGTCCCCGCTCTCCGGATACTGGAGAACAACGACCACCCCCGTCCCCTCATCCGCCACCCGCTTGAGCGCGTCACGCAACGGCCACCCGCAAGGCAGTGACGGGGCCGGAGCAAACAGGTCGCACAGCGTGTTTTCGACGTGCACGCGAACCAGTGCCGGCTCCGACGGTCCCACCGAGCCACGCACCATGGCGAAGTGCAGGTCGCCTCGAATCACATCACGGTAAGCGTGCAAGGTGAACGGACCGAACTCCGATTCCCATTCACAGGTTTCAACCCGTTCGATGGTCTTCTCGTTCTCGATGCGGTAGCGGATCAGGTCGGCGATGGTACCGATCTTGAGGCCGTGGGTTTCGGCGAAACGTTCCAGATCAGGCCGACGCGCCATGGTCCCGTCCTCATTGAGGATCTCGACGATCACCGCGGCCGGCTCGGAACCGGCAAGTCGGGTCAGATCGCAACCGGCCTCGGTATGGCCTGCGCGCGTGAGAACTCCGCCGGGTTGGGCCATGAGCGGAAAAATGTGGCCGGGCTGCACGATGTCACCGGGTTTTGCATCGGGCCGGACAGCCGTGCGCACGGTGTGCGCACGGTCGTAAGCACTGATGCCGGTCGTCACCCCCTCGGCGGCCTCAATGGAGACGGTGAAATTTGTCCCATGCGCATCGTTGGTCTGGGACACCATCAGCGGCAGGTCCAGCTGACGGCAACGCTCCCGCGTCAGGGTCAGGCAGATCAGGCCACGGCCATGGGTTGCCATGAAGTTGATGTCTTCCGGCCGACAGGAGGATGCGGCCATGACCAGGTCACCTTCGTTCTCACGGTCCTCGTCGTCCATGATGATGACCATCTTGCCCTGACGGATGTCATCAATGATCTCTTCGATTCGGTTCAATGCCATGGGGAGTCTTTGCGGTTGCTGTTCCGCGCGCGCGGCGCGCGGCGCGCGGGGTAATGGGAGCCTGTTGGCAGGTGAGTCAGGCGAAGCCGTGACGCGCGAGGAATTCCATGGTCAGACCACCGGGCTCACCATCGGACGCGCCTTGTAGCAGCCGTTCCAGGTAACGCGCAATGACATCCACTTCGAGATTCACACGATTGCCCGCCTGAAACTGATCGATAGTGGTCTCGGCCAGGGTATGAGGAACAATATTGAGCTCGAAAAACGCACCATCCACGGCGTTAACCGTCAGGCTGACGCCATCCACGCAGATGGATCCCTTGGCTGCGATATAACGCCCCAAGCCCTCGGGCGCCCTTATCCGAAAGCGTTCCGAACGGGCGTCGCTGTGTCGCTCAACCACCTCACCCACACCATCCACGTGTCCCGAGACCAGGTGCCCTCCGAGGCGGGTACTCGGTGTCATCGCCTTTTCCAGGTTCACCCGCGTGCCCACGCGCAGGTCACCCAAGGTGGTGCAGTTCAGCGTCTCGCCGGATACATCAGCCCAGTAGCCATCACCGGGCAAATCGATAACCGTCAGGCAGACCCCGTTGGTCGCGACGCTGTCGCCCAGGGCGACATCGGAGAGATCGAGCTTTCCGCTATGCACGCGCAAACGCATATCGCCGCCACGGGGTTCCATGGCGGCGATGTGTCCGACGGCTTCGATGATTCCGGTAAACACGACTCAGGTAAACACGTCTCAGGGCGGTGCTTTAGCGACCACCCGGGGTGGCAGGACGCGCAATCATACGCAAATCCGGCCCTACGCGGCGAATATCCACGATCTCCAGGGCAATACGCTGCTCCATGCGCTCCAGGTCTGGCAGGGAGAACAAGCCCCGTGCGCCGTCCCCCATCAGGTGCGGTGCCAGGTAAACGATCATCTCGTCGATCAACCCCAGCGCGAGCAAGGCTCCACCCAGGCCGGGCCCTGCCTCCACCAATACTTCGTTGATCCCACGATCCGCCAATACACCCATCAGTGCCTCAAGATTCACGTGGCTGCCTTCCAGCGGCACGACCAGGTGTTCAGCGCCCGGAGGGGGATTGCGTCCCGCGGGCGCAGCGACCCAGGTTGCCCCCGCCAACGTGAGCATTCGGGCCGTCGCCGGCATCCGTCCCGCTCCATCTACCACTACGCGTACCGGATCACGTACGGCCCTGACACCCAGTTCGGACGCGTCAAGACGCACGTTCAGCGACGGGTCATCGGCAAGCACAGTACCCATGCCCGTCAATATCGCCGAACTGCGTGCCCGCCAGAGTTGGACGTCACGACGCGAGGCATCCGAGCTGATCCACTTGCTCTCTCCGGTTGCCATGGCTGTACGCCCATCGAGACTGATGGCCGATTTCACGCGTACCCAGGGTCGCCCGCGCGCCATTCGACTTATGAAACCGGGATTCAAGGCGCGCGCCTCATCCTCCAGAACACCACACGCCGTCTCCACGCCCGCATCGCGCAGCATGGAAAGCCCCCGCCCCGACACCTGGGGATTGGGGTCCTCCATGGCTGCCACGACCCGACCCACGCCAGCGCCAACCAGCGCGGAGGCACAGGGCGGGGTGCGGCCATAATGGCTACAGGGCTCCAGGGTGACATAGGCCGTGGCACCGCGTGCACGCTCGCCGGCCATTGCCAACGCGTGTACTTCGGCATGGGGCTCACCGGCACGCTCGTGCCACCCCTCGCCCACCACCTCACCGTCGCGGACGATCACGCAACCCACCCGGGGGTTGGGGTCCGTGCTGTGGAGCCCGTGGCGCGCCAGGCGCAGGGCGCGGGCCATATGCCGACGATCATCGATCATTCGCGTGGCAACAGGGACATCTGTCCGTCATCGGACGGAGGCGTTTGCTCTAGGCGCTCGATCTCCTCACGAAACGCGTTCACATCCTGAAAACTGCGGTATACAGAAGCGAAACGTACATATGCGACCGGATCGAGTGCACGCAACTCGTACATCATCCACTCGCCGATTCGGCGCGACTCGATTTCCTTCTCACCATAACCGGATATCTGCCGCACGATCCGATTGACGGCCGCATCGATCTGGTCGCTGCTGACCGGCCGCTTATGCAATGCCAGCAACATGCCCTTGTGCAGCTTGCTCTCGTCGAAGGGCTCCCGCCGATCATCCGCCTTGATGATCCGGGGCATCACCACCTCGACGGTCTCAAACGTGGTGAAGCGGGCAACGCACTGTTTGCACTCGCGCCTGCGCCTGACCTGATCACCGTCGTTCGCCAAGCGGGAATCGATCACCTTGGTGTCCTGGGCACCACAGTAGGGGCAGCGCATAGCCGTATCCGCCAGGGTCAGCCGGTGGCGCCGAGGCCGCTCTCGGGCCTGAGATAGCCACTGGCCATCACTTCCTCGAAACGCTCCGCCCGCATGGGTCGGCCATACAGGAATCCCTGGGCCGCCGCGCAACCGATATCGGCCAGCACTTTGAGCTGAGCCTCCGTCTCGATGCCTTCGGCGATGACCATGAGGTTGAGATTCTTGGCCAGGGCCACGATAGCGCGGACGATGGCTTCGTCATCCGGGTCCTCAGTGATATCACCGATGAAGGATTTATCGATCTTCAGGGCATCAAGCGGGAAACGTTTCAAACGACTCAGAGAGGAGTACCCGGTGCCGAAGTCATCCATAACCACCTGTACACCGTGATCGTGCAACTGGGTGAGCAGGTCGATGACATGCTCTGTGTTGAGTGCGGCGATATTCTCGGTGATCTCGATCCCGAGGTGGCGCGCAT
This sequence comes from Gammaproteobacteria bacterium, assembly GCA_049604295.1. GTDB lineage: Bacteria > Pseudomonadota > Gammaproteobacteria > JACKNK01 > JACKNK01 > JBMYTL01. The sequence goes on from JBMYTL010000019.1 coordinate 14,629, forward strand.
CAACGCCAGACTCGCGCAAAACGCGCTGCACCATGGCGATCACCCCATCGGTACGCATCTGTATGAGAGACAGGTTCACCATCACCGGCACCACCTTGACGTTGCGTGATTGCCAGGTCTTGATCTGCTCACAGGCCTGCCGCATCACCCATTCGCCAATGGCGAGAATCAAACCGGTGTCCTCCGCCAGGGGGATGAATTTCTCCGGATCCATAAGCCCGAACTCCGGATGCTCCCATCGCGCGAGCACCTCGCAGCCAATCACCTCGCCGGTCTCGATCCGGCACTGTGGCTGGTAGAGGACATGCAATTCCTCGCGTTCCTGCGCACGCCGCAGGCTCTGCTCCAATGACAGGCGCTCCTCTACCTTGAAGCTCATGGCGGAGTTATACATCCGGAACCCGTTTCGGCCTGACTCCTTGGCCCGGTACATGGCCGCATCGGCATTACGCATCAGCAGCTCAGGGGTGGAACCATCGCGCGGGTACAGGCTGATGCCGATGCTGGGCGTCACGATGATGTCACGGGACTCCACCTCAAGGGGCAGGCGGAAAGCCTCGACGATGTCCTGAGCGAGTTCACCCGCCGTATCCACACGCACGTCCCGCGTCATGAGAATGGCGAACTCATCGCCGCCCATGCGCGCCAGCACACCCCGGTCGTTGATCGTCGTTTCGATGCGCACGGAGGCCTGCTGGAGCAGACGATCACCGGCCGCGTGGCCGAGGCTGTCGTTGACCTGTTTGAAATGATCAAGATCGAGAAACATCACGGCCAGGGGTTCCGAACGGCCTTGTCCTTCCACGATCGCGCCGGTCAGGTGCTTGTTGAACAGGCGCCGGTTCGGCAAGCCGGTCAGAGGGTCGTGGAAGGCGATCCGCTCCATCTCCTGGTGGGCCTGTTTGCGCTCGGTGATGTCCTCAAGGATCGCGATCAGGTAGTTCGGCGCGCCCGACGCATCGCGCAACATGGTGATACGCAGATTGATCCAAAGCGCCGAACCATCACGGGTCTTGAAGCGCGCCTCGCGTTCCACCGAGCCATCACTGGTCTTCAGTGAATCGCGGATGGAGGCGAGATCCAGCTCTGAGGCCCCGTGCAGGCAGAATCCATCCAGCTCCATGCCGGTCATCTCGTCGTAGCTGTACCCGAGCAGAGTCCCCATACTGTGGTTGGTATGGATGATCCGGCCATCCAGGTCCACATGCGCGATGCCCACCGGGGCCATGTCGAAGGTGAGTCTGAACCGTTCCTCACTCTGCTCCAGGCGTGCGCTTTGCAACTTCCGCAGCTTTCGTTCCTGGAACAAGGTCAGGGCCATCCCCATCCTGGAGAACAGTTCCACCTCATTGATGGGCTTGGATATGTAATCCGTGGCTCCCACCGCGAAACTCTTTTGCAGGGCCTGGTTCTGTGTCAGGCCACCACCGGTCACCATGATCACCGGAATCTCACGCCAGGCCTCGTTTTCCTGGATGCGCTTGCAGACCTCGTAGCCATCAATGCCCGGCATCATGATGTCGAGCAGGACAAGGCCGATGTCGGAGTACTGCCCGAGGATATCCAGGGCCTGCTCGCCATCAGATGCGGTATGCACATTCTCGAAGCCCTCTCCGATGAGCAGCGCCTCGAGCAGATCACGGTTGTCCGCGAGATCATCCACCACCACGATCCCTATCTCGTGGGTAACGGGAACCTCCGTGGAGTCCACCGATGCATACGGGCCGCTATTCTGCATGGGACATGTCCCTGCTGACGGCCCCCACTGACCCCGCCCCTGGGCATTCGCCCCGGACATTCGGGCAAGCCCCCGCGCGAAGATTCATCGACCCCGGGCACGCGTGACATGTCGCGGTCCGGACATCAAAGGGCACTGCGGATCACCTCGCGCAATTGGTCATTCATGAGCGCATCGCCCTTCTCGATGATCATCACCACACGGGATTCCAACTCGCGTCGCTCTTCGGTGTTGAGCTGCTTCGCTGTCACGATCACGACGGGGATTTCACGGAAGCGGGGGTCCGCGCGCACCATGCGCAGGAAGGTGATTCCATCCATGACGGGCATCATCAGGTCCAGGAATATCAGATCCGGAACGAAGCCCTCCATGACCGACAATGCATCCTGTCCGTCAGTGGCCGTGCGTACCGTGGATACCCGTTCCTCCAACAGACGGCTCATGAGATCCCGAGCGTCGGGATCATCATCGACCACCATGACGTTCGACACCTTCGCCGCCGCCAGGTGGCGTTGCAGCAGAAACTGGAATTCGTCCTCGGAAATGGGCTTGCTCAAGGCATCGACCGCACCCAGGATCACGGCCCGCCGCTTGTCGGCGACGATGCTGATCACGACCACGGGGATATCGCTCAAGGTGGTATCGGCTTTCAGGCGGCGTAACACCTCCCAGCCATCCAGTCCGGGCATCATGAGATCAAGCGTGATCAGATCAGGGCGCCGCTCCTTGACCAGCATCAGCGCACGCTCGCCGCTTTCACAGGGTATCGGGTGCGCACCCAGCTCGCGAATCTGGCTGGATAGCAGGTCGCGTGCGTCCGGGTCGTCATCGACCACCAGGACCAGCTGTCCACTCACGTCGGCATCGTCGCCGTTGCCCAGCGCCTCGGAGAGAACCGCCTCCGTACTGCCCCGCCCACCGGACGCACCAGCGGCCATTTCCCCGCTGCTCTCGGCAGCCACCGCATCAGTTACTGAAACGTCCTCGACGACGCCCACCGCATGCTCAGAGGCCTCGGGGCGTTTCGAATCATCCGCCGCGGGCGGGAAAACCACCTCGAAGGTCGTGCCCTTGTCCACCTCTGATGAACAGGTCACCGTTCCGCCCAGCAACTCGACGATAGAGCGCGAAATACTCAGCCCCAGGCCGGTACCGCCGTATTGCCGCGTAGTGCTTCCATCGGCCTGCCGGAACGGCTCGAAGATCACGTTCACCTTCTCCTGCGGAATGCCGATACCGGTGTCACGCACCTGTATACGAATGCCCGTCTGAGGTGACCCCGCCAGCCCCACGGTGACCCCCCCCTCGTGGGTGAACTTGATGGCGTTGCCGATAAGATTGATCAGCACCTGCTTGAGCTTCTCACCATCGGTCTGCAGGAATGGCGGCGGATCGGGCAGCTCGGCTTTCAACTCAAGGTGTTTGGCGACCGCCTGGTTCTGGAGCATGTCCACAACCTCCTCGATCACCCCGCCCAGAGAAGTCTCGCGCAGGTCCACATCCATGCGCCCCGCCTCGATCTTGGACAGATCGAGGATGTCATTGATGAGCCCCAGCAGGTGTTTGCCGTTGCGATTGATCTTCTCGGCGAAGTCCACATCGCGCTGGGACAGGTTGTTCTCACGGTTCTTCAGAAGAAGGTTGGAGAAACCGATGATGGAATTGAGTGGCGTACGCAACTCGTGGCTCATGTTGGCGACGAATTCGCTGCGCAGACGGTCGGCCTCGATCAATTCGCGGTTGGCCTGCTCCAGGCGGATCGCCTGCAACTGGCCGAGCTTGTACGCGACCGCATTGTTCATGGCCGCACCCAACGCTTCGTTGGAATGACCGAGCAGTTGCTGCGCGTCTTCGTCGAAGCGGTGAGCCGCGGCCAGCACCACCACGCCCAGGTGTCGCTGCTGAAAGGCCACCGGTATGCCCACCACGTGGCTGATCTGTACCGGCCCGAAGCCCAGCTGGATTGTGGGCAAGGTGTCCGAATCCAGATTGGACACGTACTGCCACTCCTGTTGCTTGAGCACCTCCCATGGCAGGCCCCCCTCCATGTCACGGGGTACCAGGTTGCTCAGGGCCTGGCGATCCACGCCGCGCTCCGCGATCCGGGTCAGGCGCTTGGTGTCTTCGTCCCAGATGAAGAAGATCCCAAGCTGTGCGTGGGCAATGCGCATGAAATACTCAAGACCACGCGAGGCGATGGAATTGATGTCTACGGTGTTGATGGAGGTGAGAAAGACTCCGAAGTCGCCTTGGCGCGCGAAGGCCCGTTCAAGGCGCGAATGCTGCTCGGCGAGCGTCTTACGGTTGGTCTCGATTTCCTCGTGCTGGCGCTCGAGCTGCTCGAAAGCGCCCTGAATGCTCTCGCCCATCGCATTGATCGAGGCGCCGAGCATGCCAATCGAGTCCTTGGCCTCCTCCTCGGAGCGCGCTGTGTAGTCGCCGTTTCCGATCTGCTCCGCAACGGCGGAGAGGGTGGCCATACGGTGGTTGGACCGGCGGATGAGCATGAGGCCCAGCACCAGCCCCATGACGCCCAGCCCGACTCCGCCCAGTTGCAGAACCACCGACACCGCGCTCCCCTCCAACTCCACGAACAGCGGCGCCGTGGAGATGGTGACCAACAGAACGAAGATCGCAATGAGGACCCACGTCAGGGGCCGCAGTTTGAATTGTGCTTTGTTCACCTTCGGAAACCCCGCGATCTCATCTTTTCACCCCGGTCACGACAAGCGCTCAATCACCCCGGACAATTCCTGGTCATCGACGATGGGCTTGGGCACGTAGGCATCAAAACCGGCCGCCCGGAACCTCTGCTCATCGCCCTTCATGGCGTGGGCGGTCAGGGCGACGGCAGGGATACGCCCCAACTGTTGCATTGCGCGGATTCGCCGCAACAACTCAACGCCATCGATGCCCGGAAGGGCAATGTCGAGAAGCAGGATATCGGGCACTGTGACTTCGGCACCGCCCAGGTAATCCAGGGCCTCCGCGCCACTGGCGAACGAGGTGATTTCGTAACGGTCTTCTAGGAATGCACAGACCAGATCGCGATTGTCCGGGTTGTCTTCAACCAGCACGATCTTTTTCATTAGGCCCCCGGGAGAGGTTCCATGGGCCGCCGTGGAGGCGCGCCGCGATGCTTATGTGATGGAGTATTTATCTGAGTGCGGAAACAGGCACCGCACTCATCCGGCGCGAGCATGCAAACAGCAGCAACCGGTATTCGCCGGAATCATAACCACCCTGGGGCAACACTGCACACAACGGGCGCTCAGTTCAGCTGTATTCGCTGCCCCCACGGAACCTGAGCGCGGCCCTTTACCAACCAGATCACCGGAAACGACGGTTCCAGGGGCGGGAAACTGCCCACGGCATCGGTGAAGTAGACAAGAAGGTCGGGAGGTTTCCCGCAGTCGCGTGCCCAGTCGAAAACCGGTTCGAAGCGCGTGCCTCCCCCGCCGCCCAGGGACTTGGGCAGCTCCACCTGCTCCCAGGGCTCGAACACCCAGGGCGCCCCCTCCGCCAACTCCGCGTCACAGGCAACCAGGCTGATACGCGCCTTGACCTGGCCCTTGATGGCATCGACCTCGGATACGAATTCCTGCATCTCCGCACGACCGATGGACCCCGACGTGTCCACCGCCACCACGATGTCCACCTGGCTCGAGCGCAGGCTGGGCAGTATTGCGGTCCCTTCGCGGCGGGACGGTCGTTGGTAGTTGTAGTCGTCTCGGGCGCTCACGGTCATGTACCGGGCAAGCAGCATGCGCCAGGGAAGCTGGGGCTGAAGTAGGTGGTCCACCAGGCGTGCCATGGCCCCGGTCAACTTGCCCGCCTGCATGGCCTGTTGAGCGGCGCCGGCCAGTCGCTGCGTCCATTGCACCTGCAATTCGGCCCGCTCCTCATGATTCAGAGGGGGCGGCTGATTGGCACCCTGGCCGTTCTCACCCTGTTGTGGCTGCCCACCCTGGCTGGCGTCGCCGGAATCCTGTTGCGGATCGAGTTCCTTCTGACTGACGCCCTTGTCGCCGCCCTTCTGGTTCTCGTCGTCGTAAATGTGCTCGTCGAGGGTCTTGTCATCCTCGTCGAAGCGATCCAGCAAGGGATAGATCTCCTCCGCAGTCAGCCCGTCGAACTCACGAACCCGCAGCATGTCCGGTGGTGCCTTGAGCCCTTCATCCAGCAACAGCGGATTGACGGCGAAGTCACAGGCCAGGTCCCAGCGCCACTTGACCCGGTTCATGCGCCGCGCGAAGTGGGACAGGGCGCAATGCAATGCTTCGTGGGCCAGCATGAACTGGGTCTGGGCCAGATCGAGAGAATCGATGAACGCCCGGTTGTAGTAGAAGGCACGTGCATCAGTAGCCGTCGTCTTGCACCAATCGCCGCCCTCCTTCATGGGCAGACGAAGCACCAGGGCCCCCAGAAAAGGTTTGTCGAGGATGAGCCGCGTGCGCGCGGCGCTCAACTTGGTTTCAACCGCATCGGCACTCATCAGGCTGCGTCTCCGCCGCTCATTGCTCGAACAACATGACCTCGGCCACGGCCTGAGCCCAGGTGCCGAATTCGGGCACCTCGAACAGATCGCGACCGATGGCGCGGTGCATGTCGGACACCAGCATCACGCCCATCTCGCGCTGCCGGAACTTACCCGCGTAATCGATGATCCGCCCATGCACCTCTTTGGCATTGTCCGTACCGCGCGCGGCGATGGCCCGTCCGACCAGCGAGGAAGCCACGGCGTATTGCAGATCGATCTCCGTGGGGACAGGAACTTCCTCGCCACGCAGAATCGCGTCCAGGTCAGGTAACTGGTCGAGGTTTTCGACAAAGGCCGCCAGTTCAATCCCCGCGGCCGGGCCGACACAAGACTGCAGTGCACCGCTCAGCAACTGGCCATGATCATCGAACTTGCGAAGCGCGCGGTGGGCGAATTCCCAGGAGCGCGGTGATGGAAACGCCACGGGGTTGTGGGCGGGATCGAAGTCGAACAGCAGTTCCGGCCGGAAGCGCAGGAAACCGATCACGCGCTCGTCGATACCGTTGGCGTAGGCCCAGGACACCCAGTCATCCAGGTGCGCTTCCACCTCGAAATGGGAGAAGCGGTTGGCCAGTGGCGCCGGCATTGTGTATGTCACCCCACGGTCACCCTGGCGGTTACCGGCGGCAAAAATCGCCCAGCCGTCCGGGATGGAATACTCACCGAGCCTGCGGTCGAGAATCAGCTGATACGCGGCGGCGGACACCGCGGGCGGCGCGGAGGTGATTTCATCCAGAAACAGGATGCCCTGTTCTCCGTGACGGGCCACGTCAGGCAGGATCGCCGGCACGGCCCACTCCACCAGGTCACCGGACCGGAACGGAATGCCGCGCAGGTCGGAGGGTTCCATCTGGGACAGCCGGATATCGATCACCGCGACGTCGTGACGCGAAGCCACCTGGGCGATCATCTGAGACTTGCCGACCCCGGGCGGCCCCCACAACATCACCGGGGTGTGCTGGTTCTCGGACGCGGCGAGAAATTCACGATCGAGAACGGTACTCAGCTGGGCGGGTCGCATGGCGGTTCCTGATGACGCTTCGGTGATGCTTGAGGGCCCGAGAGCTTAGGTGACAGCCGGGTTAAAACAAGCGTGGCCCGATCCGGTTTATTTCTGGACGCGTCACCGTCTCTCCGCCGCACATCCCAAGCACCGGCGTCCGCCATTCACCCTTACCCGAATCAGTACCGCAACGCCGCAACAAGCCCCGTTTGCCGCCATTTCAGGTAGTCCGCCAACACCTGATCATGATCGAAGGCCAGCCCATCGGGTAAGGCATCGAGTGTGAACACCGCCAGTGACCGGGCGTCATCACGGGCCTCGGGCTGGCCCACGGCGCGGGCACAATAGACCGCCGTTGCCGTATGCCCGCGCGGGTCCCTTGCCGGATTCGAATAGATTCCCAACAACGCGACAAGGGTGACATCCAGGGACGTCTCTTCCCGCGCCTCACGCACCGCCGCGGTCTCCACCGCCTCACCCACGTCCACGAACCCGCCCGGAATCGCCCAGCCGTGGGGCGGGTTGAGCCTCTCGATGAGCACGATTGGCCCACCGGGCCGGTCAGTCAATTCAATGATGGCATCGGCGGCAATCTGGGGGGTTTCGGGCCGTGGCATGGAGATCTCGGTACTGGGCTTGATGGGGCTTGGAACAGGAAATCAGGGCCGCGTTCGCTGCCTTTTGAGGTCGTCAATGAATCGCGTCATGACCGCGGCCAAGGCCGTGCGCAAGCCACGGGCCATATCCAGGGGCTGATCGCCGTTCAGCTCCTGGACCTGCTCATATTCACGATGCAGGCCGAGCGGCCGTCGGTCGCGATCGAGCAGTTCCAACTCCATACGCACCACCACGGTGTGCCGACCAGCGTGGCTGTGTCGTTCGAAACGCAGGAGGCGACCGACCAGCTCATAGGTCGCATCGCGCCCCTGGTCGGCCGGTGCCACCCAGTCAGCGACCCCGACCTGACGCAGGTAACGCAACATGAAGGCACGCAGCAGATCCGGCGTGTTAGCCGTCCAGTGGTTGTAGCGGTACTGTTCCAGGCGCAGGCCTTCCGGATCGTCGCTGAACAACATCGCCCGATCCTCGTGGACCGGATCGGTGCGAAGCAGCGCGATGTTCATTCCACCGTCGAGGATTTGCCCGCCCGCTGCGACCTCGGGTGTTGGCAGTCGGTAGAAATGCTCCGGCGGCGTAGGCCCGGCGCAACCGGCGAGAGCAAGCAACGCAAGCATCAGGGCCACGTGCGGCAGGCGGAAGCGATCAGACATGGGTCACTGCCCTCCGGAGCGATCGCCCCGCAGCAAAATGGACGGATCCCGCCGTACGTCACGGGAGAAGGCGTTGAGATTCCGACTGGTGCCCTCGACCTGGGCACTGATGGTATCCATACGTCGCGACACCGCATCAAGGCTCACGCGCAGGTCCCGGATCACGCGCTTGAGGTTGGGCCGGTTCTCCTCGAGGGCACCGCTGGCCTGATCCAGGGCCCGGTCAAGCCGGGCGCGGGTCTGCGCCAACTCGCCACTGGCACCATGGATGTTTCCCACCAGCTCCTCCATCTGTTCGAGCATGCGGTTGGCCCGGTCGATGTTGTCGTTGCTGAAAAGGGGCCGGGCCTGATCGGATAAGCCCCTGACCGCGAGACTGGCCGCGTTTAGGTTGGTGTTGACCTCGCGAAAGCCCTCTCCGGCCACCCGCAGATGCTCGAGGCTCGCGCGGATGTTGTCGCGGTTGCGCTCGTCGAGTACGTCGCGGAGCAGACGCGCATCCTCGTTGAGCACCCGGGTCAACTCACGGGCGTCGCCAAGCAGCGCACCGACACCCTCATCCAGCTGACCACCCAGGGAGTCGAGGCGGCGGTCAAGCCGCTCCAACATGGGGCGTAAGGTATCGCGGCTGAGCAACCGGACCTCCGCCGCGGTCTCACCCAGCACCGTGAACAAGTCCCCACCACTGAGCGAGCGCAACTCGTCCCCGGGCTCCAACAGGCCCGGGCCTCCGCCCTGATCGATCTCCAGGGCCACCACACCGAGCACACCCCGCGCCGCAACCCGGGCGACGCTGTCCTCGGGGACGGGCCAGCCCCGGGCGATACCGAAATCGACCCGATAACGCACGCCGGAAGGCTCCAACTGGGGCCGGATGGCCTCGACGCGCCCGACGGGATAGCCCTGATAAAACACCTGTGCCCCCGGGCGCAGGCCGGCTACCGATTCATAGGTTGCGAAGTAGCGATCCACCGCCCCGCTGCTGCCGGTGAGTTGGAACAGAAACCAGAACCCGAAAACAAAGGACACCAGAACAAACAGGCCCACGGCGATGTAGTTGACGCGCTCGTGTCTCATGGCGGGGTCAGGCCTCCGCCCACCGGACCACCGGGCCCCGTCAGACGATCCATGTAGGCCTCGGCATCCACGTGTTCATTGCGCGGACGGCGGTTGAGCAGATCACGGATACGGGGAATCGGGCTTTCACGGATCTCATCGACCGTTCCCACTGCCAGAATGCGGCCCTGATCGAGCACCGTGATTCGGTCAGCGATCTTGAAGGCGGACTGCAACTCGTGGGTTACCACCACGATGGTTGTCCCCATCACGTCACGAAGCCGGATGATGAGTTCGTCCAGCTCTGCCGCCGCCACCGGATCGAGCCCGGCGCTGGGTTCATCGAAAAACAGGAGCTTCGGATCCATCACGATGGCACGGGCGAGCGCGGCGCGTTTGATCATGCCCCCGGACAGTTGCGCTGGCATCAGGTATCCGAAACCCGCGAGATTGACCAGTTCGAGCTTCAGGTTGGCCATGATCCGGATGGTGTTGTCGTCCAGGTCGGTGTGTTCGCGCAGGGGCAACTCCACGTTCTCGCCCACGGTCATGGAGTTGAACAGCGCCCCGCCCTGAAAGGATACCCCCATGCGGCTGCGCAACGCGTAGAGCGCATCGGAATCGAGGCGGGTGATGTCCTGACCCAACAGGCTGATATGCCCACTGGTGGGCCTATGCAGCCCCAGCAGGTAGCGCAAAAGTGTGGATTTTCCCGAGCCCGACCCGCCCATCACCACCATGATCTCGCCCTGCCGTACGGCGAAGCTGACGTCATCGAGGATCAGCCGCTCGCCGTAATGGGTCACCAGGTCGCGGACCTCGACGGCACAGGTTTCGGGGCGGGTCGCAACGCTCATGGCATCACCCCGCCGCCCGCGTCACGAAGAACGCAAACGCCATGTCCGCGCTGATGATCCCGGTGATGGACACCACCACCGAGCGCGTCGTGGCGCGTCCCACCCCTTCCGCGCCGCCGCTCGCGGAAAAACCGTTGGCCGCGCCCACCAGGGTGATGATCACCGCAAACAGCAGGGCCTTGCTCATGCCCTGCATGACATCCCCCACGGTCAGAATGCGGAACGTCTCCTCGAAATAGAGCAAGGGACTCATCTGCAACTCGATACCGGTGTAGATCGCGCCGCCCACCAGCGACACCCCCATGGAAAGAATCACCAGGGACGGTACCGCGATGATCAGCGCCACGAGCGGCGGCGCAACCAGGTGCCTGACCGGATTGATACCGATCACGCGCAGCGCATCGATCTCCTGGTTGACCACCATGGTGCCGATACGCGCGGCCAGGGCGGAACCGGATCGCCCCGCCACGAGAATACCGACGATGAGGGCCGAGAATTCCCGGGTCACGGACCACGCGATCCCGGTAACCACCTGCGACTCCGCCCCGAAGGTACGCAGGGTATGGATGCCCTGGATGCCCAACATGAGACCGACCCCCAATGCCAGCGCCATTCCAATGGGCAGGGCTGACACGCCCACTTCCATGGCCTGGCGGAAGATCTCCCGCAGGGACACCGGTTGCTTACGTTGCCGCCCCATAACCAGCCAATAAACGCTCTCCACCAGCAGCGCGGCGACATAACCGAGTTCATCAACAAAACGCAGCGAGAGTCGCCCCAGGGCCTCGAGCGCGTTGAACGGCGCCGCGGCAAACATCAGGCCGCGCCCAACGGACTCACACGCCGTCCTTTACCCGTCACTGGCAATACGCGCCTCGACGGAGTCATGGATGGGGAACACCTGGTTGAGACGCGCCAACTCCAGCACCCTCAGCGCACTGTCGGATACCGAAACCAGTCCGAATTCCAGACCCGCTTCGCGCGCCTTCTGATAGCCCTCCACCAGGCTGGCGATTCCCGAGCTATCGATGTAGTTGACCTGCGCCAGGTCCACCAGCGTGTTGTGGCCATGTTGAATGGCATCGAGGATGGCACGACGGCTATCCGCCGCGCAGGACAGGTCAACATCGCCCGTCAGGGTAACGACGCGATAGCCCCCGTGGTCGTGGTGTTCGAAATCCACTCGCAATCCTCTTTTTCGCCAGTTGTTTCAGTTTCTAGTCGTTTTGACCGGGGCGCCGCGTTGTACCGCGTTCGCCGTGCGTTCCGGAACAGTCCGGATCTGGGAAACTATTGTCCGTTCTCCAGACCGTCCAGGTTCTTGACCATGCGCAAACGGTTTCCCCGTGCACGGCCGTCCGCGTTCCCGCGCCCGGCCCCGGCATCGAGATAGTGCACCGAATCCATGATCTCGTGAATGAAATGCAGGCCCAGGCCACCGGGTTTCACATCGTCAAGGGCACGACCATGCAGGCTTTCGCGAGCCACCCTCGGAGCGTCATCGGCAAGCTCCACGATCAGGGCGCGGCCTTCGCGCCACAGGGTCAGCTCAATGAAGCCACCGCCCCCATCGCCGAAACCGTGCTGAACGATATTCATGGCGGCCTCTCCCACCGCCAACACGATACGCTCGGTCAATTCCGCGGGCATGCCGGGTAAAACCAGGGCGGAGCGCAGCGCATCGCGCAGCCTGCGCAGTTCGTGGGGCTCGGCGGGCACCCTCAAACGCAGGAGGTGGTGTGATGCGCCGCCCATGCCCTTCGCACTCATCCGACGATCAGCACGGTCATGTCGTCGTGGCTGCGCGCGCCCAGGGACTCGAGGGCATGTTCGAAGGCATCCAGATCAGGCCCCTCGCGGCTCACGATCAGGCGTTCCAGGCCATCGCGCCCGAGGGCCGTGCCATCATCAAGAACGGCCTCCGGGATGCCATCGGTGTACAGGTACAGGCGCCCCCCGGACAGGGAGAACCGCTCCTCGGGAAACATCATGGCGCTCATGATGCCCAGGGGGGGGCCACTGCTCTCGATCGCCGCAATTTCACCCTCCTGATACAGCAGCGGCGGCATATGACCCGCATTCGCGAACATGCCCTCGCCGGATTCCGGATCCAGCCAACCGGCGATCGCGGTCACGAACATGCCCCGGGTGGCCGTCTCGAACAACTCATCATTGACCCGCTGCAACAGGGTGCCGGGGTCCACCACCTCCCGACCTATGGCGCGCATCAGGCTCGCGGCCTTGGCGCCCATCAGGGCCGCGTTCATTCCCTTGCCGGAAACATCCGCGAGGTTGAAACCGATGCGGCCATCCGGCAGGTGGAAAAAGTCATAGAAGTCGCCGGAGACCTCGCGGGCCGGTCGGTTTCGACCGGCAACCGGGAACGGATGCGGACGGTGTCCTGGAAAGAGGGATTTCTGGATCTCAGTCGCCAGTTCGAGCTCCCGTTCCATACGCTGGTGCCGCACCAGCTTGGCGGTCATCTCGGCATTTTCCATGGCCAACGCGACCGCGGTCGCCAACACCTTGAGACGCGCCGCGTCCGACTCGGTGAACAGGCCCGCATCGTCACGCCGATTGATGATCTCAATTGCCCCGAGACGTCGCTGATTAACCGACAGAGGGGCCGCCGCCAGGGTGCGCGATATGAACCCGGTCTCCTGGTCCACGATCGGGGTGAAATCCGGGCTGGCGTTGGCGTCACTGACCAGCACCGGCGCATCCGAACGTGCCGCCAGGCCGATGATGCCCTCGTCACCGCCCACACGAACGCCGGTCACATCGATGGGGCCCGCACAGGCCCGGCAGATCAGCTCGCGACCGTCGTTGTCGTATACAAAGATCGACGCAGCCTCGACCGCCATCAGATCCATGATGCGTTCAAGCCCTTCGCGCAGCGTGTGCTCGATATCCGCGGTATGGGACAGGGACTGGACGACTGAAGCCATCAACTCCATTTGATGGGCGGATGAGTCACCGGACGTACCGGGCAACACCTTGGGGTCGTGCTCGGGGGAAAGGGTCATGGGGTGCCTTGGTCAGATGCGACGGGATGAATATAACCCAGCGTTGGCCGCGCGGGTGCGCCCGGGGGACCGTGGCCGTCCCCGCCATTGGTGAGACCACGGGGTTACACCGCTGGGTCACGCCGCGGGCCCGACCATTGGACGGGTCCGCACGGGTGGCTTAGGCGGTGCGGCACACCCGGTCCAACAACTGCACGTGCCGCGGCCAGCGCTGGACCAGTTTCGCGCGGTCAGCCATCTCGAAGCCTTTCCAATGAAACCCCGGCCGCATGGTCAGGGCCATCAGCGCCCATTGCGCCGAGCCGAGTTCCGCCGCCTGCCAACAGCCCGCGGGAACGATTGCCGAACGCCCGGGAATGAGCCGGTGCCGGGTCAGCTTTCCGCCCTCGCCGATCACCACTAAGCGGACCGGTCCGCCCGCCAGGTGGAACCAGGTCTCGGGGGCATCCAGTCGGTGCAGCGCGGACATATCATCGCGGGCAAGCAGGTAATGGATGACCGATGAGTCGCCGCGCGGTGCATCCCGATCAGCCGGTTCCGGGGGCCAGACGCGGCGGTACCAGCCTCCCTCCGGCTGCAGGCGTTCCAGACCCAGCGAGTCGATCAGGGCCTGGGCATCCGGATGGGTGTCGGGCACGACCGCGGCCTCAGTAATGCACGACTTCGCGCATGTTCACCGCGCCGGGATCACGGTCGGGCCCCGAATCACTGAGGGTGAACTCGAAGATGATCTGGCGCGAGGGCAGATCCGACACGTTGAAGTCCTCCGGCAGTTGGGAATCGTGGAAGAAAGCCGTCCGGTAGGGCGAGTTCGGGTCACGCGTATCTGTGATCCACAAGCCTGGAGAAATCTCGGCCATGAAGCGCAGGAAACCGAAACCCTTGTGATCATCGTGGTGGTAGCAATAGCCGCGGATACGCGAACCCAGCCGCCCCCAGGCTTTGCCTGTGCCGCTGCGGTCAGGCAGGAGATCCGGTACCAGGTAGCCCGATGTGTACATGTCGGCCTCACGACGCAACAGGGCTGAAACATTCTCGAAGGCCAGAACCTCCACGCGGCAGCCATTGTTCTGCAGGGCCTTCACCACCTGGGTGAAGTCACCATCGCCGGTGACCATGAGCACCCGGTCCAGGTTCTGGGACTGCAGCAGCACATCCACCGCCATGTCCAGATCGGCGTTGGCCTTGCCGTACCGGTTGCCGCTCTCATCGGTATACCAGCGCACCTCCTTCTGAATGACCTTGTAGCCAAACTCCCTCAACACGGCGAAATAGTTGAGGGTCTTGGCCTTGTAGACGCGGTCCTCGCGGGCGCGCTCGACATCGTAGGCCACGTAGGCATTGAGGCGGATGGCCTCAGCACCATCGCGGCAGGCGAACTGGCGCAATACGTCGTACTGCATGCCGAAGCCACCGTTGCGCATCATGTTGGCGACGTCGACGTAGACGCCGACCTTCAACGTTGAACGCGAAACGTTCATAGGGTCTCTCTCTCTTTAATTTGCGGGGTTCCATGAAAATGTTTCGATGCGCTCCATCGCACCGGCTTGCGGGAAAAACAGCGCGCTCTTGCAACCGGCCAGCCGATGGCGGCACCACCGACGACAGCCCCTCGGCCTTGGGGGCGTCACGTCTCACTACCCGGCCGGGTTGCCCGCGCTTGGTGGCCCAAAGACGCCGCGCCTTACTGCCGGTCCGGCAGGGTCACGTTGACTTCCAACACCTCACAGCCGTTGTCCTTCTCCACGTTGACCTTGAGGTCAGCGGGGGCGATGGAAACGTACTTGCTGATCACATCCAGCAACTCCTGTTGCAGGCGGGGCAGGTATTCGGGCGCGCCCCGTTGTCCACGCTCGTGTGAAATCAGTATCTGCAGCCGTTCCTTGGCCACGGACGCGCTGGTCTTGCGGTTACTGCGGAAATAGTCGAGCAGACTCATGACGACATCTCCCCTCAGCTGCCGAACAGGCGCTTGAGCAGGCCCTTCTTCTCGGCGGACAGGAAACGGTGGTCGATGTCCTCCCCGAGGAAACGCCCCACCAGATCGGCATAAGCCTGTCCGGCGGTGGAGTTGCCATCGAGGATCACCGGCGTGCCCGCGTTGGAGGCATCAAGGACGGTCGGGCTCTCGGGGATCACGCCCAGCAGCGGGATGCTGAGGATCTCCACCACGTCGTCCACGCTGAGCATCTGCCCCTCATCCACCCGCGCCGGGTTGTAGCGGGTCAGAATCAGGTTCTCCTTCACGGATTCACCCTTCTCCGCCTTGCGGGACTTGCTCGCCAGGATGCCAAGGATCCGGTCGGAATCACGCACCGAGGACACCTCGGGGTTGGTCACCACCAGAGCCTCATCGGCGAAGTACAGCGCCATGAAGGCGCCATGCTCGATACCCGCCGGGGAGTCGCAGACGATGTACTCGAAGCCCATCTCGCCCAGGTCGTTGATCACCTGCTCGACGCCTTCCTGGGTGAGTGCATCCTTGTCGCGGGTCTGGGACGCCGCCAACACGAACAGATTCTCCGTGCGCTTGTCCTTGATCAGCGCCTGATTGAGGGTCGCATCGCCCTGAATCACGTTGACGAAGTCGTAGACCACGCGGCGCTCCACGCCGAGGATCAGATCCAGGTTGCGCAGTCCGATATCGAAATCGATGACCGCCGTCTTGTGGCCACGCAGGGCCAGGCCCGTCGCGAAGGCGGCACTGGTCGTGGTTTTGCCCACGCCGCCCTTGCCCGATGTGACAACGATGACTCGTGCCAAGGTGATTACTCCTCAAAAAAAAATCTGACTAAAAAGAATTTGGCTAAAAAGAACTTGGCCAAACGATACTTGGCTGCAAAAAATTTGTCTGAATTCCGTTGGGCTGAGAACCCCTGGGCGGAACATCGGATTGAGCGCACCCGGCCCGGCGGTTACAGCGGGTCCACGTGCAGGACGTCACCATCCAGCCATGCCTGCGCGGCCGTCTGGCGGAGCCTGCCGTCCAGGTCCGCGCCCGCGCGGTAATTACCGGCCACGGCAATGAGTTGTGGGTCCAGCTTCTGAGCGAAGATCCGCGCCCCCGTGTCCCCCTGAACCCCGGCCAGCGCCTTGCCACGAAGGCTGCCGTAAACATGGATGTGGCCATCGGCCAGGACCTCTGCGTCAGGGTTGACCGATGCGAGGATGACCAGGTCCCCGCCCCGTGCGTAGACCTGCTGCCCCGAACGGACCGTCTGGTGCACCACCTTGGCCGCTCCGCCCCCAGGCTTCGGCGACGCGCGCTCGGAGCCCGGATGTTGCGTGATTTCCGCCGTCTCGCCCTTGGCCGGACGACGCTCCCGCTTGGAGATCAGCGCCAGCCCGGCGGCATGTGCCGCGTCGGCCAGACCCTCGAGGTTGCCGCTGACGCCAACCGGGATCATCCCCGCGCCGCGCACACCCTTGGCGAGGGCTGAAAGGTCGGGCAACTCCATCATCAAACCCAGGTCGAGGACCACGGGGGCGTGGGACAGAAAGTCCGGCGCCTGCTCCACGCGCCGCCGCACCGCATTGGCGACGACTTCGGGGTCGGCCGACAACAGACGCAGGGAGGTCAGGGTATGCAGGCTACCCTTGAGTTCAATCGGATCGGGGGTCTTCGACATGGGGCCGGAACAGGGTCGCGCCAGAGAAAATGGTGCGTACGGGGAAGGGCACTGGAAAGGCGGCAAGAATAGCATGGCTACCGCCCCGCCCGGCCATGGCAAAAACCGGTCGGCCTGAAACGTCAGCGTGAATATACGCGGTCACAGCCACAGCGATGCGCGACACGTCGGTTCCGCCTCGTGGGGCGCTTACCGGGCCCGGAACCCCGAAGCCCATCACCCCGAAGTCCATCATCCCGGAGTTCATCATCCCGGGGTCATGAGCGTCACTCAGCTGGCGCCCCAATACTCCGTCTCGATGCCCTGCCCCAGGTCGGCTTCGACCAATCGGCGGCGGACCTCGACCAGCTTCGCGATGAGCGCGGGCTCCGCCGTTTCGTAGGCCTCCGCATCCGGGCGCCGGTTCACCACCACACCGAGCAACTCGGTGATCGCATTGCCAATGGAGTTCTGGCTGATCGTAACCACCAGTTTGCCTTCATCGTTGCGGTAGATGAGTTGTTTGAAGGCCGGTTGCCAGCGGATGGCGTTCGCGTAGGCCGGTTCGACGATACAGCGCTCACGCACCTTTTTGGCGGCGGACAGGAACGTGTTATCGAACAGCAGCACATTCTCCACCGCTTCCGGGAAATACAGGTCGTCCAACATGTCCGCGTTGCGGGTGGAAACCTGGGTGAAGAAACTGCGATAGAAGTCCTGGAAGCCCATGAGAATCTGGTCGTACTCGTGCCAGAAGCGCGCGCTCTGCAAGGCCTCGACCCCGCCCTGGATCTCCCAACAGGGCAGGCCCTGGGGATAACCGGTAAGCGCCAGCTGCGAGCGCGCCCCCTCCATGCTGCGCAGGACGTTCAGATCCAGGGCCTCGTCGAAGAACCGTCGGTAGACGTCACGCATATAGGCTTGGAACAAGCTGTGCTGGCCGCCATCGGTGAGGTTGGGGTTGCCCGGGTCAGCCATGTCCCCTGCGCGCAGCGTCTCCATGGGGAAGACGATGAAGTGGTTGTGCAGCATGCGGATGCTGGGCACGCCCGGTGAGGTCAGCGGCCAGGTGGCGTCGAGGCTGGCCTCGCCCGCCAGTACCAGGTGTTCGGCCGGGTCGGGGTAGGTCTCCAGCATGAAATCCACGATCACCTGGTTCATGCGGTTCCAGACCCGCTTCACATGATCGGGCACCTGGGTGCGGCGCACGGGGCGCCCCAGGGGGTTCAGCACGGTCTGGGAGGTGTTGTAGATGATCGAGCAGTCGAATTCGTTGGAATGCCCCAGGGCCTTGCGATAGAGCAGCAGGTTCTCCGGGTTGACCAGCAAACCGTTGTTGTTCACCAGGTCGTTGAGATTCTCCGTGCTGTTGAAGAACTCGTTGGGCTTCATGCCCTCTGGAACTTCAAGGGGTATGGGCCGGAACGGGGTGGTGATTTCACGGGGACCGCACTGCATTCGGGAGACCTGCGATTGGGGGCGGGGTATCGGGCTGACTGCTTCGCACCGGATGGACCCACATCGAATTATCCCGGGTCGACGGACGCGGGTCGCACGGCGGGCGTGAATGCACGGGGGGAAACCGGGCGACGCACCGGTTTCCGACATCCATCCAGAGCGGCGCTAGGGTGCCGCCCGTCCTCAGCCCGGTCTAATACAGGAATCCAATGGGGCCATAGCCTGCCGCCGTCAGGGCCCGGTTCTCCCGAACGGGCCGAGCGGGCCCCGCGGCAGACCCCACGGTGGACGACAACGGGCCATCGATGCTTTGCTTCGTCGCCCAACGGTTCCGCCGACGGCGCCCACGCGCCCGCGACCGGACCTTCGAACCACCCCGTCCAGCACCAGGCCAGCCGCTGCCATGTCCCACACCATCAGCCACTCGGCTAATGCTCAACGCGCCCTGCTCAAGGATATGCTGAGCGAGGAACTGCTCGACCTGTCCAAGGGCATCATCCCATTCATGGGAAGCGCTTCGGCTCTGGACGATCACCTGCACGCCCTGTTCTCCGCCATCAAGCACTGCAAGTACGTCTACGTCATGGACGCGCGGGGCGTTCAGATCAGCGGCACAGTGACCCGCTACGGCCCGGATGACGAGCAACGCGGCCGTGATCGCTCATCGCGGCCGTACATGCAGCATATTCACTCGGGCGACACCGACTTCAAGCTCTCCCAGGCCTACATCAGCAAGAACAAGAAGCGCCCTTCGGTGACCGCCGTTCAGCGCATCCGCGACGCCAACAACGCCACCATCGGCTACCTGGGCATCGATTTCGACCTGCGCGAGCTGCCCCACAGCGAAGTGATCTACGAGGAGCCCAGCCAGTGGCGGCAGATCAAGGGTGACCCCGTCATCCGTGGCAATGTCTTTGCCCAACAACGGGTAGACAGCGTCATGGACAAGGACATCGACGGCGTTTTGTCCGTACACCGTGAACTGATGCTCGAGCAGGGTGTTCACCACTGCCAGATCCACTTCTCCAGCAGCCGCTCCACCATCTGGCACATCGACGACCCGTACGTCTACCGCATCCTCACCATGGACGAATTATCCGACCCCGACATCGTGCTCGCCTACCCGCGCCGCCCCTATTTCCGGCGCAACATCGTGCCGCAGGCGGATATCGGCAAGGTGTTCGCGCTGTTCAAGGCGCTGCGTTTCGCCGACCCGACCATCTACCTGCGTTCGGCATCCATCAACCTGGTCAATGGCAAGATCGGCCTGAACTTCTCCTGCGACGGCACCCATTACCTGAACCACGATGAGTTTCTCGCCAAGGGCCTGGACTTCTGGTTTGGAGAAGATGATTTCCCGCAGACCGTGGCCCCGGCCCTTGAACTGGATTTCGCACGGCTCGAGGAGGTCATCGAGGAAATCGCCGGTGCCGGCTGTATCCAGGTGAACAAGTTCCTTTACGCGGTGGAGAACGGCGAGATCCCGGCACCGGTGCGCGCATTCGACGAAGAAGCACGCATGTTCATCTACAACGAACTGAAGGGCGTCATGGACGTCTACGAGGGCGGGGTGTGCAGCCTCTGACACCCGCGCAACACGGGCTGGTGCAATGCGCCAAAGTAGATGGAGCGAGAACGCGTTCCATTTTTCGTCAGCCATGGCGCGCGGCGCAGTCATGGTGGGCTATGGCAACAACGAGCAACGCGGCACGGCGGAAAATGCGGCCGTCATGCGTGCCAGATAGCTTGGCGCACTACACGAGGCGCGCCCCCTGCCGTTGCCCCGCCCGGCCACCGATGGAAGGGGCCTTACCAACCTGATCGTCAGGTCTCCTCCGGCACCTCGGGCAAGGCGAAACCGGAGGCCGCAACCAGGGCATGCATGTACATCAGCCCACCATGGGCGCGGTTGATACCCGCGGCGAAGAATATCTCCTCGAACAGCGCGTCCGCTTCATCGGCTGCGACCGACACGGTCAGGATCTCCTTCTCCGTGGTCTCACCGATGCCCCGGTGCGTCAGCGGGGTGATGCGACCCGCCCCTCGGGCAAAGTGCACGTTCGCCGTGGTCAGCCCCTTGTCGCGGCTGAGCATCTCCAGAACCGGTTTCGCGCTGCCCTTGGGCAGAATGCAGGTGATGACTTTCTGAGGTGTGGTCAGGTGCACGACTCAACTCCCCCCGGTTTCGCCACTGTCCCGTTCACCTTTGGCACCCGTCCCAACGTCGGCACCGGGCCCAGCACCGGCACCGTGTGAGGCCATTCGCTCGATGATCTCCTGGGGAATGAAGGTGGCGGCCTTCTCCAGCGGAGTCACCCACATGAAGCCCATGCCCGGGGTGTCCATCTTGCCCGCCAGGTACATTTTCTCGAACACCCGGTCCACCTGATCGCTGGAGACCACGATGTTGATGGTCTCCTTCTCCGCCTCCAGGGCCAGCCCCCAGATCCCCAGGCGCTCGCGTACCCCGCGCCCCTGGGCATAGTGGATGGTGGCGCCCTGAGCCCCCACCTCCTGGGCCGCCTGAACAACCACGTCCGCATTCCCCCGGGGCACCACGGCGGTGATAAGGGCAACGTCGGTGAGGACGACGATTTCGCGTTTGGAACTCATGATTCAGTACCGTTGATGAGCACTCGCATCTGGGGTTCAACCCTCACCCGCCGGGTTCGCTGGCAGCTCAGACGCATGGGCGTGCCGCTCCGCTTCGACCGCCTTGCCCGCATCGTAGCGCCGCCGACGGCGCCTGACCTTCCAATCGATCCACAACCCCGTGGCCAGCACGGACAGAATCGGACAGATGGAGGCCATGGACAGAATGCCGAAGCCCTCGATGGCCTCCACCGCGTTGCCGAAGCCCAGCCCCATGGCGAGCACCAGGGGCACGGTTACCGGCCCTGTGGTCACCCCCGCGCTGTCCCAGGCGATGTTGACGAACTCCTCGCTCGATAACCAGGTGAGGATGACCGCAAGCAGGTAGCCCGGAATGAGCATCCAGGCAATCGAGAAACCGAACACGATCTTTGCCACACCCAGGGCCAGGCCAAAGCCCACACCGAGGGAGACGGCATACATGAGGACCGATTTCGGAAAGGCCCCATTGGTGAGATTTTCCACGGTCAGGCCCAGGGCATTGAGCGCGGGCTCAGCCAGGGTCGCACCGAAACCCAGAACCCAGGCGAAGCCGATGGCGATGGTCAGCCCCACGGCCAGGCCGTAAAGCGGGTCGTTCTCGACCGCGGCGATATCCGTGAACGCGGCGGGGACCAACCCACCCGCCTGTCCACCCAGCTTGGCCAGGCCGTAGGTCAGCCCCAGGTTGAACACGATCATGCCCAGCACCGCGAGGGTGATGCCGTAGGTGATATGGCCCGGATTCTTCACGTGCTCGCCCAACACGAAACGCATGACCACGAACAAGAACACCACCAGGGGCACGATGGAACGCAATCCACCCAGGATCTCCAGCCAGGGCGTGCGCTCGAACCAGGCCGGTTCAGCGGCCGCGGCGGCGGCCGTGTTGGCGGCCTGGATGATCTCCTCCGGGCTGCTCACCAGTGACAGATAGATGGCCAGCATCTCGACCGCGACAATGGGAAACAGTGAGGCCAGGGTCACGATGCCGAACCCGGAAAGGGACGATTGCCCGCGCCCGGCGGAGGCGGCGATACCCACGCCCAGGGACAGTACCAGGGGCACGGTCACCGGGCCCGTCGTCACGGCGCCGCAGTCCCAGGCCAGGCCCAGGGTTTTGCTCAGCTCGGCGTCGAAAAGGATGTAGACGGTCAGACCCACGGTGGGCAGCAGGGTGAGATAAATCAGTGGCTTGAGGCTCCAGCCGTTCAGAAAACGCAGGGTGCCCAACACCGCCGCAGCGCCCACACCGATCCCCACCCCCAGCACCAATACCTCGGCCCAATCGTTGAGCAATGCATACAGGTAGGGTGCGGACTCCACCTCCACGATCTGCCCTGCCGCCTTGAGCGCGCCGATGGCGGGCTCGGCAAACGTGACGCCGATGCCCAGGATGAACGCGATGGCCAACACCACGTTCAGGCTGGCCTTGGCGGGCAGGGTCGTACCCAGTGCTTCACCAAAGGGCATGAGCCCCACTTTCAGGCCCTCCATGAAGAACATCAGCCCAAGAATCACCGCCGCCAGACCCGCCGAGATCACCAGGGAATCGGCGACGTTCTGGCGCAGGATGAACAACTGGAACAGCACCAGGTACAGGGCCAGGGGCACCACGGCCCGCACCTGCTCCAACAGGCGCACCGACACATAAGGCTGCACCAGGCGATAGGCGTCGATGGGCCGCAGGCGGATGCGTGGTGCCTGGTACGGCTTTTCCCTGCCCTCGGCATCGCGATCCAGCGGCGGAGTCAGCTCGTTGTAGGATATCTCGTCCTGGTGAATGGTGATCTCACGGACGAAGTCGCCGAAGCGGATTTCTTGTGGCATCAGGGTCCCGAATCCCCTTCACGCCCGTCACCTGTGGGCAACGGGCAAAGGTCTGACGATGAGCGATACCCAATCAGACCATGGACCGGTGCGCGGGGCGAGCACCCTCTACGACAACAAGGCCCTGATCTGCGGCCAGTCAATGAAAGGCCCGCAGACAGAGGTTCCAGGCCAGGTAAGCAGGAAACCGCGAGGCTTTGACCTCAGCCCTACCCAACACGCTCAATGCGCCGTCATCAGACCTCGGCCCGGCGCTCCACCCGACGCATCAACAACAAGCCCACCCAGCCCATGCTCATCAGGGCCACCGCCATGAGCAGGCCACCGGCGAAGGTGCCACTGGCTTCCGCCATCTCCCCGGCCAACACGGGGCCGACGATCTGGGCGACGCTGTAACCGAGGGTCAGCTTGGCCATGATGGAGGCCGGGTGGGCCGGAAACAGTCGCCCGACCATGGTCAGCACCAGGCTGACGATCCCGATGAAGGTGCCGCCCGCGAGAACGGAGGCCGCGATGGCGGGCAACAGACCACCCCAGAACACCGGGATGAGCAAACTCACAATCTGCACCACGAAACACCACTGCAAGGCGCTGAGGTAGCCGACACGACGGGCGATACGGTCCCACAGCAGTGTCGCGGGGGCGGCGGCAAGGCCGGCCACCAGCCACATGATTCCGCCCTTACCCTCCATGCCCGGCGCCTCTTCGGTGATCAGAACCAGGAAGGTCGCCTGCACCACGTAACCGAACCCCGCCAGGGCATAGGCCCCCTGGAGCAGCCATAACCAGGAGCGGCAAGGCTCACGACCGGATTCGCGGTGCGCATCGGTCAGGGGCTTGCCGGAGCGGGGCCGGGGCATCCACGCCCAGGCCGGAATGGCAAGCAACGCCCCGGCGGCGGTGAGCAACCACCATTGGCCGTCCCAGGCGATGAAGCGGGCGGCGCCCTCCACCACCACGGCACCAAACACGATGCCCGCCCCCACCCCCGTGAAATGAATCCCCAGCTCGGGTTTATGGTCATGGCGGATAAGCCAGTTGAGGATCAACCCCGAGGACAGCATCAGCCCGGCGGCGGCGGCGAGACCCGCCAGGTAGCGGCTCGCGCCCCACAGAACCGGATCGGTACCCAGCCCCATCATGGCGGTGGTAAGGACGGCGAGCACGAGACCGAAACGGTAAAGCCGGTCCTTCAGGACCATGTCCTTGAGGCGGGTGACCACCAGCACTCCGCTCAGGTAGCCCAGGTAGTTCCAGCCCGCGAGCCACCCGGCCAGCCCCTCGCTGAGGCCGGTCTGGTCCTGCATGTGGGCAATCATGGGTGTGTAGGCGAAACGGGCCACGCCCAGGCACAGGATCAGGGCACAGATACCCGCGGCATAGACACGGGCAGGGCTTGGGGCGGCTGTCACGGTATAGGGCTTTTTTGCAAGGCGGGGTGGAGGCCGCGGTTGAAGAGTGGGCGGCGACCGGGCACCGAGGCCGCGATCGCGCGTGCTGGAGGCCTTTTGGGTTTCCGCCTCGTTTCGGGGCTGTCCCGGGGGCAGTACCGGGCGGCTGTATTCCTGGCCGTGTTCCGGGCCGTGTTCCGGGCCCGGGTCCCGGGTGATCACCCGCCGGACAGGCGGGCGCAGTCTTCGTCCGTCAGGGCATCGATGGCCTGCTCGAGGTCATCGATACAGCCCAGCAGGTTGACGGAGATGGTGTTCAGTTCTTCAAGCAGATCACGGGCGTTCTGCTTCTTCTCGGCATCGAAATCGCCTCCGCCGAACATCTTCTTGAGCGCGGAACGATCATCCTCCGCATGCAGGGCATCAAAGAGCTCCTTGTACTTGCCGTGCAACTCGGCATGGGGCGCCTCGATGGCCCGGTAGGCGGGCAGAGTGCTCAGGAACTGTCCCTCGCCGTAATACCACTGGCCGAACTGGCAGTCGGTGTGCATGACCGGGATCTTGGATTCATCGATCTCCACGCCCGCAACGATGGCCTGGGCGCGACCCCGCCATTGCAGATGGGCGGATCGTGCCGCCTTAAGCCGGGCTTGGGCCTCGGTCTTGTTCATATTCATATCCCCCTCAGATCGGGTGCGACCCTCAAGCGGATCGCGGCTGTGCCGGAGCGGCCCCCTCCCCTTCCTGGGGTATCTGGCGCCGGTACGGCACGATGGGGGTGATTTCACCGGCCTTGCGGCGGTTTTTCACCTCGCGCCAATAATCAGCCGTAAGCAGGTCACCGTGTACCTCGGTAAACACCTTACGCAGGCTGGCATCCATGGACAGAAACTTGATGAACTCCTCCGGGAAGATATCGTTCTCATCGAGGAAGGACATGGCACCGGGATGCATGGTGTCGTATTCATCGTCCATGTCCGGAATCTCGCGAAACCGGCAATCGGTGATCAGCGCGACCTCGTCGTAATCGTAGAACACCACCCGGCCTGACGCGGTCACCCCGAAGTTCTTCAGCAACAGGTCGCCGGGGAAGATATTGGTATCGGCAAGATCCTTGATGGCGCGCCCGTAATCGAGAATCGCGGCCTCGGCCCTGTCCTGGCTGACTTCGCGCACATACAGGTTCAGGGGCCGCACCCGTCGCTCCACGAAGGAGTGGTCGAAGACCAGGTAACCGTCCTCCTCCCGCACGGAGTGGGCAGCCTGGGTTCGTAGTTCCTCGAGCAGTTCCGGGCTGAAACGCTCCAGGGGCAGCTCGAGGTTGCGGAAACGCTGGGTGTCGATCAGCCGCCCCGCATGGTCGTGCCAGGACACCAACTCGTACTTTTCTTCCACCTCGCGGTGCGTGCTGTTCTTGGGGTAGCCGAAACGATCGCGCATCACCTTGAACACCAGGTTGAAGCTGGGCAGCGTGAACACGATCATCACCAGGCCCGCGTCACCGGCCGCATGGACGAACAGGTCATCGGTCTGGCGCAGGTGATCCTGCAACAGGCGGTAGCGCTCGGTCTTACCCTGGCGCAGACGCCCCAGCACGGTGTAGAGCTCATCCAACGGTTTGCGCGGCAGGATCGAGTGCAGGAACTGAACAGCGGCCACCACCGAGGTCGGGTCCGCGAAGTAGTACGACCGCGTATAGCTGAACACCACGCTCACCGCCCGTTCGTCCATCAGGACGGCATCCACCTGCACGCCCATGCCCGTGTTCTCGAGCGCGACGACAATGGGCGTCACCTTCTCGGGGTGCAGGATACGCCCGACCAGGTAGGCGCGTGCCCCCTGGAAGAAATGCGAATCGACGAACTCGAAACGCAGACAGGAATCGCCCTGCTTGAGGTGCTCGCGGGCATAGTTGCGGATCGCGGCCGCCATGTACTCCGCATCCCGGTCCCTGTTGAGGTAGGGGAGCTTGAATTTGAAGTTCTTCAGGACCTTGGTGCAGGTCTCCTCCACGATGCCCCAGCACGGGTAGCGGCGCATGGTCAGGGTTTCCAGGCCCTCATCCGGGGGCGGCTGCACGAATTCAACCGCCGAATCGGTACCCACCGTGCCGAACAGGCGGCGGGTGATGGAGTTGTAGAAGGTCTTCATGAAACCGGCGTCGGGCACGTTCTCCAGGCGTGAGCCGAAGTAGAACCGCACCTGCTCCCAGAACTCCCGGTCATGAACCACCGGACCGATCTCCTCGCGCAGGACCGCGTCGGTCTTCTGCACCCAGGTCTCGTACAACTCCACGCGCTCGCGGATATCCCCGATCTGTCCCTTCCAGTCGCGATGCTCGAAACGCCAGCGCGCCCGGTCGGTGATCTTCTTGAAGCGCTTGTTGTAGCGCGTGAAGCCGTCGTAGATGAGCTGGGCGCAACGGGCGTGAGGGGGTTGGAAGTTTTCCATGGGTTTGCGGATGGCCTTGGAAGCGCTGAAGGGTGCGGGGATGCCTGCGAACAACCACAGGTGCGCCTTTTGTGTGCACTGCAACATAACGCAGGATAACGGTGATCCCCGGGTGGTGGAATACTCTTACCCGTCAGCCAAATCGTCACGGGCAAAAGCCGGGCCGCGAAACGACCCCGGCCCTGTCTTCGATCCCCTACCGCCCCGCCGCCCGCAAGGGGCTTCATCTCAGGTAAAAGAACCCATGAAAGCGAAATATCTGATCACCGCGGCAGCCGTCTGCGTGTTTGCTTTTGGCTCCGCCATGGCCGAGAAGAAAGTCATTCCCAGCTTCAAGGTTGCCGACGTAGACGGCAACGGTGAAGTGGATGCCGCCGAATTCAAAGCCGCCACCGATGCCGGTGTGAAGAAGACCCTGGCGGAGCTGGACAAGGACAACAGCGGCCGCCTCAGTGCCAAGGAATATGAAGTGATCCTGGAAGAGGACTGCGACTGATTTCGCTGTCTCCCCGGCACTGATCCGGGCCCGGTCCAGGGCTGGATCAAGGTGAAATGAAAAAGCCCCCGGCGTTACCGCCGGGGGCTTTTTCGTTGGCTCGGACTTTCGCGTCGGCCTTACATCTTACTGACCATGATGCGTCCGAACTCCGAGCACGACACCTTGGTGGCGCCCTCCATGAGGCGGGCGAAATCGTAGGTCACGCTTTTCGAACCGATCGCCGCGTCCATGGCATTGATGACCAGGTCCGCGGCCTCGGTCCAGCCCATGTAGCGCAGCATCATTTCAGCGGACAGAACCAGCGAACCGGGGTTCACCATGTCCTTGCCCGCGTACTTGGGTGCGGTGCCATGGGTGGCCTCGAACACGGCATGGCCGGTGTCGTAGTTGATGTTGCCGCCGGGCGCGATACCGATACCCCCCACCTGGGCCGCCAGGGCGTCGGAGAGGTAATCACCATTGAGGTTCATGGTGGCGATGACATCGAAATCCTTCGGACGGGTCAGCACCTGCTGCAGGGTGATATCGGCGATAGCGTCCTTGACCAGCACCTTGCCGCCGGCCAGGGCCGCATCCTGTTCGGCATTGGCCGCTTCCTGACCCTTGTCGGCCACGGTGCGCTCCCACTGACCCCAGGTGTAGGTATCGTCCGCGAATTCCTTCTCGGCCACTTCGTAACCCCAGTTCCGGAAAGCCCCTTCCGTGAACTTCATGATGTTGCCCTTGTGCACCAGGGTCAGCGACTTGCGACCGTTGTCGATGGCGTACTTGATGGCGGCGCGAATCAGACGGCCCGTGCCCTCCTGGGACACGGGTTTGATACCGATGCCCGAGGAGCCGGGGAAACGGATCTTCTGGAAGCGCTCCGGAAAGGCCTCTTCCAGCAACTTGAGGAACTTCTCGTTCTCCTCCGAACCCTCTTCAAACTCGATACCGGCGTATATGTCCTCGGTGTTCTCGCGGAAGATCACCATGTCCACCAGTTCCGGATGCTTCACCGGCGACGGCACCCCATTGAACCAGCGTACCGGGCGCAGGCAGACGTAGAGATCGAGAATCTGCCGCAACGCCACGTTCAGCGAGCGGATACCGCCGCCCACGGGCGTGGTCAGCGGGCCTTTGATGGAGACCAGGTACTCACGGATCAGGTCGATGGTCTGGTCAGGCAGCCAGGAACCGGTGATGTTGTTGGCCTTCTCACCGGCGTAGACCTCCATCCAGTGGATCTTTCGCGTGCCACCGTAGGCCTTGTCCACCGCGGCGTTGACCACCTCCATCATCACGGGGCTGATGTCCACGCCAATGCCATCACCCTCGATGTAGGGCACGATCGGGTTATCCGGCACATCGAGCACGCCATCGTTGATGGTGATCTTCGCACCGCCTTCCGGGATCTGGATTTCTGCCATGGGGGCTGTTTCTCCGCTGGGTTATGAATCTTTGGGAACGCCCGGCATCTTTTCACAAAGCAACCGCTCGCGGGTAGGGGCCGATTTCCCTGAACCCCGACCCGGTATGCGCTCAATACATATGCTGGCCACCATTGATGGACAACGTGGAACCGGTCACGAAACCGGCATCGTCCGCGACCAGGAACAACACCGCCCGCGCAATATCCTGGGGCACGCCCAGACGCCCCACCGGGATGGTCTTGATGATCTTGGCCAGCACCTCCTCGGGCACTGCACGCACCATGTCCGTCTCCACGTAACCCGGGGCGATGGCGTTGACGGTGATGCCCTTGCCCGCCCCCTCCTTCGCCAGGGCCTTGGTGAAACCATGGATGCCGGACTTGGCGGCGGCATAGTTCACCTGACCGTACTGCCCGGCCTGTCCGTTGACGGACCCGATGTTCACGATGCGCCCGAAACCCTGCGCCCGCATGCTGTCGATCACGCACCGTGACGTGTTGAAGCAGGACGCCAGGTTGGTCTGGATCACCCGATCCCACTGCTCGAAATCCATCTTGTGCATGGTGCCGTCGCGGGTGATCCCGGCGTTGTTGACCAGAATCTCCACCGGCCCGAGTTCCGCGCTGATCTGCTCGATCCCCGCCTGCACCGCATCAAAGTCCGACACATCGAACTTGTAGGTGGGGATACCGGTGTGCCGGGTGAACTCCACCGCCGCATCATCGTTGCCCGCGTAATTGGCCGCGACGGTGTACCCGTGCTCTTTGAGAGAAATCGAAATCGCGCCACCGATACCGCGCGAACCGCCGGTGACTAGTGCTACACGTCCCATGGGGAACCTCCTCAGACTGCTTGGTGGTCCGGGTGGCCCCGCGAAGCAGGGCAACCCGCTCGAACCTGATGCGCACGGGTACATTGCCCGCCGCTATCGGTGCCTCATCCTGCGGCGCGGTATGGGGTGAATCAACCTGGGTTGGGTGTTACCCCTGGGTCAAAGAGACGAGGAATGGGAACCCGGCAGCGACCCAACTACATGACCGGAGTACAGACCTCGGTCTGACCGCGCGCAGCGCGTTCTTTCGGCTGGGCTAATCGCGGCGGAACACCGCTCCCACAGGGGACAACCGGCTGCGCCGCGCGCATCGAGATGCGTACTCCAATCTTTGTTCAAGGCCCGGAGCGAAAGCCAGGTACCGGCCCT
>JBMYTL010000020.1:0-44258 GCA_049604295.1 Gammaproteobacteria bacterium
AAAATCTCTCGCTCCTGAAGGTCGGTGAGAACCGGCTTTCAGGGCAAGAGCGATTCGCCAAGCCCGGTTCGCCGGGTTTGCCAAATCGCTTTCTGAATCAATCCAACATTCGCACGAGGAGTCCTCCCATGGCCTTCATCAAGCTGACTGATCTCGATCTCGCCGGTAAGCGCGTCCTCATCCGCGCCGACCTGAACGTCCCCGTCAAAGACGGCAAGGTCACCTCCGACGCCCGCATCACCGCCTCCATGCCCACCATCGAGCATTGCGCCGCCGCCGGCGCCAAGGTGATGGTCATGTCCCACCGTGGTCGCCCCACCGAGGGTGAGGTGGACAGTGAGAACTCCATGGCCCCCATTGCCGCGGATATGAGCGCGAAGCGTGGCAAGGAAGTCCGCCTGATCGCCGATTACCTGGATGGCGGCTTCGACATCGCCGAGGGCGAGGTCGTCCTGTTCGAGAACGTACGTTTCAACGCCGGTGAGAAGAAGGACAACGAAGAACTCGCCAAGAAGTACGCCGCCCTCTGCGACGTGTTCGTCATGGACGCCTTCGGTACCGCCCACCGCGCCCAGGCCTCCACCCACGGCGCTGGCAAGTTCGCCCCCGTCGCCTGCGCCGGCCTGCTCCTCGCCGACGAGCTCGACAACCTGGCCAAGGCTCTCGCGAATCCGGCACGGCCCATGGTCGCCATCGTGGGAGGCTCCAAGGTCTCCACCAAGCTGACCGTTCTGGAAGCCCTGTCCGAGAAAGTCGACCAGCTGGTGGTCGGTGGTGGCATCGCCAACACCTTCCTCAAGGCCATGGGTAACAACGTCGGCAAATCCCTCTGCGAGGACGACTTGGTCGACACTGCCAAGGCCCTGGTCGAGAAGATGCAGGCCCGCGGCGCCAATATCCCGATCGCCACCGACGTGGTCTGCGGTAAGGAGTTCTCTGAGACGGCCGAGGCCACCCTCAAGGCCGCCGGTGACGTCTCCGACGACGACATGATCTTCGACATCGGCCCTGACTCCGCGAAGGAGCTCGCCGACATCATCGCCAAGGCCGGCACCGTCGTATGGAACGGCCCTGTGGGCGTGTTCGAGTTCGACCAGTTCGGCGCTGGCACCAAGACCGTGTCCATGGCCATTGCCGAGTCCGATTGCTTCTCCCTGGCCGGTGGTGGTGACACCATCGCGGCCATCCAGAAGTACGACATCTACGACAAGGTCTCGTACATCTCCACCGCGGGTGGTGCGTTCCTCGAGTACCTCGAGGGTAAGACTCTGCCCGCCGTGGCCATGCTCGAAGAGGCCGCCAAGTAGGCCAACCAGCGGCTTTTGCGACATCGGTGTTTCACATGGTGTCGCTAAGGTCACCGGGTTCAGCCCCTACCGGGGCGGAATCCGGGGTTCGCGGGCAGAGACGCCCGCGCACCATTTCCAGAGGGCTTATGCCCTCAATCCGTGTCGGCGGGGCCGGCATGGACGCAAGCAAGCAAGGCAGAGATAACACATGATCAGAGGCACGAAGATCGTTGCCACACTCGGACCGGCCACGGACGACCCCAAGGTCCTGGACGAAGTCATCGCCGCCGGCGTCGATGTCGTCCGTATCAACTTTTCCCACGGCACGGCGGAGGAGCATATCCGTCGAGCTGAAACCGTAAGAAATCGCGCACGCGCCCACGGCCGACAGGTCGGAGTCATGGGTGATCTTCAGGGCCCCAAGATCCGTATCGATCGTTTCGCTGAGGGCAAGATCGAGCTGGCGGAGGGTGACAGTTTCGTCCTCGATACCGCATGCGACCCGAATCAGGGCAACGAGGAGCGGGTCGGTCTGACCTATAAGAATCTGGTCAACGACGTGGCACGCGGCGACACCCTGTTGCTTGACGACGGTCAGCTGGTCTTCTGGGTCGAGGAAGTCGTCGGTGGTGAGATCCGCTGTAAGGTGAAGGTCGGCGGTGTGCTGTCCAACAACAAGGGCATCAACCGTGCCGGTGGCGGGCTGTCCGCGGGCGCGCTGACGGCGAAAGATATGGAGGACATCCGTATCGCCGCCAAGATCGAGGTCGATTACCTGGCGGTCTCGTTCCCCAAGAGTGCCGCCGACATCAACCTTGCGCGCCAGTTGCTGCGTGACGCCGGTGGCCATGGTGGGATCGTCGCCAAGGTGGAGCGCGCGGAAGCCGTCACCTGTATCGACGAGATCATTGAAGCGTCGGACGTGATCATGATCGCCCGTGGTGACCTGGGCGTGGAGATCGGCGACGCCGAACTGCCGGGTGTGCAGAAGATGATCGCCAAGAAGGCCCGCATGGCCGACAAGGTGATCATCACCGCCACGCAGATGATGCAGTCCATGGTGGACAGCCCCATCCCGACCCGCGCCGAGGTTCTGGACGTGGCCAATGCCGTGATGGACGGCACCGACGCGGTGATGCTTTCCGCCGAGACCGCCGTGGGCAAATATCCCGCTAAGACGGTCGCCGCCATGGATCGTGTTTGTCGTGGCGCCGAGCCGCACACCAAGGATGCGCTCAAGCATGCCCTGGCCTCGGAGTCCTACCAGCGTATGGACGAGGCCATTGCCAAGGCATCGATCATCACGGCGCAGAAACTGGGCGTCAAAGCTATCGCGGCGCTGACCGAGTCCGGCGCGACCGCGTTGTGGATGTCGCGCGCGCTGTCGTCCATACCGGTCTATGCGCTCACGCCCCACGTACATACCCGCCGCAAGGTGACCATGTACCGCGGCGTGCACCCGGTGAGTTTCGATGTCAGCACCAGTAATCATGCCGCCGCCAATAAGGAGGCCATCGATGACCTGGTGCGCCGCAACGCGGTGCGAGACGGTGATCTGGTGATCATCACCAAGGGTGACCTCATGGGCACCCAGGGTGGCACCAACGCCATGAAGATCGTCAAGGTCGGGCACCTTCCGGAACCCGACGAAGATGTCTACATGGATTCCTGAGATTTCACCCGGGGGATGCCAAGCAAGCGCATTCGCTGGGGTATTTCGAGACCGGAGGGTGCGCTGCGTTACCATCCGGCTCCCCGCCCGCCTTACGACGGGTGAAACGAACCCCGGGCCATCTGGGCCCACACGCAGATCAGGGCATCGCACCGGGCTCGAATGGCCCGGGGCTGGCGCCCAACGCGACACTTTTCAACGACAGCTAACGAGGGGACCGAAATGGCTCTGATCTCTCTGCGACAGATGCTGGACCACGCCGCCGAATACGGTTACGGCGTTCCTGCTTTCAATGTGAACAACCTCGAACAGATGCGCGCCATCATGGAAGCCGCCGATCAGACCGATTCCCCGGTCATCGTGCAGGCCTCCGCCGGTGCTCGTTCCTATGCCGGTGCGCCGTTCCTGCGTCACCTGATCCTGGCCGCCATCGAGGAGTTCCCGCACATTCCCGTGTGCATGCACCAGGACCACGGCACTTCCCCTGCCGTCTGCCAGCGCTCCATCCAGCTCGGCTTCTCTTCCGTGATGATGGACGGCTCCCTGGGTGAAGACGGCAAGACCCCCACCTCTTACGAGTACAACGTGGATGTGACCCGTCGTACCGTCGAGATGGCCCACGCCTGTGGCGTGTCCGTCGAAGGCGAGCTGGGTTGCCTGGGCTCCCTCGAGACCGGCATGGCCGGTGAGGAAGACGGCATCGGCGCCGAGGGCAAGCTGGATCACTCCCAGCTGCTGACCGATCCCGAAGAGGCCGCCGATTTCGTGAAAAAGACCGGTGTGGACGCCCTGGCCATCGCCATCGGTACCTCCCACGGTGCCTACAAGTTCACCCGTCCCCCGACCGGTGACATCCTGGCCATCGACCGCATCAAGGAAATCCACGCCCGTATCCCCGATACCCACCTGGTGATGCACGGTTCCTCCTCCGTGCCGCAGGATTGGCTCGCCATTATCAACGAGTACGGCGGTGACATGGGTGAGACCTACGGGGTGCCCGTCGAAGAGATCGCCGAAGGCATCAAGAACGGCGTGCGCAAGGTCAACATCGATACCGACCTGCGCATGGCCTCCACGGGCGCCATCCGCAAGCACCTGCACGAGAACAAGTCCAACTTCGACCCGCGCAAGTTCCTGCAGGCCGCCACCCAGGGCATGAAGGACATCTGCGTCGCCCGCTACGAGGCCTTCGGCACCGCTGGCAACGCCTCCAAGATGAAGGCGCTGAGCCTGGACGCCATGACCGAGCGTTACCTCTCCGGTGAGCTCGATCCGAAAGTGTCCTGATCGGACGCGAGCGGACACCGTCGGCAGCTGTCGCTGCTGACTGTGGTTATGAGAAGGCGGGGGTGTGAACCCCCGCCTTTTTCTTTGCCCGCATCGCGTGCATGGTGGAGTGCGCGCGCCAAGAGCGCGCGGACGAAGACACGGGGAGCGAAGTGCGCCGTCCCATCAGTGTCTATATCCAGGGCTCCGTCGCAGCGTTCGCGCGTGCCGGATCGGATGCCCCCATCCCGGGCGCGGCCCTGAACCCCATCGTCCACGATCACCCATTCATCCAAGAGGAGCAGGCGTTGCCACGCGCTCATCCATGAACTTCGACTTTGATGAGATCTTTCCGTGTCCCTGTTGCGGCTACCGGGTCTTTGAGCTGCCGCCGGGGCATCACGGCGTATGCCCGATCTGTGCGTGGGAGGATGACATGAGCCAGTTGCGATTCGCCGAGATGCCCGGCAGCGCCAACCCGCAATCCCTGGTTGAGGCCCAAATAAACTTCGCCAGATTCGGCGCCTCCAATCGCCGCTACCTGGACCGCGTCCGCGCGCCCAATGAAATGGATCAACGAGACTTCCAATGGCGCCCCGTGGACCCTGACCGGGACAACGTCGAACAACCTGCGCGGGGCACGGCGTATGCCGATTCCTATCCCGTCGATGATCCGACCGTGCTTTACTACTGGCGACCGGAATATTGGCGCAGGCTGTCGAGTTGACTCGCGATGGATAACTTATTTGACCGCCACTGGGAGTTGGCCCTGAGGGCGGCCCTCAATGGTGATACCCCACCGCCCATAGACGCGGATAACTGGTTGAATCCCGAGGAGCGCAACCGACTCCTGCTCGATGCCATCCGCGACCTGATCGCAGCAGGGCCTGACCGCTGGGATATCCGCCTTACCGAGATGGCGCTCAGGGATATGGCGCAGGGTTTTCGTAAGCTGCAACCCCACAGGCATCGCCGCAAGGTCACCGTGTTCGGATCCGCGCGCACAGCGCCAAGCTCGCCCGAATACGCACTTGCGCGTGACCTCGGCAAGGCCCTGGCCGAGGCCGGTTTCATGGTGATAACCGGTGCTGGTGGTGGTGTCATGGCCGCCGCGCACGAAGGGGCCGGTGGCGATGACAGCCTCGGCTTCAATATCCAGTTGCCCTATGAACAGGCCGCCAACCCCGTGGTGGCGGACACGGAACACCTGCTCAGTTTTCGCTTCTTCTTCGTGCGTAAGCTGTTTTTCGCCAAGGAAGCCGATGCTCTGGTGGTGTTCCCGGGCGGGTTCGGAACACTGGATGAAACCTTTGAGTTGCTCACCCTGATGCAGACCGGCAAGACCCCCCTGGTACCCATGTTGCTCATGGACACTGATGCCAGTGGTTATTGGGACGAGATGTTGGATGTGGTCGAACGTCAGCTTATCGAAGCGGGTTTCGTGTCCGAGTCGGATCGTCAGCTGTTGCAACCCTGTCGCACGGTCGATGAGGCGGTGGCGTGTATCGCCCGTTTCTACCGCAACTATCATTCCAGCCGCATCGTTGATGGCTGCGTACGCATGCGCATGCATGTGGCCCCGGAGCCGCCCGCTCTGGTCGAAATGCTCGCGCGTTGGGGTGACCTGACGGAAGATGGATTCCGTATCGAAGCGGCCCACGAGGCGGAAAGCGATGAGCCGGGTCTCGAGAAACTCCATCGCCTGGTTTTCACCTTCAGGGGCCGAAACTGGTCGACCCTGATCGAACTGATCAACTACCTGAACACCCTCCGGTGAGTGCCAACGGGCAAGCCGGGCGCCTGAACGAGGGATTCGTCGTCACCGCGCCCAAGGGAGTGACCGAGGTATTGCGCGGTGAGCTTAAGGCCTTGGGTGTTGAGCCACGCCCCCAGGGTCCCGCGGCCCTCAGTTGTGAAGGTTCGCTCGCCGATGCCTACAGGGTGTGCTTGTGGTCGCGCCTGGCGAACCGGGTGCTTATGCCCCTTTACGAGGCACAGGTCGCATCCCCCGAGGCCCTGCATGCCTGGGTCATGGATCTGCCCTGGGAGGAACACCTCACCGAGCAGGGGACCCTGGCCGTGGATTGCACATCAGGTGGGCACATCCTTCCCCATACCAAGTACGCCGCCCTGAAGGTGAAGGACGCTATCTGCGACCGCTTTCGTGCGCGTACCGGGGAGCGACCCTCCGTGGACACGGAAACACCGGACATCGCATTGAACCTGCACGTACGCAACGATCGTGCTCGCCTGTCACTTGATTTGTCCGGCGGTTCCCTGCATCGGCGCGGTTACCGGACCCAGGCAGGCGAGGCGCCCTTGAAGGAAAACCTGGCAGCGGCCCTGCTGATCCGTGCCGGTTGGAGGACTATCGCCCCCAAGGGCGCGGGACTGTATGACCCCTTGTGTGGTTCCGGCACCCTGCTGATCGAGGCGGCCATGATCGCGCTCGACGTAGCTCCCGGCCTGACCCGTACCCGATTCGGCTTCAGCGCCTGGCTGGGACACGATCACGATGCCTGGAGCGCCCTGCACCAGGAGGCCGAAAAACGTCGGGCTGAGGGAGCGAAGCTGGCTCCTGTGCTGGTCGGCTGCGATGTTGATACCCGGGTACTCTCGGATGCCGCCGCCAATGCCCTGCGTGCCGGGGTCGCCGACTTCATACGGTTCGAGCACAGGCACCTCTCCGCCAAGCCCCCCAAGGGCCTGCCCGAGCGTGGCCTGCTGATCACCAATCCGCCCTACGGGGAGCGCCTTGGAGACGTCAACGAGCTGTCCACGCTCTACAGCACCCTGGGTGACCTGATGCAGGCGTTGCCTCGCTGGCGGGCGGCGGTATTCACCGGGAACCCGGATCTGGCCGCCTACATCGGTGCACCGGCTGATCGGGGCTGGGATTTTTTCAACGGCCCGATCGAATGCCGCCTGTTGCTTTATGGGGATCGGCCCGAGTTGGGGCCGGAGGCGCGGATGTTCGCCAATCGCCTGCGCAAGAACCTCAAGCATCTGGGGCGCTGGGCGCGTCGCGCCGGTGTCGGCTGTTACCGTGTGTATGATTCCGATCTGCCCGAATTCGCCTTCGCCGTCGATCTGTATACCGGCAGCGGACCGGACGAGGGGAGGCGCTGGGCGCACGTGCAGGAATACCAGGCCCCCGCCCGTATAGACCCTGACAAGGCCGAACGGCGCCGCCTGGGCGCCGTGGGGGCGGTTGCCGAGGTTCTGGAGTTACCCCGCAACGCGGTTGTGCTCAAACGTCGTCAGCAGCAGAAAGGACGGGAACAGTACCAACGCATGGAACAGAGCGGGCACTTCCACCAGGTGGACGAAGGACCGGCACGTCTGCGGGTGAACCTGACCGATTACCTCGATACCGGGTTGTTTCTGGACCACAGGCCGGTGCGCGCGCTGTTGCGTGACCGGGCTCGGGGCAAGCGCTTCCTCAACCTGTTCTGCTACACCGCCACCGCGACGGTTCAGGCTGCCCTAGGTGGGGCCGAGAGGAGCTTGTCCCTGGATATGTCCCAGACCTACCTCGATTGGGCCGAACAGAACTTCCGCTTAAACGGCATGGACCTTGCGGCTCATCGCCTGAAGCGGGTTGATTGCCTGGATTGGCTGCGCAACGCCCCGGATGCCGGAGAACGCTTCGACCTTGTGTTCATGGACCCGCCCACCTTCTCAAATTCGAAGCGCATGGAGGGGGTTCTGGATGTTCAGCGAGATCATGTGGCCCTGATCCGGGCGGCCATGGATGTCCTCAACCCGGGTGGATGCCTGGTGTTCTCAAACAATTTCCGCCGTTTCCGGCTGGACGCCGAGGCACTGTCTGATCTTGTGGTTGCAGATATCACCCGGACTTCCCTGGACGAGGACTTCAAGCGCAACCCGCGCATACACCAATGTTGGACGATTGAACGCCCGTCGTGAGGCCCTGAGGCGCCCGCACCCATCCGCCTCCAGGCGGGGCGCCTTGACGGGTCAACCACGCGGGCGTTCTCAGGGACTTGGGTTTGGATGCCGGGTGTGAATCGCCTCTATGCCCGCCAACACGTCCTCACTGAGCACCAGGCTGGCGCTGGCGATGTTGCTTTCCAACTGATCGAGGGTGGTGGCCCCGATGATGTTGCTGGTGAGGAAAGGGCGGCTGTTCACGTAGGCAAGGGCCATCCGCGCGGCGTCGAGACCGTGTTGGCGGGCCAGTTCAACGTAGGCCCGGGTTGCGGCAACGGCCTGTTCGTTGCTGTAGCGATCGAACTTGGGAAACAGGTTCAGGCGGTCGCGGGGGGCGCCCTGTCCATCGAGGTACTTGCCGGACAGTACGCCGAAGGCCAGGGGTGAGTAGGCCAGCAAGCCGGTGTGTTCGCGGTGCGCAAACTCCGCAAGACCCACTTCGAAGGTCCGGTTGAGCAGGCTGTACGGGTTCTGGATCGATACTACCCTGGGCCAGCCTTTCTGCTCCGCCAGATGGAGGTAACGGGCGACGCCCCAGGGCGTTTCGTTGGACAGGCCAATGTGTTTCACCTTCCCCTGATCGACCAGCTCCGACAGGGCCTCAAGGGTCTCCTCGATAGCGGTGCCGTCCTGCTTCGGGTCGTGTGTATAGCCGAGTTTGCCGAAGTAGTTGGTTTCCCGTTCCGGCCAATGGACCTGGTAGAGATCGACGTGATCGGTCCGCAGGCGTTTCAGGCTCGCTTCCAGGGCACGCTGGATGTGATCGCGATTGAGTCGGGGTCCGCCACGAATATGGTCCACCCAGCCCGGGCCCGGACCGGCGACCTTGGTCGCCAGGACGATATCGTCGCGTCTGCCGGTCTTCTTCAGCCATGTCCCGATGTAGCGCTCGGTCAGACCCTGGGTTTCCGCCTTGGCAGGGACAGCGTACAGCTCCGCCGTGTCCATGAAATTGATGCCCCGCTCCACGGCGAGGTCCATCTGGCTGTGGGCTTCGTCCTCGGTGTTCTGCTGGCCCCAGGTCATGGTGCCAAGACAGATGAGGGAAACTTCGAGACCGGTATTTCCGAGTGTGCGGTGTTCCATGGATCGGACCTGGGGTTGGAAGAACAGGCGTGTACAGCCGGTTGCACCCACCTGCCCGGGGGGCGTGCGGGTAATCAGTGGAACAGGGTCAGAACGCCCGTGAACCCATACAGACGATTGTGGCTGATCTCGCCATTGGCGAAGAAGCCTGTAAGGGGAATGTCGCCCAGGTGTTCGCGGATGATTCCAAGCTCGCGTGAGGCCTCGGCGAACATGTGACGACCACGGCCGAGGCAGGAGAAATACAAGCCGCCGCGCACCGGACGTCCGTCGGCCCGCTTGCGGATGTCCTCAACCATGCGCGTCAGATCGTCCTGGGCGGTCTGGCCGTCGCGGCGACAGAACATCACGCCGCGGCCGGTTTCCACTGTCTCCCCGATCGCTACAAGGCCGTTGTCAGGATCAATGCCGACGAGGTTGCGCACCATGTAGTCACCGGTGTCGGAGCCTTCCACGGGGAGCCCGGCGAAGATGTACCCGGCGGCGCGGTTGAGGTCGCGCGCGAGCATCTCCCCCATGGCTTCCTTCATGACATCGAGTGCGGGTCGCCCTCCGAGCGTGACCAGGATGTTCTTGAGGCTTTCGGTAATCTCCACCGGTGCGCTGATGGGTGAGCAACCCTGCGTCAGGGCGGTGCTGACGGGTGTGGTCTCGTTGAATATCACTCCCGACAGGCCCGCCGAGGCCACCGTACCCGCGATCAGGGGAAAGTGGTCGTTCTCCGACGAGGCCAGGCCGCCCACACTGAAGGCGCCGGGTATGTCCGTACCCATGGCTTCAATCATGCCGGGCACCGCCATATTGCGCGGGTCGCCGTGGATAACGGCGAAGTGCTGGGCGCCAGCCGCCAACCAGTCGGCATGCTCTTCGGTAAGCGGTTTGAGGTCGCGTCCGCCGCTATGGAAGCAACGGAACCCGTCCGGATCGAAGGCCCCGATCATGATCGCCAGGGCGGGGCCGTCGTAATACTCGGTGCCTGTTGCGATCACGCCCATGCCCACGGTGCCGGTCCAGTTGGCGATTCCTGTTTCATGGCGCAACCAATCGACGATGGCCTCGGCGTGGGCAGCGTGATGGTCCGACAGGTAGATGAAGCCGAGATTCGCCTCGGGCGGTATCGGGCCCGCCTGTGCCAGGCATTGGCGGGCCGAGTCCCGCCAATCGGGAGCGTCATTGTGTCCGAGCAGGAAACGATCCATGGCGGGCGGGGGTACCGACGAAAACGAAAACGGGGGCCATGATGGCCCCCGTCCGCAAGGATAAAAACCCGGAACGCGTCAGGCGTTGCGGGAATCCTCGATCATGCGGTGAATGATCGGTGCGAAGATGATCTCCATGGCGAAGCCCATCTTCCCGCCCGGCACCACGATGGAATTGCGCCGGGACATGAACGAGCCCTGGATCATGTTGAGCAGGTAGGGGAAGTCCACGTCGAACTTGGAGGGATCGCGGAAGCGGATGATCACGAAGGACTCATCCGGGGTGGGGATCTCGCGGGCGATGAAGGGGTTGGAGGTATCCACCGTCGCGACGCGCTGGAAGTTGATGTCGGTGCGCGAGAACTGGGGGGTGATGTACTTGATGTAATCGGGCATCCGGCGAAGGATCGTGTCCACGATCACATCGGCGCTGTAGCCACGCTCGGCGTTATCGCGGTGAATCTTCTGGATCCACTCCAGGTTCACGATAGGCACCACGCCGACCAGCAGGTCGGCAAACTTCGCGGGATTGGCGTTCTCGGTCACCACACCACCGTGCAGACCCTCGTAGAACAGCAGATCGGTACCCGCCGTCATGTCCTCCCAGGGAGTGAACTGGCCGGGCTGCAGGTCCGTGCCCAGGCGGCTGTTGTGTTCGGCGGCCTCCGGGTCGGAGTGCAGGTAGTAGCGGCGACGGCAGGTGCCGGACTCGCCGTAGGAGCTGAAGGTGTTCTCCAGTTCGTCGAACAGATTGGCGTCCTCACCGAAATGGCTGAAGTCGCGGCCTTCATCGTCGGCAATCTTGACCTGCTCTTTCATCTCCATACGGTCGTAGCGGTGATAGCTGTCACCTTCGACGACCAGAGCGTTCACGCTCTCACGTTCAAAGATGTGCTCGAAGGCACGCTTTACGGTGGTGGTTCCGGCACCGGATGAACCGGTGATGGCGACGACGGGATGCTTCTTGGACATGGGGACGAGTCTCCCTCTGTGCGGAATCTTTGGGGGTGGTCTGGCGGGACCGGTTCGCGGGGGAAATGCGCTGGGTCGGACGCCGGACATGGGCAAAAGAGCGCCGGATTCTGCCGGATGGCCGGGAACCCCGGCAATAAACCGAAAGGGATGGGTTGTTGTGCGCTTGCGAAGGAATGAGCGGCCGAGTCAGTAGGGCCTGATGCTGCGCCGCATCAGCGACGACGGCTCAAGAGCATCGTTTCGGGTTGAAATGTGCCGGATACCTGAGCTCTTGGCGCCATTCCCGGGCTGAATTCACTCCGTTGGAGGTGGCTCGCAGACATCCAGAATCGTCACACTGTACTGGCTGACGAACTGCGTCAGGGCGCGCACCTCCTGCAGTCGAACCAGGTACAGCACATCGCCGCTGAGGACTGTCAGCCGATCTCCAGGTTCGAATGTGCCACTGGCCACCAAAAGGGACGTCTTGGGGGCGCGAAGGTCTCCGCCGGGTACCACCAGGGCGCGTTGGAATGGTGCGGAGGAGCCATCGTCACGTCGCAGGGCCGCGGGCGCGACCGAGCGGGCGAATCGCTTCAGTCCGAAATGCGTGCCCTGATCGGCGTTCCTTACCCAGCGCACCAGGCCCAGTTCCCAGGCGGCGTGGGCATTCTCCCCTGCGCAAAAGGCTACCAGTTCACCGACCTCTGGCGGGGTGCTGAGGCCCTTGTCCACGAACAGGCGCAGTCCAGAATCACCCCGGTCGATCAATGTGGGCGTGCCCACTTCGACCACGTCTTTTTCCGGCGTGTTCGCCCGCGTGCCGCCCGACCCCTGGCTGGACAGGGTGATTTCCTCGTCGGCCCACGCGCCCATGGCGCGGATAAGCTCCTCGGCATCGGCTCCGCTCATCGCCGAGGGGTCGAGATGCGGACCAGCGTTGGCGCAGTGGGCCTGCAGTTCGCGTGCACGGCCGGCGGGTTCGAACGGCGCCCCGCCGCTGCTGACGTGGTGTGCGGAGTGAATTCCCACCACCAGGTTGATGCGGCCGAAATCGGCGTTGCGTTCCGCCTTGCGCTCGGGCCGAAAGCTCAAAACCATGCTCAGGCGTTGGCTGATGGCCTGGCGCAGAATGTGTTCCTCGCGCTGGTGTTCGGAAAAGCTGCCGGGCACGTTCAAGCGCTGCAGCAGGGGGTCAATGCCGATGTGGCGCAGGTTCTCCAGGGCGCCCGGGAGGCCGTCGTATACGGTTCGCGGCTTGCTGTCCTGGGAAAGGTCTATGAAGAAATGCTCGAGCAGGTCGGTTTCCAGGGTGGCCTTCTCCAGGGGGCATTCGTTCACCCACTGGCTCAGGAACTCGAACAGAAACCGGGCTTCCTTGCGCATCAGTTGGAACGGGTTCGCCGCCGCGAACAACACGATGCGCTTGTAGGCATTGGCAACCGTCGCCTCCACGAGGCCACCCGCGGCGCGGTTCTCGTCGGGAACCTCCCTGTCCTCGAAGCCCAGGCGTTCGCTGCGTGCGTAGAATTGGTGCAACCGTTTCCACAGGCCTTCCGCCGGATTGCGGTAGTGAAGATACGGATGAATGATGACCGCGCCCAGATAGATGATGGCGCGGAAATGGGCGACCACCACCCAATCCGGTACGTCCGCGGCGCTTGCCGGTTTCCACTTGACGCAGGCGGCGCTGTAGGCCCCAAGGGCGGCCCGTGCCAGGGCCAAAGCCGGTTGATGGCGGTCTGAATCACTCTGGCCGCCGCTTGCGTATTCGGTCCAGATGCGTTTCAAAAGGTCCCCGATAGCCGGGCGAAGAACCTCGGCACTGGCCACCAGGTGTTCACCGCCGCCGATCCGTGCGGTCAGTTCGTTGAGCTTGGTGGCGAGGCAGTGACAAGCCTCTTGGGAATTTCCCAGCGAGACACCGGCATACCACTCGCGCAGTTCTTCCAGGGCCTTTTGCTCGGCCT
Organism: Gammaproteobacteria bacterium; assembly: GCA_049604295.1. Lineage (GTDB taxonomy): Bacteria > Pseudomonadota > Gammaproteobacteria > JACKNK01 > JACKNK01 > JBMYTL01. The sequence goes on from JBMYTL010000020.1 coordinate 13,391, forward strand.
TGTTTCTGCCGGTGAAACTGTCGAATAGGCCCATGGATGCGATCTGGATGAAAGGAAGGGTGTCAGGTCGATTCCGCCGGGGAGCGGTTGCGCGTGTACAGCAGGTCCCACACGCCGTGGCCCAATCGACGACCGCGCTGCTCGAATTTCGTTATCGGGCGGCCGCGTGGCCTGTCCGCGAAGGGCGCTGGCGCGACAGCATTGTCCCAGAAAACGGAGTCCTCCATGACTTTCCGCATATGACGGGCGTAATCCTCCCAGTCCGTGGCGAGATGCACGAAGCCCCCCGGGTGTACGAGCCCCGCGATTTGTTGCATGAGATCCGCTTGAACGAGCCGCCGTTTGTGGTGGCGTTTCTTGTGCCAGGGGTCGGGGAAATAGATCTGCACGCCATGCAGGCCGCCCCTGGGGAGGTGCTCGCGCAGCACCGGGACGGCGTCGTGACAGATCACGCGTATGTTCCTCAGCCCCAGTTCCTGCATTCGCATCAACAGGTGGCCGACGCCGGGCCTGTGGACCTCGATACCGAGAAAGTCGGTGTCCGGTGCAGCCTGCGCCATGGCCGCCAGGGACTCACCGTTGCCGAATCCGATCTCCAGCACCCGGGGCGCCTGGCGGCCGAAGAGGGTGTCGAGGTCGGACAAAGGGCTCTCATCATCCGCGCCACTGATGTCGACGCCGAAACGGGGCCAGAGGCTGTCCAGTGCGTGTTGCTGTCCCGGTGTCAGTCGACCCTGGCGGCGAACGAACGAGCGAATGCCGCGAGGATGCCCCGGGGGTGTTTCCGCGCGGTCGGGCGCGGGATCAGAAGAATGTGCCATCCAGGGGAGACGAGGCGGAGGCGTAGCGTTTGCGCGGCATGCGGCCGGCCAGGAAGGCCTCGCGTCCAGCGATGATGGCGTGCTTCATGGCGGAGGCCATGAGCACCGGGTCCCGTGCCGCGGCGATGGCGGTATTCATGAGCACGCCGTCACAACCGAGTTCCATGGCTATGGAGGCATCGGACGCGGTGCCCACACCCGCGTCCACCAGCACTGGAACGGAGGCGTTCTCCACGATCTCGATGATGTTGTAACGGTTCTGGATGCCCAGGCCCGAGCCGATGGGCGCCGCCAGAGGCATCACGGCCACGCAGCCGATTTCCTCGAGACGCTTCGCGAGCAAGGGGTCGTCGCTGGTGTACACCATGACCTGGAAACCATCGGCGACCAGTTGTTCCGCGGCGTCCAGGGTCTGAATCACGTCGGGATAGAGGGTTTTCTCATCGCCCAGCACCTCGAGTTTGACCAGGTCGTGGCCATCCAGGAGTTCGCGGGCCAGGCGGCAGGTACGCACGGCATCCTTGGCGGTGTAGCAGCCAGCGGTGTTCGGCAGGATGGTGTAACGGTCGGGCGGGACCACGTCGAGCAGGTTGGGCTCGCCGGGATTCTGACCGATGTTGGTACGTCGGATCGCCACGGTGATGATTTCCGCACCGGAGGCCTCGGTGGCCAGGCGTGTTTCTTCCAGGTCCTTGTACTTGCCGCTCCCGACCAGCAGGCGCGAGGTGAATCGGCGGCTGCCGACGGATAGGGTGTCCGGAGATGTGGTTTGCAACTGTGCGTTCATGGATTCTGCGGGCGGCCCAGAGGCGCCGCGATTGGGTGCGGGAGTGTCATCCGCCGCCGATGGCGCGGACGATCTCGATGTGATCCCCGTCTTCGATCAGGCGTTGGTCGAAGGTGCTGCGGGGAACGATGTCCTCGTTGATCTCAACCGCGAGGCGTTTACCACCCAGTTCAAGCCGTTCCAGAAGCAGGGCAACCGTAAGGCCCGGGGGCAATTCGGTGGGCGTGCCGTTGATGACGGTGTTCATGAAGGGGCTTTGGGTGTGATCGATAGGGACTGGCGGGGCGCAAGATTAACGCAAAAGGGACTGAGGGGAATGAGGTCCCCCGATTGGGGTGGCGGATCAGCTCAATTCCAGGTCGTCCGGATCCATCTCCGGGTCCCAATCGTGTTCACAGGCCGCCTCCACCGTGTAGCGGAATTGCGTGAAACTGCGGTTCATGGCGCGGTTCTCCGCCAGAACGATGCGTGCCATCACACGATCGGTAAGCAGCCGACATACGCTGCCCACACTGAAAATTCCCGTGGGCAGGATGAGTGTCGCCTTGGGGTCGCGCGGATCCAGTGCCGGCGCGAGCAGGGCACGGCGGAAGGGGTTGGTCTGGCGATCGGAGGAGCGGATGGCGCAGGCGGATACGGTGCGGGAGAACTGGCGCAGGCCCATGCGGGAACTGCCGTCCCCCATATCCTCGATCCACTGCACCACCGTTAGAAACCATGCGCTGGCCTCGCCCGCGGTCGCCACAAGGCGGGTACCGACTATGTCACCGACCTGGGCGTTGAGCGCAATTCCCGCGTCCCAGTTCAGGGCCATGCCGCCGCTGCTGATATCGCGGATACGGTGTTGTGAGCTCTGAAACTCAACGGTGTCCTTCTTGATCTCCTTGTCTTTCTTGGTCATACGCGAGCTTTCCTGGATCAGGTTGGCTTCATCCCAATCCCAGGTCTCCTCGTTTCCGGTCGAATTACCCCAGTTGTCGTTTTCCTCGGGTAGGGCGGTCAGTGAGAAGTTGATGCCGCCGAATTCCGATGGCCCCGCATCAGGGCTGTCCAGGTCGCCACAGTTGCGCTCCATGATGCGTTCCGCTCCCTTGGGGTCGAAGCGGGCGAGCCGGGTCAGGTGGGCATGGGCGGAACCCACGCCCACGGCCAGTTGGACCTCGCCATTGATCTCCTTGCGTTCGAAACGACGGGTCATGGAGCCGGACCACAGTCGCGCGGCACGCAGGAGGAGGTCGCGCAGCAGGCGCTGATTGAGATCGGTATCGGGGTTTTCGCGCAGGTGCTGGGTAATGGCCATGGCGCGGTTGCGTGCCCGTGAGACGGGGCCGGTGAAATCCACCAGGCGGGCCTTGGGGCTGCTCAGGTCGGTCTTGAGCGTTACCGCGGAGGCGGGAACGTCCGCGGCGAGATCGAGCACGTAGCCCTCGCCAGCAGCCGGTATGTCGCTGATCGGGTTGATTCCGGTGCTCTGGGCCCAGGGACCGGTGAGATCGAAGATCTGTTTGATGTCCGTCAGCGCCATGCGCAGGGGGTTGGCCGCCGCGACCAGCAGCAGGCGTTTGTAGGAGGACTCTATGGTGGCCTCCCGGGTATCACCGGGCGTGCGGAATTCCCTGGGTAGCGGCGTGCTCAGGAGATTGTTGCGCTCGGACAGTTCGTACCACTGGTTGAGCTCCTTCCAGAGCCCCTTGGGTGCCGGGCGATAGACCCGGTAGGACAACATGCATCGATCAATCAGATAGCCCAGTACGCGGTAAGCGGCCAACAGCCGCATTTCCTCGCTGGATTCCCCGCGCAGGGGAATGGTGCCGAAACACTTGTTGTAGGCCTGCGAGGACACGGTCAACAACTCGCTGACCAGGGATACGCGTTTGTACTCACGACGCGCCATGTCCATGCCTTGCCGGTCGTAGGATGAGAGCAGCTGCGCCACACTGTCGATAATCGGTTTGCGGCAGGTCTCGAGCAGTTCGAGACGCTCCGCCGCCGTGGTTTCCAGGGTGGCTAATTCCTGGACCTTGGCGTTCAGCGCACGGGCGACCTCGAGCGGGTTGGCGAGGGGAAGTTCGGATATCCAGGCCTGCAGGGCCTCTAACGGGTCTTGTGCAGGCTGGTTTCCACGCGGTTTTCGGCCGGGGATTTTCATGTGAGCAGTGAATCCGTGTTGTATGCGCGGAATGTTAGCAGTCCCGCGCCCCGAGCATGAACGCGTGGCCCTGTACGCCATCGTCCGCCAACGTTAGGATTCGCCGGTCCCGCGCGGGTGTAGCTCAATGGTAGAGCCTTTGGTTCCCAACCAAATGACGGGGGTTCGATTCCCCTCACCCGCTCCAATCTCCCCGACCCCCATCCCGCCACGCGCTCATCAGTGCGTCCGTCGATGGGCGCGTCCCCCCACGTTGCGAATCACCCGGCTGCCCCAGGGGTGACCTACACCGTAGGCCCCGGGCTCCCTATACTGGGCTCCGCTCAACCACCCTGGGACCTAAGCATGGCTAAGTTCGTGAAGTTTCTCGGCATCGCGGTCGGGATCATTGTGCTCCTGCTGGTAGTGGCCATCGTGGTCATACCCATGGTGATCGATCCCAACGATTTCAAAGGCCAGATCGCAGGGCAGGTGAAGAAGGCCACGGGCCGCGACCTGACCATCGAGGGCGATATCGGGCTGTCGGTGTTTCCCTGGGTGGGCCTCGAGTTGGGGAAGACACGGTTGGGTGAGGCGCCAGAGTTCGGTTCCGGGGATTTCGCGGTCGTGGAGGCCGTCGAGGTGCGCGCCCGCTTGATGCCCCTGCTGGAGTCCCGTCTGGAGATGGACACCGTACGGCTGGAGGGTCTGGCCGTGAGCCTGCGCAGGAACAAGGACGGTCGGGCGAACTGGGATGATCTGGCCAAGGGCAGTGGTGAAGCGCCCGAGGAGGAGAAGGCGGCTGGCTCAAAACTGGCGGGATTCGCCATCGGTGGGCTGGAGGTGGTCAATGCCTCGGCCACCTGGCAGGACGAGGCGGCTGGCCAGGATGTCCGCGTCAGTGGCCTGGACCTCACCACCGGGGCGCTCAGTCCCGGGGAACCGGTCGATGTCCGTCTGCGGGCCGATGTCGTTTCGGCCGCGCCCAGCGCCAAGGCCAATATCGATTTCAAGGGCACCGTGGACCTCGTCGGGGCAGGGGAGCGCCTACACCTGAACGGCACCACTTTGGCGCTCTCCGCCTCCAGCGAGAGCTTCGATATCGAGTCGTCAAAGCTGGATGTCAGCGGCGACATCACCCTCGATCTGGTCAACCAACTGCTCACAATTCCCGCCGCGCGTGTCGGCCTGAAGGCCGTGTCGGCCAATGCAGCAAAGGCCGGGTTCAAGGAAGCGGATATCACCCTCAACGGAGACGTGCGCTACGAGCTTGCCTCCGGGCAGTTTGACGCGCCCGGAGTGAAGCTCAAGGTCAACGCGCTCAATGCCGACGGCGGGTCGACCTGGAAGCAGGTTGGCCTGAACCTGGAGGCCGATCTGAGCGCCCAGACACAGAACGGTTCGTTCAAGACGCGGGGGATGACCCTGAACCTGGATGCCAAGGGCGATCCGGCGAGCTTCGAGGATGCCCGCGTTACCGTGAAGGGAGATGTCTCCCTCGACGGTGAGAAACAAATGCTCACGGCCCCCGCGCTGGACCTGGTGGCGGAGGTCGTTGGCAAATCCCTGCCGGGCGGTCGTGTCGATGCCAACCTGAAGGCCGATACCGCCGTTGACCTGAAAGGTCATACGGCCCAGGCGAAAGGAATGGTGCTCAAAGCGCTGGGCCTCGATATCACCGGCAATCTCGCGGTGGCCGGGCTTGATGCACAGCCGGTGGCATCGGGAGACATCGCCGTGGCGCGCTTCAATCCGCGGACCCTGCTCCAGCGCCTGGGCCAGGAAGTGCCGGTTACGACCGATCGTACCGCACTCAATGCGCTTACCCTGGCCACCCGCTTCGAGGCCAGCGCCAAGGGCGCGAAGCTGTCCGATCTGAACGCGCGACTTGATCAGAGCACGCTCAAAGGGCTGATCGATCTCAAGTCTTTTGACGGGCCGGTCGCGGTGGTACGCCTCGACCTCGATGCGATCAGCATTGATCGCTATCTACCCCCTGAGGCCGAGGGGGCGGCAGATCAATCCGCTGGCGCCCGGGCCGGTGGCGCCCAATCCGGCGCGGCCAAAGGGGCGAAGGGGCCGACGCCCATCGAACTGCCGGTCGAGCAGCTCAGGGCCCTTGATCTGGATGGCCAGTTCACCATCGGCAAGCTCAAGGCCATGAACCTCTGGGCTGACAAGGTGCGGCTCACCGTGGTGTCCAAGGGCGGGGTCGTGGATATCAAGCCCCTGAACGCTCAGCTCTACGGGGGGAGCGTCAACTTGGTCAATCGCCTGGATGTGCGGGGTGATATCCCGGTGGTGACCGCCGACACGACCATGAAGAATTTCCAGGTGGAGCCCTTTCTCACCGATCTCCAGGGCGAGTCGCAAATCCGTGGAACGACCGATTTCGCCGCCAAGGTCACGGCCAAAGGCAAAACCGACAAGGCAATGATCGCCGCCTCCAATGGCACGGCCCGGTTCGAGTTCCGTAACGGAGCCATCAAGGGATTCAACCTCGCCCAGTCCATCCGCAAGGCCAAGGCGGCTATCAAGGGTGAAAAGCTGCCGGAAGGCGAGGTGGTCAAGGAGACGGACTTCACCAAGCTCAGCGGTACCGCGCGTATCGTCAACGGCGTGGTGGATAACCAGGATCTCAACGCCATGCTTCCCCTGTTGCGTGTGACCGGGAGGGGAACGGCGAACCTGAATGACAACACCGCCGATTACACGGTGGGCGCCAAGGTGGTCGCGACCAGCAAAGGCCAGGGTGGCAAGGAACTGGCGGAACTCAACGGCGTGACCATTCCGGTCAAGATCAAGGGTCCGTTCGAGGACCCTGACATCAAGCCGGACCTCGCCGGGGTTCTGAAGAGCCTGGCAACCAAGAAGGTCACCGAGAAGGTCAAATCCAAGGTTCAGGAAAAGGTTCAGGAAAAACTTCAGGAACAGGTGGGCGACAAGTTGCTCAAAGGGTTGCTCGGGCGTTGATCCCTAAGTTGGAGCTGGCGGCCCCATCGGACGGGTTCGCCACCCGTGTACTGAAATGGTTCGACCTGCACGGTCGCCACGACCTGCCCTGGCAGCGTCGAGCGGACCCGTATCGGATCTGGGTCTCCGAGATCATGTTGCAGCAGACCCAGGTCACCACGGTGATTCCTTACTTCGAGCGATTCATGGCGCGCTTTCCCACGGTGGACCAGTTGGCCTCCGCAAGGGCCGATGACGTGCTGGCTCTGTGGTCCGGACTTGGTTACTACGCCAGGGCACGAAACCTCCACGACGCCGCGCGCAGGATATGCACCGACCATGGTGGGGTGATGCCCCGTGACATCGACTGCCTCCAGGCGTTGCCCGGAATCGGGCGATCGACGGCCGCCGCCATCCTCGCCCAGGCTCACGGTGACCGGCACGCCATACTCGATGGCAACGTCAAGCGGGTGCTTGCCCGGCACGCGGCGGTGTCGGGCTGGCCGGGGCGCTCCGCCGTTGGTCGGCGTTTATGGGCTCTGGCCGAGCTGCATACCCCGCACGACCGGGTCGCCGCCTACACACAGGCCATCATGGACCTGGGGGCCACACTGTGTACCCGGAGGCAGCCGAGGTGTCCGCAATGCCCGGTCCGGGGTGATTGCCTTGCGCGGGCGCAGGGGCGCCAGCATGAGCTGCCCGAGCCGCGCCCCGCCAAACCGGTGCCGGTCCGAAACCGTTTGTTATTGAGCGTGCGCTCGGTCGATGGTGGCGTGCTGTTGGAGCGTCGGCCGGACTCCGGGGTCTGGGGCGGGTTGTGGAGTCTCCCCGAGGTTGAGGATCTCGATCACGCACGCACGTGGTGCCGGTCACGATTGGGTTGCGACGGAGACGATCCGACCACCGGTTCGGGGTTCGAACACCGCTTCAGCCATTTCCTTCTGCGCGCCACGACCGTAGAGGTCACCGTGTCCGGCCCTTGCGGGGGTGTGGAAGAGGGTGACAATCTGACGTGGTATCACCCGGGTACCGGGTTCGCGGGGGGGCTGCCAGCTCCCGTTGCCCGGTTTCTTTCCCAAGCGGGCGACTGACCCGATTCCTCCACCTGATTGATTTAGGAGACTGACATGGCGCGAATGGTCTTGTGCGTGAAACTGGGGCGCGAAGCCGAAGGCCTCGACGAGGCGCCATATCCGGGCGACCTGGGGCAACGGATTCAGGACAACGTCAGCGCCGAGGCGTGGGGTCAGTGGTTGCAGCGTCAGACCATGTTGATCAACGAATTCAAGCTCACGGTGGTGGAGCCGGAGGCCCGCGCGTTCCTGGAAAAGGAGATGGAGGAGTTCTTTTTCGGGGATGGCGAGGGCGACTTCGGAGCCACCGTTAAGATTGATCCGCCCTCTGGAGCTTGACGCTCGACGGGCGCGCCGCTTTAATACGCGCCCTTCGCGGCCGGGTAGCTCAGTCGGTAGAGCAGGGGATTGAAAATCCCCGTGTCGGCGGTTCGATTCCGTCCCCGGCCACCAACGCGATGAAAAGCCCAGGCATACGCCTGGGCTTTTTTTATGCGCGAATGCCGGTGAATGCAGAAATGGCTGAGGGCATCCCCAGGGGCTGGGTGGGTATTCCCTGGGAATAGGATCCGCGGGTGCCGCGTCTTACCCGTCACACGAAAACAACAACAGCCCATGATCCTGAGACTCCAACAACGTTCACAGCTTGAGGCCCTGCGGCCGCGTATGTACCGCTTGGCCTGGTCCTGGTGTCATGACGCGGACCTGGCTGACGAGCTCACGCAGGCCGCGTATGCGCGGGCGATTCCCCGCCTGGGCAGCCTGCGCGAGGAGGAACGTCTGGAGGCATGGATGTGCACCATTCTGTCCAACCTGTTCCGGGATCATCTGCGGGCACGTAAGCCACAGGCCGGAGAAGAGGCGCTTGATGCGCTGCAGGACCCGGGCCTGAGCCCCGATGGCGATATGGAAGAGCACCAACTGGTTATCAAGGTGCGCGCGGCGATCGCGCAGTTGCCCTACGACCAGCGCATGGTGGTCACCCTGGTCGATCTCATGGAACTGAGTTACGCCGAGGTGGCTAAAACATTGGATATCCCGGCAGGCACGGTGATGAGCCGTTTGAACAGGGCGCGGGGACGACTGCGCGAAATGCTGGCTGACAAAGACTCGGCCCGCGGGGAAGGCGGTAGCTCGCCGAAGGTTGTGAACATCAGGAGCCGCCGATGAAACCGCGCGACCCGATTGACGATTTGGATCTCCACTCAGTGATAGACGGTGAGGCCGACGCCGACACCGTAGCGGAGGTGTTCTCCCACATGCACGAGGATGCCGAGCTCGCGGCCCGTGGTTGCGAGTTGGCGCACACCAAGGACCTGGTGCGCCTGGCCTACGCGACGGTGGAGCCCCCACGCGCCAAGCCGCGCGCCACGCGCCGACGTTGGTGGGCCGCGGCCGCCGTGGTTGTCGTGGGCCTGGCCACCGTGGTCGCCGGCGCCGTGCTGCGTGGCTGGCATGCGAACCCCGTCAACCGGTCCTCGGCTGAGGACCGGGTGGTGGTACTTGATCCCGACGGCTCGGGCCGGGAGCTGGCTGATCCGAGTCGGCAGGAGACACGCATCGTGTTCCAGTTGGCCAATCCGACGACCGCCAAGGCCGACGAGGTACTGAACGAGATCGAGGGCGTGTTGGATCTGTACAGCAGGGAGCATCGCCAGGTGCGCATCGAGGTTGTGGCCCACGGTGATGGCCTGAGCCATTTCCGCACCCGGCTGTCCCGTCACGCCGACCGCATCCTGTCCATGGCGCGGAAATATCCGAACCTGACCTTCGTGGCCTGTCGCAACACGATCGAACGGGTCAACCGGGAGCAGGGCTTCGCGGCCAGCATCCTGCCCGGTGTCGAGATCATCGAATCCGGGGTCAATCATGTGGCCCGCCGCCAGGCCGAGGGGTGGGCGTACATACACCTTTGAAACCGCGGCACAGCGGTAGACACCAGCCGGAGGCCCCGTCCGGAACCGGTGTCCGTATCACGACCCGGGGCGATGAACCTGAAATATCCGAGGAGTGAGAGACATGAGCAGAATTCTTCCGATCCTGATCGCCATGGTCATGAGTCTGGGGTTGCTGGGCGCCGCCCACGCCGAGGGCTACGCCAAGCAGAAGGTCGTCTACCACATCAACTACGACAACCCGAAGCAGCAGGCCGGTGCACTGCGTAACATCCAGAACCACATCAATGCCGTGGGTGCCGAGAATCTCGATCTCAAGGTGGTTCTGCACGGCAACGGTCTGGCCCTGCTGGTGACCCCGGAGGCGCTGCCGCGTCTGCCCAAGTTCAAGCATGGCAACGCCAACGAGCAGATGACCGCGAAGATCGACGGCCTCAAGAACCAGGGCGTGAAGTTCAACGTGTGCGCCAACACCGTCAAAGGACGCAAGGTGGACTTGGCGGGTGACCTGCATGACGTCGATGAAGCTGACATCGTTCCCAGTGGCGTGGCCGAGTTGGCCAAGCTCCAAGCCGAGGGTTACACCTACATCAAGCCCTGAGATCCGGCACTACGGCCCGGCGCTCGGCGGCCTGATGCCGTGGCGCAAGGGCCTTGGAAACAGTTCCCCACAGCGATCCCTGAATTCTCCCTCAGGGTTGCGTGTTCATCGGCAGTCCCCCGGGACTGCCGTTTTTTTTGTCTATCCGGTGTTGGGCGCTGTTTGAACAGAGGTGTCGAAAAAATTTACAAGTCGGTGGATGAAGCAGAGCGATACTGTGCGTAACACGCTGATTAGTCACTGAAATATTTTTGTGGCAAGGAAAATGCTTAGAACTTTGGTACTGACAAACAGGCCCCATCGGTACGGGGCCTATAGACGGTGGGCATGACCCGCCGCGGTACGCGCTCTCTCGTACCTAAAAGCGATTCAGGAATCAGCTATGAACACCGTTTCCAAACTCCTCTCCACCGGCCTGTGCGTAACCGCGCTGGCCTTCAGCGGTTCGGCGGCTGCCTTCACCATCGACGGTGACCTCAGCGACTGGCTCGGCGGTAACTCCAACAACTCCAGCGATTGGACGCCCCTGGGCAGCATCTCCAATATCGTCTGGACCGAGGAAGATCAGACCAGCGCCCAGCAGCCCAACGGGGGGCAGTACTACGACGCCGAGGCCCTGTACCTGGCCTGGGACAACACCAACCTGTACTACGCCGTGGTCACCGGCCTGCCCGAGACCGAGAGCACCCTGCCCGCCGGTGACATCGCCTTCGATTTCGGCGACGACGGCTCCTGGGAGTACGGCATCGAGGTCATGGACAACCAGGGCAACGTCAAAGGCGGCTTGTACGATGTGTCCTCCTGGGACGCACCGACCCATTTCCCGGCCAACGGCCCCTGGAGTATCGGTTCCGGTACGCTCATGGATACCGGGTCCATCGTGTACGAGAACAGCACCGCGGTGACCGGTCTGGGTGGCAAGGGTGGCACCCATTACGTCATCGAGGGTTCTATCGCCCTGTCCAACTTCTCAGGCCATTTCGGCGAAAGCTTCAACGTCCATTGGACCATGAAGTGCGGCAACGACCTGATCGAACTGGACCCCGCCATCACCTTCCCGGGTACCAGCACCGGAGTGTCCGCGCCCGCGACCTCCCTGCTGTTCGGCCTGGCCATGCTGGGTATGATTCCCGGATACCGGCGTCTGCGTCGCGCCTGATCGCACAGGCGGTTGCGACGATAAAGGGCGGCCCTTGTGGCCGCCCTTTTTCTTTGTGCGATGCCGGGTCCGGATGACGGGGACGGCCTGCCGGGCTCAGGTTCTGCCCAGCCAGTGAAGCAGCAGTTCGGCCACGACCCTGTGCCCGCGCGGGGTGAGATGGCCGTCGTTGGGGTGGTAGTCCGCGGGGGCGAGGGCCCCCGCCGCGGTGAGGTCAAGCAATGGAATCTCCATCGCATCGACCACGAGGTGGCAGGCCTGCGCGATGTCGCGCTGAAAGCGGGCACTCAGCGCGCCGGGGCCGCCTGGTGCGGTATGCAGGCTGCGGCCGGGTAACAACACAATGCGCAGCGTCTGCTTGTATTGACGACGCAGTTGATCGAGATAACGGATCAGGGCGGCGAGCAGGGGCATCACCTCGTCCCGTCGCCTTTCCAGAACCGAGCTGACCACTTTTTCGTCCCAACCGGGCTGCCAGCCCAGCCGCCGCAACAGCGCGGACTGCCCCAGCCATCGGTGGCTGTCCGGCACCGCCGCGGGGGCGTCGCGCAACAGCCAGCTTGCCAGGGACGCATTCTCCGTCGTGGTGACCTTGCGCGAGATGGGGACGGGGCCATCGGGAGGTCGCGCTTCACCGTCTCGCAGGATGAAGCGCGGCTTGGCGTTGTCGGCCTGCAGGGGGTGGGTGAGCAGGTTGTCCACCGGGTCGTTGCCCAGGTAGATCACCAGGACCACGCTGTCGGCGTTGTCCCGATGGGCGGCGTGTTCGAGCAGAAGGATCTCCTGGTCCGTGCTGAATCCGGGAACCGCACGGTTGAGGTGGTGTCGGTTCCCGTCGCGGGCATTCAATTGGCTGATGAAGGTTTCGGAATCGCCCACGCCCAGGCCAAAGGTGAAGCTGTCACCCAGCCAGAGCACGCGCTCCCGCCAGGCACCGCCCGTCCCCAGGGCGGGATCGAAGCGCCAGCCCGATGCGTTCGTTCGGTAGCCCACGTCGTAGTCGTGATGCAGGTGTCGACCGCTCCAGTTCGCGCTCAGGGCCCAACCCGTGCGTGGGTCATAGCGCAGCAGGCCCGGATCCATCCGCCCGGCCGAATCCACGCGGCCGGGAGTGAGGGTGCGGGCGATGCCTTCCGCGAGGGCGAGGCCGCCCAATGTTCCGGCGCTCATGCTGAGTGCGGCCAGAAGGCGGCGGCGTTTGGGGTCGTGGGTGTCGCGCATCCGGGGGAGCTTGCCTGATGGATCTATTGGGTTTGGGTTTGGGTTTGGGTTTGGGGTGGAGGTGCGAGCGCTGGAGAAGCTGTTCATCAAGCCGTCAGAAGATCAGTGCAATCACGGACCCTGGCGAGCGTACACCCCGGCATGTCGACCTGGCGGGTGGGGTGATCCGCTATCATCCCTGCCCGAGCCACGTCACCGGATCCCGAGCCTGCAATGAGCCTGAAAAAGACCGAAAAGATGGAGGTGGGCGAAAGCATTTCGCTCACCGAGGCCCTCGATGCCCTGCCCTACAACGCCGATGGCCTGGTGCCCGCTGTTGCCCAGCAGCACGACACGGGCGAGGTGTTGATGATGGCATGGATGAATCGTGCCGCGATCGAGGAGACCCTGGCGACCGGCCGGGTCTGTTACTGGAGCCGTTCGCGGCAGGCATTCTGGCGCAAGGGGGAATCATCCGGGCAGGTGCAGATGCTTAAGGACATGCTGTTCGACTGTGATGGCGACACGATTCTGCTCAAGGTGGATCAGACCGGGCCGGCCTGCCACACGGGGCGGCGTGACTGTTTTTATAACGCCGTGCGCGGTGAGCGTGTCGAAGTCGTGGCCGCGCCCATCATCGACCCGGAAACCCTGTACGGAAAATGAAGTTCCTGTTCATCGGCCTGGTCAAGTTCTACCGCTATGTCATCAGCCCGGTGATGCCGCCCAGCTGCCGTTACATTCCCACCTGCTCGGAGTACGCGGTGGAGGCCCTTGAGAAGCACGGTGCATTGCGCGGTGGATGGTTGGCGGTCAAGCGCATCGGTCGCTGCCATCCCGGCTATCCGGGGGGGTATGACCCGGTGCCCGATCCCCACGGCTGTCAGCACCATGATCACGAGGATAATGCCGCGCAAGACAAAGGCGAGCCCCTGAATCAAGCGCAGGTCAATGGTGAGGGCGATGCCCCGGACGATCAGGGGGGCGATGCCCAAAAGCACCGTGAGCGGCGGAGTTAATCCGCATTCTTGCTTGGTTCGGAGCGGGCCGCAAAGCGGTTGCGCAGGCCCTTGATGACCCACACCAGGCGCCCACGCAGGGTGGGCGCGTACAGGTAGAGGTGCTCATGGGCGCGGACCTTGTCGGTCCATAGGGCCTTGTGATGCATCCAGGGGCCGAGGAAGTCGTACTCGTGCGCCCCCTGCTCGAAGGCACGGCGTATCGAGGTCTCGGTGACCACACCGCCCGGCCCCAGCTTCTTGAGGCCGTTGTCGAAGGAGGTCTTGAGCTGGCCCACCGAACCTCGCCAGTGATAGCAGAGGCTGTAGGCGGCGGGTTGTCCTTCCACGTAAAGGGCATTGGCCTGAAGTAGACCGCGCCGGGCCAGCTCCGGGAGCACGCCCTGCCAGAGCACCCGTTCATGGGACTCGGCCAGCATGGCCATGTCCGCATCGACCTTCCAGCTGCGTTCTTCCACCGCCCACATAAGGTCGAGCAGATCAGGCACATCACCCTCAGCGGTGAACCAGCGTTCCTCGAGCCCCATCTTTTCCAGCTTGCGGCGACGGCGCCCGAGGTTGTACCGGAAGTTCCGGCTCTGTTCGGCAAGGTAGCTGTCCCAATCGCCCGTTATGGGCAGGTACGGTGACTGCTCGCCGGGAAGTGTTTCGAGGCGCGCGCCACGTTCCGCGGCGTAGTCCCGCAGGGCTCGGGCCGTCGGGCCGTCCTTGTTGAGCGATTCCGCCACGAACAGGTCCCAGGGCTCCTGGTCCAGCAGTCCATGGATGAGCTCCGAAGGGTTGCCGACACAGGGGATCTCCTGGTGGTAACAATGCAGGTTGCCGGACAGTTCCAGGCGGCGAAGGGCGATGCCGTTGCTGCGCACGGAGCGCCGAAACCAGGGCAACACGCCCGCGGTTGATTCGAGCACCCGGACTTCATCGAGCACACCACGCGCGCGGGCGATCGCCTCGGTCCAGAACGGGCGCAGGCTGATGTGGATGTCCGAATCGGTCAGGCACTGTTCCCAGTGGGCGTCGATGCGTTCCCGATTGGACTGAAAGCTTATGGAGGGTTCGCTCATGGCAACTGGAACCTCAGCAACTGGGCTACCTGGCGGTCCATCTGCCCCGGGCGCAGGGATTGATGGCAGGGCAGGCCCAGACCGTGCGTGCGCAGCGTGTCGGCCCGTTCGCACACACCGTGTTGGAGCTCGTCGGGAATGCGATCACGCAGATTCGTGGCCGGTATGCCCGAGTCCTGAAGAATGGCGTGTACGCGATCTCGTTCCGGGCTGTCCACGGGGTACAGCGTGGGGACAGCGCCTTCGGGAAGATCGGGCACGATCGGTGTGAATACTCCGGTTCCCGAGACTTCAAGGCTCAGTCGGTGGTAGTGGGCCCGACGTTGCTCGATGCAGTGCACGTGGTCCAGCATCTGGTACCAGGTACGCGTGCCACGGGGCGCGGGCTTTATATCGGCACACAGGGTCGCTTCCGCGTCACGGGCGGGACGATGGGGGTCGAGCACCCGACCCAACACGTCTTTGAGCGCTCCGGCAGTCATGCCCAGGTCCGATGTCAGCGGCGTGGCCGGAGGCTCCGGCAGGGCCTGTTCCCGGTGGGCCGATGCCAGGATGCCCGCGCTCCATCCCGGCAGATGACGGGCGGGGGCGGCGATACAGAGCTCGCCCTGGGTGCCCATGGCGAGGCGGGTGTCCGTCAGGCCTCCTTCCTC
Source organism: Gammaproteobacteria bacterium (assembly GCA_049604295.1). Lineage (GTDB taxonomy): Bacteria > Pseudomonadota > Gammaproteobacteria > JACKNK01 > JACKNK01 > JBMYTL01. Next base: position 28,743 of record JBMYTL010000020.1, read on the forward strand.
ATCTCGCGTGATCGTCCGGGCGAAGCCCCAGAGCGCCTCGGTGCAGTCTTCGATGAAGCGCAGGCCCTGCTCCCGCGCAAAGCTGGCGGTGGCCGCCAGGGGCACGGCGAGACCGAACGGGTGCCCGGCGAGGATCGCTCGGGGTTTGAAGCGCATGAGTCGCTGAGCATGGTCCAGGTCGGGGCTGAAGTCCCCGCCGAGGCGGTAGAAAAGGGCCGTCACCTCCCGCGCGCGCAGCAGGTTCAGCAGACCCGGACCGGGAATACTGGGGATGAGTAGCGGGGTCCCCGGACCGGCATCGATGAGGTCCAGGGCGGCGCTGAGCGCGGCGGCTTCTGAGGCCAGATAGCGGCCTTGTTCCAGGTCGAAGATCGAAGGCCAGTCGTCGTTGCCCGAACGTTTCAAGGCGCGCCAATCGAGCACGGGCTCCGCTGGCAGACGGGTGGAGGAGGAACTCAAACCGGGCAGGCTCGGCGTCGGTGAACAGGATGTGGCGGTGCTGATGATCGCAACCTAGACGAGAATCTCGCCGGGCCCGGGGTGACTGAGAAAATCCCTGGGACTCGCGGTATAGCCGTAGGCGCCAGACTGGAAGACGGCGATGAGGTCACCCGGGCCAGCCTGGGCCAGTTCCATCTGGTCGGCGAGGACATCCAGCGGGGTGCATAGCGGGCCCACCACGTTCACCACCTCGCGAGGGCCGCCGTTGACCCGCGTGGCGACCACCACAGGGTAGTTCTTGCGCAGGATCTGGCCAAAGTTCCCGGATAGCGCCAGATGATGATGGAGGCCGCCATCGGTCACCAGGTAGGTGGTGCCGCGTGACACCTTGCGGTCCACCACGGTGCATACGTACAGCCCGGCCTCCCCGGCTATGTAGCGGCCCAGTTCGGTGATGAGCTCCGCGCCGGGCAGACGACGTGTGGCCTCGTCGACCAGTGGCACGAGGTGTTCGCCCACGGCGGCGAGATCGAGCGGGGCGTCACCGGGGAAATACGGTATGCCGAATCCTCCGCCGATATTCAGGCTCTTGAGCGGTGACGGGGCATCCTCGGCCAGGCGGTAGGCCAGGTCGAAGGTCTTGGTCTGGGTCTCGGTGACGGAGTCCGCGCGTAGATTCTGCGAACCGCTGAAGATGTGAAAGCCGACGAACTCCAGGTCCATCGCCTTCATGTCGGTGAGTACCGCCGGGACCTGTTCGGCATCAATACCGAACGGCTTGGGCCCGCCCCCCATCTTCATACCCGAAGCCTTGAGCTCGAAATCCGGGTTGACGCGCAGCGCCGCGCGCGGCCGTTGGCCCAGTCGTTGCCCGACGGCTTCAAGGCGGCGCAGTTCGTTGGGTGATTCCACGTTCAGGGTGATTCCCGCTCGAACCGCACGTTCCAGCTCGAAATCGGTCTTGCCCGGCCCTGCGAAGCTGATGGTGTCCGGAGCGGTCCCGGAGCCCAGCGCGGTCTCCAGTTCACGCGCCGAGGCGACATCCAGGCCATCCACCAGGGGCGCGATGAAGTTGACCAGTTCCGGCATGGGGTTGCACTTGATGGCGTAATGCAGGTGCAGGGCCGGGGGCAGCGCGGCGCGCAGGCTGGCGATGCGATCGGCTACGATGCGCCGGTCATAGATGTAGAACGGCCGCCCGCCCATTTCCCGGGCCCACTCATGGATAGGGCGCCCACCGGCATGCAGTTCGTCGTTCACCACCGGAAACCAGGGCAGTGGGCAGTGAGCCTTTTTCTTGGGGGCGTCGCTCATGAGCTGAACAGGTCCTTCAATTCCAGGGCCAGGGTCTTGCGGTCGATCTTGCCGTTGGGGTTGCGCGGCAGGCTGGCGCGTGACTCCACGTGGGCGGGCACCATGAAGGCTGGTAGGGCCGTTTTGCAATGGCTGATCAACACCTCGGCGTCGTACACAGTCGCATCGGCTGGGACCACGGCGAGAACCACGGCCTGGCCCAGCTCGGGGTGCGGCACGCCGAATGCCGCGCATTCCGCCGCCAGGCCGCCGCGGTAGATGACCTCCTCCACTTCGAGCGGACTGATGCGGTAGCCCGAGGATTTGATCATGTCGTCCTTGCGGCCCACGAAGTACAGGTATCCGTCCGCATCCGTTTTCACCAGGTCGCCGGACCAGACGGCGATCTCGTCCGACCCCGGCGGGAACGGTTTGTAGCGCTCAGCGGTGGCTCCGGGGTTGCGCCAGTAACCCTTGCCGACGAGCGGACCGGTGTGGACAAGCTCGCCCGCTTCGTCTGGCGCGCAGGGCGAGCCATCCTCATGCACCACGTGCAGTTCGACGTTGGGAATGGCCTTGCCCATGGACTCGGGGCGTTTATCCAACTCCGACGGGGGCAGGTAACTGGAACGAAAGGCCTCGGTGAGGCCATACATGAGGTAGAAGTCCGAGTTCGGCAATGCCTCACGCAGTGCGGTGATCACGGGCACCGGCATGGCTCCACCGGAGTTGGTCATGTAACGCAAGGTGCGCACGGCACCCTCGGGCCAGGGCAGGCGGGCCAGTTGCACCCAAAGTGGAGGCACGCCGGCAAGTCCGGTGATGGCGAAGCGGTCCACGGCACGGATCACGTCGCGGGGCAGCAGGTAGTCCATGAGCTGGGCCATGGCTCCGACCGTGAATGCGGTGGTCAGCTGTGACAGGCCGTAGTCGAAGCTCAGAGGCAGTACGGCCAGCAAGCGGTCCTCGCGGGTGTTCCCCAGGTACTCCGCCACGCTGGCCGCGCCGACGATGAGATTGTTCTGGGACAGTTCAACGCCCTTGGGATGACCGGTACTGCCCGAGGTGTAGAGGATGGCGGCGGTATCCTGAAGATCCCAATCCACCGCCGGTGCCTGGGTATCGGATTCCGCCATGGTGTTCCAACCACGATACGGGACGCCTTCAAGGTCGCCGTCTTCGGGCTGGTCGCTGAGGATCAGGGTGTGAAAGTCGGGGCTGGCACGCAGCTCGTCCAGCAGGGTCAGTGCGCGTTGGCGCGATGTCACCAGTACCGTGCCACCGGAGTCACGCAGTATGTGGCCGACCTGCTGGGGTTTGAGCACCGGATTGACCGGGATGAATACGCCTCCGGCGCGCGCGGTGCCGAAAAGGGCCGTCACTGTCTCGAAGCTTTTCGGCAGGTAGACGAGGACGCGCGCCCCGCGGGCCATGCCCAGTGTTCGCAGGCCGTTGGCGACGCGATTGAGCCATTGGTCCAGGTCGGCGTAGTCCATCGATGCCGTCTTGAAGCCGAGCGCCGTGGCGCCGGGATTGTCCCGGGCTTGGAGGGCGACGAGGTCCGCGATACAGGTGGGGGGCATGGGGAAAAACAGGGCAGCGGGCGTGGAATGAATCATCGGCCATTCGGTAACCGGATCGCCAGCCCGAGTTTCAATCCCGGCCACGCCGGGCCGACCGGAGCGCGAAAGGGGTTGGATACGGCGTTCGGGGTTGCAAACTCCCCTGCCAGCACTTCAAATTGCGACGCCCTCGCACATCCCTGCGCTCCCCCTTGGAATCCCAGTGACCACGCCCTCTTACATTCTGGGCCTGTCAGCCTATTACCACGACAGTGCCGCCGCCCTGCTGCGTGATGGCGAGATCCTCGCCGCGGCCCAGGAAGAACGCTTTTCACGCAAGAAGCATGATGCGCGTTTTCCGGAGCACGCTATCAAATACTGCCTCGATGAGGCGGGGATCACGCTGTCACAGGTGGGGCGCGTGGTGTTCTACGACAAACCCCTGGTCAAGTTCGAACGCCTGTTGGAGACCTACCTGGCGTATGCCCCCAAGGGGTTCCGTTCCTTCGTCGCCGCCATGCCCGTGTGGCTGAAGGAAAAGCTCTACCTCAAGACCACCCTGCGCCGCGAACTGGCACGCATGGGCGACATGAAGCAGGCCGAACTGCCCCAGCTGCTGTTTGCCGAGCACCACCAGTCCCATGCGGCATCGGCCTTCTTCCCCAGTCCGTTCGAGGAAGCGGCGGTGTTGTGCCTCGATGGCGTGGGCGAGTGGGCCACGACCTCGGTCTGGCACGGCAAGGGCAGTACCCTCGAGCCGATTTGGGAGATCGACTTCCCCCATTCCCTGGGCCTGCTGTACTCGGCCTTCACCTATTACACGGGCTTCAAGGTCAACTCGGGTGAGTACAAGCTCATGGGGTTGGCCCCCTACGGGGAGCCCAGGTTCGTCGATCTGATCCTGGAGCATCTGCTCGATCTGAAGGAAGACGGCACCTTTCGCCTGGACATGCGTTACTTCAACTACGCCACCGGGCTGACCATGACCAACGACCGATTCGCGAAGCTGTTCGGGGGGGCGGCGCGCACACCCGAGACGCCCATCAGCCAGCGGGAGATGGATATCGCGGCGTCCATTCAGGTGGTCACCGAAGAGGTGGTCATGCGTCTGGCGCGCACCGTCCAGAAAGAGACCGGACTGGACAATCTCTGCCTCGCCGGGGGCGTGGCCCTGAACTGTGTGTCCAACGGCGAGTTGCTGCGCAAGGGCCCGTTCAAGAACATCTGGGTACAGCCCGCGGCGGGCGATGCGGGTGGGGCGTTGGGTGCGGCGCAGGTGGCCTGGCACCTGTACGACGAAAAGCCGCGAACGGCGAACCCCCTCGATTCCATGGCCGGTGCCTACCTGGGGCCGAAGTTCTCCGATGCCGATATCCAGGCGCATCTCGATTCGGTGGGTGCGGTCTACCGCCGCCTGGATGATGCCGAGCTCATGCCCGAGTTGGCGCGCATCATGGCCGATGAAAACGTGGTGGGCTGGTTCCAGGGGCGCATGGAGTTCGGGCCCCGCGCGCTCGGGGGGCGCTCCATAATCGGAGACCCGCGCAGCGAGAAGATGCAGACGGTCATGAACCTGAAGATCAAGTACCGTGAATCCTTTCGTCCGTTCGCGCCCTCGGTGCTGCGCGAGGACGTGGGCGAGTGGTTCGAACACGATACCGACAGCCCGTACATGCTCATGGTCGCCCCGGTGAGCAAGTCCATCCAGATTCCCATGGACGATTCGGCCCAGGGCCTGTTCGGTATCGATAAGCTGAAGATCAAGCGCTCCTCACTGCCCGCCATCACCCACGTGGACTACTCGGCACGCATCCAGACCGTGCACGAGCACACCAATCCGCGGTACCACGCCCTGATCAGCGCCTTCAAGGCGCTGACCGGTTGCCCGGTGATCGTCAATACCTCATTCAATGTGCGCGGCGAGCCCATTGTGGGTTCGCCCGAGGATGCCTTCCGCTGTTTCATGCGCACGGAGATGGACTACCTGGTGATCGAGAACTTCCTGCTCGCCAAGACGGACCAACCGGAATGGGAAAAGGACGAGAGCTGGAAAGACGAGTTCGAGCTGGATTGAGGGCCCGACATGAACCTGCATGACATGCCCGAGGCGGGCCCCAAGCAACTGCGCGAGTTCGGCCTGATCCTGGCCGGGGGCCTGGTACTGTTCTTCGGCCTGCTGATCCCCTGGATCTGGGGTTTCGCGCACTGGCCGCGCTGGCCCTTCATCGCCGCCGCCGTATTCACCGTGCTGGCATTGGCGGCCCCGGTGGTGCTCAAGCCGCTGTACAAATTCTGGATGGCCCTGGGCGCCGTGCTCGGGTTCATCAACACCCGCATCATCCTCGGTATCGCCTTCTTTCTGGTCTTTCTGCCCGTTGGTCTTATTCTCAAGATCCTCGGTAAGGACCCCATGGCGCGCCGCCTCGAATCCGCCACTCAGTCTTACCGCGTGGAGAGCCGCAAGGCACCGCGCGAGCATCTGGAGAAACCCTTCTGATGGTTGAATTGATCAAGGACCTCTGGGATTTCATGAAGGTCCGCAAGAAGTTCTGGCTGGCCCCCATCATCATCATCCTGCTGCTGCTTGGCGGGCTCATCGTCCTGACCCAGGGTTCCGCCGTCGCGCCCTTCATCTACACCCTGTTCTGAGCGGGTGAACATGCTGCCTCGTGCGCTCATTGCCCTGGTGATCGGCGCCTGGGCCTGCATCCCCGCCGCGGTTCACGCGTCCCCCCTGGCGGATATCGTCGCCCGGGTGTCGGAGGCTTCGGTTTCGGTCGGAACCTACCAGGCGACCCGCAGCCCGCCGGTGGTGTTCCGGGGTACCGGCTTCGCGGTTGTGGATGGCCTGCACGTCATCACCAACGACCACGTGCTGCCGGACAAGATCGACCACCAGAACAGGGAGATTCTGGCGGTATTCGCGGGTGAGGGGCGTAACCCCGAGATGCGCAAGGCACGCACCTTGGTCCGCGACCCGGTGCACGACGTCGCCCTGCTCCAGATCGAGGGGACCCCGTTGCCCATCTACCCTATCGGCGACGACAGGAGCGTGCGCCCGGGTGAGGAGATCGCCTTCACCGGCTTCCCCATCGGCATGGTTCTGGGCCTGCATCCGGTGACCCACCGGGGCATCGTGTCGGCAATCACGCCGGTGGTGGACCCGGCGCACAACTCCGCCCAACTCACCCAGCGCATGCTTTCGCGCATGCGTGATCCCTTCAAGGTGTTTCAACTCGATGCCACGGCCTACCCCGGTAACTCAGGCAGTCCGGTGTATCGCCAGTCTGATGGCAAGGTTATCGGTGTGGTCAACAGTGTGTTCGTCAAGGAGACCAAGGAAACGGTGATCCAGAAGCCCAGTGGTATCACCTACGCCATACCCATTCGCCATGCGGTGAAGCTGCTCAGAAAGGCGGGCGTTTTGAAGTAGGACACAGGCGCTTGGTTCGCCCCGCTGAGAACACGAAGACGGGCAATGGCAGTGGGCGCGGGGCCCGACGCGCGCGCCGCGGCTACGGCAGGGGCAGCCTCCCCCGCGAAACCCTCTTGAACCTACCTGCTACCGTTGATTCGTGAGCGGGGCGACGCTATCGCTCCATCGGGACACGTTCCGTGAAACGGACACCACTCACCGGCTACGTTCAAACTCCACGTTGCGAACTTCAATCCACCCATCCACCCATGTCACGCCAGCCGTTGACCACGGCGCAAAACAGGTCGGCGGTGCGCTCGGCGTCATAGGTGGCGGAGTGCGCGGAGGCATTGTCGAAGTCGATGCCGGCCATCTCACAGGCCCGGGCGAGGACAGTCTGACCGTAGGCGAGACCGGCCAGGGACACCGTGTCGAAGGTACTGAAAGGGTGGAAGGGGTTGCGCTTGTTCCCCGTGCGCTCAACGGCGGCGTTGAGGAAGTTCAAATCGAATGCCGCGTTGTGTCCCACCAGGATGGCGCGATTACAGCCGTTGGCCTTGACCGCGTTGCGGATGGGGACGAACAGCCGCTTCAACGCTTCGCTTTCGGCGAGGGCCGGGCGCAGGGGATGGTGGGGGTCGATTCCCGTGATCGCCAGGGACTTGGGGTCGATGTTGGCGCCGTGGAAGGGTTTGACGTGATAGCTGGCCGTCTCCACCGCTTCCAAGCGACCCGATTGATCCATGCCGAGGATCACCGCCGCGATTTGCAGCAATGCGTCAGTCCGGTGGTTGAAACCACCGGTCTCCACGTCCACGACCACGGGCAGGAAACCCCTGAAGCGGGAGGCCATGGGGCCTGGGTTGTTTGCATCATCCATGGGCGCGGCAGCTTATAGGAACGGGCAGAAGGGGTCGATAAACCCAAGGGCCGTGGCGAGGCACGGTTGGGGCGGCGCGCAAAGAGCGGCGGAAATCCGTTTCGAATCCGTGTATCTAGGGTGCCATGGAGAACATGTATCAACGAAGCCGCCCGGCGCGCTGGACGCCGTGGGCACTGGCTGTATTCGCCACCCTGGCGACTCTGGTGGTGGCCTTGCTGATCCTGCGCGCCTTGGCGCCGGGGCTGATCGGCCTGAGCCCGGACCTCACCCTGGTCCAGGCGGCCGAGGAGAGGGCCCCGTTCTATGCGAATGTCTTCCGGGTCGACGATTTCAAGCCCGGCCCTTTCCTGGTCCCTGATCCGTTGACGCATATGCGTGCGCGTCCTCTCGACCAGGACAGAGGGGGCATGGGGCCCCATGACATCCTTGGGTTCCGCAATCGCGCGGTGGGGAACGTGGCCGATGTGGTCGTTATCGGGGACAGCCAGACATACGGCAACAACGTGACCCTGGAGCAGAACTGGCCCTCCGTCATGGCAGGGCGGTTGGCACCGGGGCGCCCCGTCTATGCCATGGCCACCGGTGGTTGGGGGGCGGTGCAGTACTACCAGATGGCCCTCAACGCCGGTCTTTTCCGTCCGCGGGTCATGATCATGGCGTTTTACACGGGCAACGATCCCCTCGACAGTGCCCGTCTGGCCTTCGCCGATGATCGTTGGACGGCGTTGCGGCCGCCGGGTGCGGATGACGCGGTGGAGTTTCCCAAGGTGAACTATCCCGCCCCACCCGAGGAACAGTGGCCGGTGGTCTTTGCCAACGGTTTGGAAACGGTGTTCTCGCCCCAGCTACGCCTGGTATCGAATGCCCCTGGCGAGGCGGCCGATGCCGGTTACGCCATCATGGAGCGCGTGGCGCGGGAGATAGCAACCCAGACCCGCAAGGTCGGTATCGATTTCGTGGTGACCCTGATCCCCACCAAGGAGTACGCCTTCGCCCGGCGTGTGGCGGTCGAGAAACTCGACGCCCCTGCGGCGTACCAGGCGCTGGTGGATGCCGAGGGCGAGCGTATCCGGGCCTTCGCCGAAGCCATGGAACGTCACGGGGTACGCTACGTCGATGTCGTCGGCCCCATGCAGCAGGCTGCATCGGAGGCCACGCGGAGTGGTCGGCTATACCCCGGTAACGTCAACGGGCACCCCTCCATCAAGGGCTACTCAACCCTGGGGAACGTCATGGCGGAGGCGGTGGAGCCCCTGTTGCCGCCCCTGCCCACGGGAGTGGTCGTCGCGCGCCTGCCCAACGATCAATCCTTCCTCTTCCGGGTGCAGGGAGGGGATGTGTGGCGCGTGTTCCCCGCCAGGGCCCAGGCCGCCGGTTGGCCCTTGGACAGGGTCGTCGAGGTTCAGGAACGTGACCTGCTCGGCCTGAACTGGCGGGGTATGTGGCCGTTTGACGCGTCGGTCGGGGAGCGCGCGGTCAGCGCGGCTCCAGAAACGCCAGAATCTCGTTCAGCGCGCTGACGGTCGTCATGCCCTCCACGGGCCGGGGGGGCGATTCGCGCGTCGGGTTGTACCAAAGAGAGGCGACTCCCGCCGCCTGTGCGCCAAGGATGTCACTGCCGAATTCGTCGCCGATATGCAGGGTGCGTGCTGCCGGAACCTCGGCTCGGGCGCAGGCCAGTTCGAACATGGCGGGGTGTGGTTTGCGGGTTCCCGCTTCGCGCGCATTGATGGCGAAGGCGAAATGCTCCCCGATCCCCACCTCGTCCACGTCAGCATTACCGTTGCTCAGGGCAACCAGAGGAAACCGGCCGCTCAACGCCGCCAACAACTCCGCCGCACCGGGGAACAGCTCCACGCGGTTGCGCTCCGCGATGAACTGCTCGAATCCGCCCACTGCGGCGGTCTCCGCCTCGGCATCGCTGTAACCCGCGCGCAGGGCGGCCAGGCGCAGGCCACCCAGGCGCAATGCGGTCACGTCGTGGGCGATGGAGGGGTCCGAGCGTGCCGCGTCGGCATTGACCTGGCGCAATGAGATCCGCGTGTGGTCTTCGGCCACGCGGGGGAAGTGCTCATGTAACCAGGCGTGCAGCCGTTCCTCCGCGCGCGCGATCGTGGGCCAGACATCCCAGAGCGTGCCGTCGAGGTCCAGGGTGACGAGGTCGATGTCGTCGAAGGGGTTCATGTGGGGACTTTGTTGCCGCGAGTCGTGATTAGATCGGGTTCCGGCGCGGGACTATCGATGAGGCCGTGCCAATCATCAATACCCGGGCCCTGTGCGGCCATCCAGGCCACCAAGAGACCGTGACCGAATGACCGCGAGGCCGGTGGGAACCGAAACGCCATGCTCCTGAAGTTAGCTCTCGCGCTTGTCGTGATCCTGGTGGGGCTGCCCGTCGGGGCCGTTCTGCTCAACCGCGTTCCACTCGGCGAGGCGCCCGGGCCGGGGGCGCGTCTCGCCGCGTACCTCACCAGTAATGTCCGCGAGACCCGCTCGGACAGTCCTTATCCCGAGCTGAGGCCGCGGCGCTATGTCGCCGATGTTGAACGGGTACGTGCCGCCGTGCTGTCGGCGATGGACGCGATGGGTTGGGCCGTGGTGCCTTCGGACGGCTCTGAAACGGCCGTCATGGCGGTGGTGACGACCCGCCTGTGGCGTTTCAAGGACGATGTCAGTGTGCGTGTGGTCGCTGAGGGTGAAGTCAGCAGGGTCGATGTCCGCTCCGCCTCGCGGGTGGGCAAGGGGGACCTGGGCGCCAACACGCGTCACATACTTGACCTCTATGCCGAGCTGGATCATCGCCTCGCAGGGGGCGCGGCGAGATAGGCTGATTGACCCAGTGCACGCGTCACGCCCGGTCGTTGCTGAGGCGCGCGGCCGATCGGATAGGTGGCTTCAGGGCTGGAAGCCGATCACGTCGCCGTCGTCGTCGAGGGCGGGGTAGTTCATGCCGCGCTCCTTACAGTAGGCGGCGATCCTCGGTTGGGCCCACTCGAACAGGAGCCTGTCGTAGGTCGCCCGGTCTATGCGCGGCGTGGCATACAGGCCGGCGGCCAGACGCTGACGCTGGGCCTCGAACAGGATGGTCGCCGCGGCCACCGATACGTTCAGCGACTCGACCATGCCCTGCATGGGAATAATGATGTGCTCGTCGGCCTTCTCAAGTGCAGTCTCGGACGGGCCGAACAATTCGGAGCCGAGCAGGATGCAACTGGGACGGGTGAAGTCCACCTCGCGAAAGTCCCGGGCGCGCTCCGACAGGTGTGCGGCGAGCACCTGGTAGCCGCGACCCTGCAGGGTGTCAATGGCACCAACCACATCGGGGAAGGTGCGCACGGGGACCCATTTGGCGCTGCCCCCCGCAACGCCCTTGGAGGGGCGCAGACGTTCCCGTGGCCAGACCGCGTGGGCCTCAAGCACCCCCGTGGCGTCGCAGGTGCGCAGCACCGCGGACAGGTTGTGGGGCTTGTGCACATTGTCCATGAGGACGGTGAGATCAGGTTGGCGCAGGTCCAGAACCCGGCGCAGTCGGTCGATGCGTTCGGCGGTCAAGGTGTTCGGAGGTGTGGCGTGGAAAAAGTCGATGTTAATCGACGCCGGGTGTCCTGGGCCTGCTGCCGTAAGCCGGGCCTGCGCATGGGCGTGTTTTGATCGTAAGCTCTTGAAATTCAGATCCGGGGCCGCGAGGGGCAGATCCATGATCCATCAGACCCAGTTCCAGGTGTCTACGCGGGGGCGCGGCACCTACGAGATAACCGACAAGGTCGAGGCGGCCGTGCGTGCTTCCGGCGTGTCCACGGGGTTGGTGAATATCTTCGTCCACCACACCAGCGCCTCCCTGCTGCTCAACGAGAACGCCGATCCGGACGTGCGCCGTGACCTGGAGGCCTTCATCAGCCGCCTGGTCCCCGATGGCGATGGGCTCTTTCGTCACACCCTGGAAGGGCCCGACGACATGTCGGCCCACGTGCGTACGACGTTGACGGATTCCAGCCTCAATATCCCGGTTTCCGCCGGCCGCTCCGGGCTCGGTACCTGGCAGGGGCTTTACCTGTGGGAGCACCGGGCCATGGGGCATCAGCGCCGTGTCACCGTAACCGTGCAGGGGGAAGCGCAGTGAGACATCAACAGGCGAATCATGTGCTCGTTCCATGGGTCCTTCTGGTCGCGGCCCTGTTCACGCCCGCCGCGTCGGCGGCCACCGTGGTGTTTGTCCACGGTTACCTCGGCGATGGGAACAGCTTCCGCGAGCCGGGCATCGTGGCGGCATTCACCCGCGCGGGCTGGCGGGACGGCGGCAATATCAATGCCGCTAACGTGCAGTCGGGGCGTTGGCCCGCGGCGGGGGGCGACATGGTTCTTACCGTGGCGCTGCCCTCCGAGGCTCCGGTACGCAATCAGGGCCAATGGTTGGGCGCCATGTTGGCCGGTGTAACCGGCGCGCGCGCCGATGATCTTTACGTGGTCGCACATTCCGCCGGAGGGGTGGTGGCGCGCATGGCCCTGGTGACGCGCACGCCCGAGGGGTTCGCGGGACTCGTCACCATCGCCAGCCCGCACCTGGGCACCGAGGCCGCCGAGACCGGCCGGATGATCGGTAACAGCCCGCTGGGTATGCTGGGCATGCTGCCGGGGCTGAACAAGCTGAGCCGCTCTCAGGGGCTGTACGCCGACCTGGTCCGCCCCCGTCCGGGGACCGCGCTGTACTGGCTCAATAGCCAAACCCATCCGGCGGGGCGTTATATCAGCATCGTGCGCTCGGGGCGTCAGGGGTCCAGTGACATGATCGTCCCTGAATGGAGCCAGGACATGAATAACGTCACCACCCTGCGTGGACTGTCACGCACCATCCGTACCGGTGGTGGCCACCTGTTGCAGCGCTCAGACGGCCCGCTGCTGGTGAAGCTGTTGCGGTGAGCGGGTCTGAATGGCGCACCGATGGGCGGTAATGGGGCGCCTTGACCCCGGGTTTCCGATGAAGCCTTGCTGAATATCGGCGAAAACCCCGGGTTTCGGGCGCTTCGGCGCCCGTGCTGCTTACTCCGATGAACCGGAATCGCTGGTTTCGGGCTTTTTGGGCGCCGAACCGGACGGGGCACCGTCACCGTTTCCAGTCCCCGGCCCCCGGCCACGCCGCCTGCGGCGACGTTTGCGCGGGCCGTTGTCGTCGGAACGCGCGCTCTCGTCTGAGCGGCCCGAATTGCCGTCGGTGCCGCCATTCGCCGGGGGGGCGCTGAACAGGGCCGCCTTTTCATTGCCGGACGAACGGGGCTGATCGCCGCCGTTGTCACCGGGCTGTTGCGGGTTCTCTTGGCCGCGATGTCGTCCTTCGTGGCCCTGGCCGCCTCGGCCGCGCCCATCGCGACCGCCGTTACGGCCACCACCACGGCCGCGCCCGCCGCCGCCATCGCGTCGGCCACGTCCATCGCGATCCCGACCGCCGCCGCGTCCGCGTCCGCCGTCTTTCTCCTCGAGGCGGTTGCGCACGCGCACGGGCCTTTTCAGCTCGGGCAGATCGAAGGGATCGTAGTGTTCCAGCGGGATCTTCTGCTCGATGTACTCCTCGATATCGGGCAGGGAGTAGGCATAGTCCTCACACGCGAAGCTGATGGCATCGCCTTCCGCGTCGAAGCGGGCGGTACGACCGATGCGGTGCACGTAGTCCTCGGCGTCCTGGGGAAGGTCAAAGTTGACCACGTGACTGACATCGGGGATGTGCAGTCCGCGGGCCGCCACATCGGTGGCTACCAGTACATCGAGCTTGCCGCTGCCGAAGTCCTTGAGCAGGTGTTGACGCTTGTTCTGGGGCACGTCGCCGGACAGAACCGAGGATGGGATGTCATTGCCCAGCAGGTAGCCGCAGACACGGTCGGCGGCCCGCTTGGTGTTCACGAAGATGAGCGTTCGGTGGGCCTCGATCTCCTTGAGCAGCTTGATGAGCAAGGGAATCTTGTCGGTGTTGGCGGTGTGGTACATGACCTGGCGGACGCGATCGGCGGTCACATTGTCCGACTCGACCTTCACCTCCACCGGCTCGTTCATGTGCTCGAAGGCCAACTCGGTGACACGGCAGGACAGCGTGGCCGAGAACAGCAGGCCGAGACGCTGGTCGGGCGGCGGGCAGCGGCGCAGCAGGTAGCGCACGTCGGTTATGAATCCGAGGTCGAACATACGGTCCGCCTCGTCCATGACCACCACGTCACAGAGTTTGAGGTCGAACACCCGCTGCTTGAAGTAGTCGATCACCCGTCCCGGCGTGCCGATGAGGATGTCGATTCCGTCCTCGATGGCCTTGCGTTGGGACTCGTACCCGGTACCACCGTAGGCCAACCCGAGGCGTAGGCCGGTCTTGCTGCCCAGGCCCATGGCGTCCTTGTGGATCTGGATCGCCAGTTCGCGGGTAGGTGCCAGGATGAGGGCGCGGACCTGGTTCTGCCTTCGATCCTCGGGCGCGGGCTTGGTCAGTAGCCGGTGCATGGTGGCCAGCAGGAACGCGGCGCTTTTGCCGGTGCCTGTCTGAGCCTGGCCCGCCACGTCCTTGCCTGCCAGGGCATGGGGTAGTGAAAGTGCCTGGATCGGCGTGCAGTGGGTGAAGTTGATCTCCGCCAGGGATTCTTTCAGCGAAGGATCGAGCGGGAGGTCCGCGAAAGCGACCTCGGACAGGACTTGTTCGTTCATGGGGCGCGAAGGATACCGGAAGGCCGTGCGCCGCGCTCATGACTGAACCGGTCATCGGTCATTCCCGCGCGCATCGCCCGCCGCGCCCCGTCGCGAAGGCCAATCGGCCGCGGTTGGCGGTTCGGCGACGGGACGATTTGAGCGTGTACGGTCGTGCGTGCGCCCCGCCTACAGGAGGTAACGGCTCGCGTTGCTTGCGTACTGGGGTTTTCAGGGTTGAAATGCCCGCTTATCTGGGCTCAAATTCCACCCAATGCCTGCACGCCTTGGCAAGTCCGTGTCCTTCCCGTCCTGATCCGCCTTCACAGGGGCCGATCATCGCAGGCGTCAAACGGTTTCACCCATCGCGGTTTCCGGCCGCGTCACGATAAATCAACATAAAACCACCCCTGAGTGTTTTGGAGGCTTCAAGACCGTGAGTGAGCGGATTTCCCATACCTCTGACGCCACCTTCCAGTCCGACGTTCTCGAGTCCGACCTGCCGGTGCTGATCGATTTCTGGGCCGAATGGTGCGGCCCCTGCAAGATGATCGCGCCCATCCTCGATGAGATCGCCGGTGACTACGACGGCAAGGTGAAGATCATGAAACTCAACATCGACGACAACCCCAGCGTTCCGCGCCAGTACGGCATTCGCGGTATTCCCACGCTGATGCTCTACAAGGGCGGCGAGGTTGAGGCCACCAAGGTGGGCGCGATGTCCAAGTCACAGCTCACGGCGTTTCTCGATTCCAATATCTGATTCCGGGCGCCCACGTTCCTGGATTCAATAACTTAACCCTTTTATGATCCCGCCTGGGGCCGCACGCACGGTCCCGGGCACGCTTTCCACCAAAGCACCCCTCTGCATACCGCCCGTCCGGAGCGGATGCCACTGACCACCACCCCGTCCTGCCTCCACGCGCCCCGCGGTTCCAGGCGTTTGCTGTTGTCCCAGTCATGAATCTCACAGAACTCAAAACAAAACCTGCATCAGAGCTTCTCGAAATCGCCCAGGAAATGGGCCTCGAGAATGTTGCTCGCTCGCGAAAGCAGGATGTCATCTTCGCCATCCTCAAGGCCCATGCGCGCAGTGGCGAGGACATCAGCGGCGACGGCGTGCTCGAAATCCTGCAGGACGGCTTCGGCTTCCTGCGCGCGCCGGATCAGAACTACCTCGCTGGACCCGACGACATCTACGTCTCGCCCTCGCAGATCCGGCGCTTCAACCTCAAGACCGGTGACACCATCCAGGGCCAGATCCG
>JBMYTL010000021.1:0-42169 GCA_049604295.1 Gammaproteobacteria bacterium
GTCAACGCCAAAGTCTTCAAAGAGTTCCTCAAGCGCTTGATGGTCGGGGCCACCAAGCCGATCTTCGTCATCGTGGACGGGCACCCGAGCCACAAGGCCAAACTGGTGAAAAAGTACGTGGAATCGCTTGATGGCATGCTCAAGCTGTTTTTTCTGCCGCCGTACTCACCACAGCTCAACCCTGATGAAAGCGTGTGGGCTCATGTGAAGCGGGAGATCGGGAAGAGAACCGTGGATTCGTTGGAAGAGATGAAGGCTCACGCGTTGAGTGCTTTACGTCGGTTGCAAAAGCTGCCCGACCTCATACGGTCGATATTCGATCAACCGGAATTACAGTACACTCGAATGTGACTCTACTTTCGTGAAAGTTAGTAAAGCACCTCCAGCTCCAGCGATTGAAGTGCTTGTTCACGGACGCGGAAACCGCGATGGATGTACTCGATGCATTCATTCGCCGCCACGCAGAGAAAGCGATTGGTGCCCCCTCCGTGATCAAGCGCAACGAGCTAATCGAACTGCTCGCGCAACGAAAACTGCTCGTCGCACCACAGCTCAACGTCGCCGAGATCACGAGGGGCTTCGAACGCGTGTCCGCAATAGGCCGCGAGTGGCCATGCACCGTGCGAGGGACCGCGATCCCACGAGATGAAACCGTCGAACTTCTTGATGCTATCGAAGCGGATCGGCGGTCAATTCTCGTCAAGGGAAAGCCGGGCACTGGCAAGACCTGTGTATTGCTCGGCTTAGCGGATGAGATCGAGTCGGCGATTCGAGATCAACGGCAAGCTTGGTCCCTGCTATTCATCAAGGGCGACCAATTTACGCACGCATCAAGCAACACAGACTTGGCCTCAATGGGATTTCCGGGTGATATCGCCATCGCCTGCGCCCAACTGGCACGCAGTCGAAAGGTCATCGTTATCCTAGATTCCCTGGACGTGCTCTCACTGCATAAGGACCAGGGTGCGCTAGCGCTATTTCTGGGTTTGATTCGGCGTCTCGAATCCATAGACAACGTGATTGTCGTGGCAGCATGTCGGGAGTTCGATCTCCGTTATGACCCGGAGCTGAAATCGAAGAAATGGGGACAGACCATTGAGATCAACGCCCTCGCATGGCAGGAGGTCGTCGCGCCCCTGCTCACGAAGCTGGGCATTGACCCCAGGGGGCTTTCCGAGACCACGCGGACACTCCTTTGCGTCCCGCAGAATCTACGTCTATTCGCTGATATCGGAGACACGCACGATAACCACTCACTGACATCAGAAAGCGAACTAATCGACGCATACCTCCGGGAGGTCGTCGAGAAAAACCCTCGTCTTGGCGAGCCAGCATTGAGCGCGATGTACGAGCTCGCCGCCCGCTTGCTAGCTGATCGGGAACTGCGAATCGCACGTTCCCGTTCTGGAATACCCGAGGCACTTCTTCGCGATCTGTTTAGCTCGGGCGTTTTAACCGAAGGACGATCAGGGACACTCGAATTCCCTCACCAGACCCTGCTCGATGCACTGGTGGTCCGCCGTGCCTTGTCCTCCGGTATGAGCCTGAAGGATTTCATCCTCGACCAACCGCCGTTCCTATTCATTCGGCCAGCGGTACGAACCTTCCTTCTCCACCTGCGATTGGATTCGTCAAGAGCCTTTGGACGCGGGCTACGTGGCGCATTGGCGGAGCCTCGGATCGCGCGGCATATCAAGCGGCTGTTGATCGAGACCTACGCGGAAATGGTGCCAGTCGATGACGACGGTACATTGATTCGCGCCATCTCCCGGGACAACCCCGGCCTGTTCCTGCACTTCCTCAGACTAACGAAGCCCAAACAGTGGTTTCCCCTTCTCAAATCCAAGTGGTTCACGAAGCCACCCATCGCCGCAACCTCGACGGAAGAACACGGTGCATTCATTTCGTCATTGAGCGCTTGGATTAACGATTATCCCGACGAAGTAATTGCTCTCTGGACCGACGCGGTGAAACACGCAACGGAAGAAACCAGAGCCTCTCTGCTCTGGCTGGGGTACGAACTACGCAAACTTCGGCATTGGGAAACGCCAGGTGTGCGTGCACTCCTGGACGCCTTAATGATCCTGATCAACGAGGACAACGAGCACGGGTTCTTCGGCAAGGCGATCAGCCTCTATGTCTCGGCTACCGACCGCGGAGACGATCTACTGTGGGCATGGGTCACCCTGGGGCTCAAGGATAAGTCCCACTCAGATTTCGACCTCGACGACAAATTGCGCTGCGGCAATCACGAGTTCCACAAGAAAACCTTCTTTCGGAATCGTATGAAGGACTCCACGGCGCTGCTCGAGCTTGCGCTCTCTAAACTGAATCGGTGGACCCGAAGCGAATTGGGCGATTTCCCTGGCGGGTCACTCGCCAGTGGCATGCTGCATCACACATCCTGGGGCAAACGACATGAGCCCAGTCACTGGAGGGATCGCCAACCCCTCGGAGTGTTGTTCGATGCCCTGGAGAATGCACTGATCCACCATGCCCGATCAGAATCCCCATGGTGGCAACAACGAGAATCCGATTTCCGGAACACTGCGGACGTTTCGCTGCGATATCTGTTAATCCAAGCCTACAAATCGAACGTTCGAGCGAACTTGGCCGGTATCGAAGCACAGCTGATCGACGTCGAACTATTCCGTTACAGCAGCCTAGATTGGGAGCTGGGCGACCTGATGCGCACTGTCTACCCCGACTTGCCGCCCACCATTGCCGAACGCAACCAAGAGATGATTCTGAATCTTTACGACAGTGAAGATTTCGACAATGGGATACCAGTCTGGGCGACGGAGAACATCCATGAATATCTTCGCTGGATTCCGCCGATGTTCAGAACACCGGTCACCCAGGAATTGCTGGATCTCCACGCAGGGCGCTTTGGCACCGCCATCCCTCAAGTGGAGGTTAGACAGAGTTTTGACCTATTCAGGCCGCCACTGACACGGGCGGAGATGCTTTCGCTCAGCGACTCGGCGCTGCTCCGCTACCTACAACAGGCTGATCGGAACGAATCGATCTGGAGGTCTCGAACTGGGGAGCGAATCAGGGATGACCTCGATGGCATAGCGTCCATATTTACGGAGGCCGCCGCATACAACCCGACACGGTTTTTGAAATTCTTCTGGTCTATCCCGGAGCAACCCTATAAGCGCGAATATCAGATATCGATTGTAAGCGGTTTGTCGGACCACGTTCGGTACCGCATTGGCGACCGCTCCCCGCCAGATGATTGGCAACTCCCGGAAGATGCTCCGAGTATCGATCACTTGATCAAACAAATCTTGACTCTGCTGGAGCGCCTCTGGCGCTGGGGCGAAGAACACCACGGCATGACTCGCGCGCTGGAAGTTTGCTGCAGTCGGGCGCCAAACTCTGAAGACCCAATGCGTGCGGTTTTCCTTCTCTTCAAGCTCCGGCGTTCGCACGACCCCATTGAAGAACGTGTACGGATAAACGCGCATCGTCAGAAAGAGATCGAGCCCGACGACCTGGCTTTCGACGCCATGAATACGCAGCGCGGGATCGGTGCGCAATCGGCCATGCGTCTTGCACTTAAGCTGTATAACGAGGGTCTACGGCCCCCCGAACTACTTGTCGGGCTTCTCCGCCTCTATGCGCGGGACGACGTGGCATCCGTGCGGGTATCGATTCTGAGGCTCCTACCCTACTTAACCAGAAGAAACCACAATCTGGGTTGGCGTTTATTCGACGACAGTATTCGCGACGCATCGCCAGTGCTGTGGAGCTTTGCCGAAGAACAGCTGTATCACCAATACCACAGGCACTACGAAAATGTGGCCCCCTACCTGGATATGATGTCAGAGGTTGACGATGTAAGAGTGCATGCCGCGAGAGGGCGACTGACATGCCTTGCAACCCTATCAGGCCATATTGAGCAAAGGGCTCTTCTCACCCTGGCAAGCACGAGCAAGAACGAGGGCGTCGCCCGGGGAATTACCCAAGTTCTTGCTGCGAATATAGAAAAGCCTGAACACACATCCTTCTGCGACGAAGGACTCCGGGTCGTTCTGGGTCGGCCCCAGCTATCCGTCAAATGCTGGCAGGAAGTGGAGCAAGCCTTTTCGGAATCCAGCGCGAATTCCGCCAGCGTCGAACTCGCTCTCTCTCTGCTTCGACACCCGATACTCAGCCAAGAAGGCCATGAGCTGCGCGGAGTCCTGGATTGGCTCGAACAAGTGAGCATCATCGACGTCCGGGCGGCACTGGACGTTTCCGAGGCCGTTGTCGATGCACTGGACCGTATGCCTGGTCGCCACCAGCTATGGGGCACGGAAGCGCTGTTCACCACTTTGGGTCGGATCCTTCGAGAAGCCGAGGAAAATCCGGACGCGAACTTCACCAACCGCGCGGTGACACTGCAGGACAGACTACTCTCCCTGGATATCCACCAAGCCGAAGAATTCATCAACATCCTGGGCCGTTGAGCGGCCCTACCGACGTACTTTCACGCGATCAGACAACAAACCGTCCGCCCGGCGGACACCCCACGAACTCAAAATTAAAAACTCATAATTCGAAACTCGCGCGCCAACGCACAAAAAACCCCGGCAGTCCGAAGCCCGCCGGGGTCTCCTACAGCGCCAGGACGCTGGATGCGGGCGCGAAACGCGCTTACATCATGCCGCCCATTCCGCCCATGCCGCCCATGTCGGGGGCGCCACCGGCCGGGGCATCATCCTGAGGCAGCTCGGCCACCATGCACTCGGTGGTGATCAGCAGACCGGCCACGGAGGCGGCGTTCTGCAGGGCGGTGCGGGTGACCTTGGTGGGGTCCAGGACGCCCATCTCGACCATGTCGCCGTACTCACCGGTGCCGGCGTTGTAGCCGAAGTTGCCTTCGCCTTCGGACACCTTGTTGACGACCACGGAGGCCTCGTCACCGGCGTTGGTGGTGATCTGACGGAGCGGATCTTCCATGGCGCGCAGGGCCAGGGAGATGCCCATGTCCTGGTCGTGGTTGTCGCCACGCAGCTCACCGATGGCGGCCTTGGCGCGCAGCAGGGCCACGCCACCACCAGGCACCACGCCTTCTTCGACGGCGGCACGGGTGGCGTGCAGGGCGTCTTCCACGCGGGCTTTCTTCTCTTTCATCTCGACTTCGGTGGCGGCACCGACCTTGATGACGGCAACGCCGCCAGCCAGCTTGGCGACACGCTCCTGCAGCTTCTCCTTGTCGTAGTCGGAGGTGGCTTCTTCGATCTGGGTGCGGATCTGCTCGACGCGGGCCTTGATGTCGTCGCCGTTGCCAGCGCCATCAACAATGGTGGTGTTCTCCTTGGAAACCTGGATCTTCTTGGCGGAGCCCAGGTCTTCCAGGGTGGCCTTCTCCAGGGACAGGCCGACTTCTTCGGAGATCACGGTACCGCCGGTGAGGATGGCGATGTCCTGCAGCATGGCCTTGCGACGGTCGCCGAAGCCGGGGGCCTTGACGGCGCAGACCTTGACGATGCCGCGGATGGAGTTGACCACCAGGGTGGCCAGCGCCTCGCCTTCGATGTCCTCGGCGATGATCAGCAGGGGCTTGCCGGCCTTGGCGACACCTTCCAGGACGGGGAGCAGGTCGCGGATGTTGGAGATCTTCTTGTCGTGAAGCAGCACGAAGGGATCGTCCAGGTCAGCGATCTGGGCGTCCTGGTTGTTGATGAAGTAGGGGGACAGGTAGCCGCGGTCGAACTGCATGCCTTCGACGACATCCAGATCGTTTTCCAGGCCGGAGCCCTCTTCGACGGTGATCACGCCTTCTTTACCGACCTTTTCCATGGCATTGGCGATGATGTCGCCGATGTCGGAGTCGGAGTTGGCGGAGATGGTGCCAACCTGGGCGATGGCCTTGGTGTCGGCACAGGGCTTGGACATGTTGTGCAGCTCGGCGACGGCGGCGGTCACGGCCTTGTCGATGCCACGCTTGAGGTCCATGGGGTTCATACCGGCGGCAACGGCTTTCATGCCCTCGCGCACCATGCCCTGGGCCAGAACGGTGGCGGTGGTGGTGCCGTCACCGGCGTTGTCGGAGGTCTTGGAGGCCACCTCTTTCACCATCTGGGCGCCCATGTTCTCGAGCTTGTCTTCCAGCTCGATCTCTTTGGCGACGGACACGCCGTCCTTGGTCACGGTGGGGGCACCGAAGGACTTTTCCAGGACCACGTTGCGGCCCTTGGGGCCCAGGGTCACTTTGACGGCGTTGGCCAGGACATTGACGCCGTGGACCATGCGCTGACGGGCTTCATCACCGAAGCTGACTTCTTTACCGGACATATTGGATCTCCTCGAAATTCGTAAATGGAAGCGGGAAGGGGGTTGGGACGATCAATCAGCCTTCGATGACGGCCATGATGTCTTCCTCGCGCATGACGAGGACTTCTTCACCTTCGAGCTTCACTTCGTTGCCGGCGTACTTGCCGAACAGGACCTTGTCGCCCACTTTGACGTCCAGGGGACGCACATCACCGGAATCGGTGATCTTGCCGTTGCCGCAGGCGATGATTTCGCCCTGGGAAGGTTTCTCGGTGGCGCTGTCGGGGATGACGATGCCGCCGGCGGAGACGCGCTCCTCTTCCAGGCGTTTGACGACCACGCGATCATGCAGGGGACGGATGTTCATTGAGTTCCTCCAAAAGGACACTTCATGGGAATGAGGTGGGTTTTACCGCGGGGGCTTGTTAGCACTCCCCTTGGGTGAGTGCCAATATAGGGACCGACCGGGAAACTTCAAGGCGAAGGATTAATCGAAGTTTCCTATTGCGAAAATTTATCACTCGTCATCGCGCCGATATTCGCCATCAAGGGTCACTCCGCCCTGACGCGCTCCGCGACCTCGATGCACCGGACCTCGCGGGTCGCGGGGGCCCGGTCCGGACGCGGGCGGATCCCCGGCATGGGACTGCTGGTGGGGAGCGTTGCCAGCGCGAAAACCGCCCCGGTTGACCGCCCCGCCTGACATGCGCACGACACCACGCGCCATCAGCAACCCCAGGAGCGCCCTGCGGGTAAACGGGATCAGGCCGAGAAAGCCCACCGCGTCGGTGAAGAACCCGGGGGTGAGAAGGAAGGCGCCGCAGATCAGGAGGACAACACCCTCCATCAACGCCATGGCGGGGATCTGGCCCTGATCCATCTCCGTGCGCACGCGCATCAGTGTGCTCAAGCCCTGTTGACGCAGCAGGGCCGCGCCGACGATGGCCGTGACAATCACCAGTGCGATAGTGCTTGGCGCACCAATAACCCCCCCCACCTGGATGAACAGGTAGATCTCGACCACCGGGATCATGATGAACAGGAACAACAGGACGGAGAAGATATTCATGGGAAGCCGAGGCACCGGAAGGCGGCGCGGGGGAGGAAGTGAACGGTGGCGGGCGGACGGAGCATCACCCGACCGTGCCTACACAGTGGGGGCGTCCCGGGTGTTTAACAAGGCACCACCCGGCGGGATGTGAACACAGTCACCCCGCTGGGAGTCCAGCTGGCCAGCCCTGAGCGTGTCCACGTATACAGGTTAAGATCGACAGCCTCACGATCACGCGGGCCGACTCCCCCTTGCAGCGCCTGGATGCCGTGCCAACGCGCCCCGCCCCAACCACGCCTCCTCCGGAGAATTCGGCTCCCCCGCCCCCGAGCCCGACCGCCGCGATGACACACCGCACAGCGCCCTTCACGAAGGCCTCAAGCACCACCACGGTCACGTATGGTCACGTATCCGCCCCCCATGCCGAGGCGACCGCATGAGCGGCATCGACGACCTCTTGTTCGCCGAGAGCGCATTCCTGACCCTCGTGGCCGTCCTCATGATCGGCGTGCTGGTCTGGAGGGGGGCACGCAAGCGCAGCTCCATCAGCCGGGACATCACCGCCGCGGCCACATGGTTTACCGGCCTGAGTCTCGCCATCGCTTCCATGGCCATTGCCCTGTGGCAGGCAGGTGGCCACAAGGCAGGGATCGACATGCGGGTCGAGGCCATTACCGCACGGGTATCGGAGCTGCGCGAAACCAACGACACCCTGTTGCGTTATGCCCGGGCCTACGTTGCCAACGGGGAGGACAGTTACGCGCAATTCTTCAGGGATGTGCGATCGCGCTCTGACTCCGATAGGGACGACGGCGAGAAACGCTCGATGGCGACGCTTACCACCGATGAGCAGGCACTTCTCGATGATGTCCGTGTGCACAGCGATGCTTTCATCAATGAGATGGAGCGGGCGATGTACGCCAGCCAGGGGATGTTCGCCGATTCCCAGGGCCGCTATACCCGCTACGGCCCGCCCGACCTGGCACTGGCCAGCGAGCTCCTTCATGGTGCCCCGTACGAACGGGCCCGGGCCGCCATCAACGGGCCGGTGGCCGACCTGCTGACCGGCCTCAACGATCACGCCCGCCAGGAACTGGCCGACACCGCGACACTTGAGCGCTACCTGCTCATCGGCATGGCGGTGTTGTGTCTGCTCTCCATCCTCTCCGCCCTCGTCACGCTGCTCTATTTCCGACGGGCGGTCATCGTACCCCTGGGGCATATCGAGCGCGGCGCCCACGCCCTCGCCGGTGGCGACTACACCCACCTGGTCGAGGCGCGCCGCAATGATGAACTCGGCGTGGCGGCCGAGGCCTTCAACGCCATGGCCGATGCCATCCAGAACCGCGAACGCCGCCTGAGTTGCATCATCGAGACCGCCGCGGACGGCATCATCGTGATCGACGCCCACGGGCGGATTCAGGAATTCAGCCCGGCGGCGGAGCGGATGTGGGGACGGCGACGCGAGGAGATGATCGGCACGAACGTGAGTGGCCTCATGCCCGACCCCGATCACTCCGCCCACGATGATTACCTCTCGGCATACCGCCTTACCCGCCAAGCCAGAATCATCGGCCGGAAACGCGAGGTGACCGCACTGCACGGCAGCGGGACCACCTTCCCCATGGAACTGGCCGTGGCCGAGACCCCCATCGGGGATGAAATGTTCTTCACGGGGATCTGTCGCGACATCACCGAACGCAAGGAAGCCGAGGCCCGTTTGCGCGATGCCCAGGACTCCGAGCGTGCGACCCAACGGGCCCGCGAGGTGGCTGAAGCGGCCAGCGAGGCGAAGAGCGCCTTTCTCGCGAACATGAGCCACGAGATCCGCACACCCATGAACGCCATCATCGGCATGCTCTACCTGCTCATCCAGGAAGACCACCCCGACGAGCTCAAGACCGAACTGGGGCGCATCGACTCCCTGGCGCACAACCTGCTGCGCATCATCAACGACATCCTCGACTACTCGAAAATCGAGGCCGGCAAACTCCAGATTGAAACGATTCCCTACAACCTCGACGAGGTGCTGGACAACGTGTCCGCCATGGCCGGGGTGCTTTCACGGGAAAAGGACATCAACCTCACGGTGACCCGTGCCCCCGAGGTCCCCGTCAGTCTGGTCGGCGACCCGGTACGTCTCGGCCAGATTCTGATCAATCTTGTGACCAACGCCATCAAGTTCACCCGTCAGGGCCGGGTGGATCTGCACATCGACACCACGGACACGGGACCCGACCGCGGACGTCTCATAATCCGCGTCAGCGACACCGGAATCGGCATGGATGAGACCGCCCTGCGATCCATCTTTCAGCCCTACGAACAGGCGGAGGACTCCACCACGCGCCGCTTCGGAGGAACCGGTCTGGGTTTGTCCATCGTCCACCAGCTATCCCTGCTCATGGGCGGCGGCGTCGATGCGCACAGCACCCCCGGCACGGGCAGCGTGTTCACCGTAAAGCTGCCCCTGGTGTGCAGCGGCGAGCCGGTCGCCTACCGTGAATTCGACAGCGAAGTATTGAATGGACTCAGGGTTCTGGTTCTGGATTCAGACCCGGCGGAGGAGCCCTCGGTCGTGCGTGCGCTGACGAGCTTTGGCTGTGCGGTGGAGTCGACTCCGACTCCAGACGAGGCTCTGCGCCGATGCCAGCGGATGCGCGATGGGGGCACACCCTTCGACCTGATCGTGGTGGACCCTCGCGGGTCCAGCGACGCGCCGGGCGAGACACTCATAGGCATGCGCGACACCGGCGGCTCCAGCACGCGGATCCTCGCCCTGGAGAACGCCTATGGCCATCGCGAGATCTTTGGCGGACAGCCCCCCGAAGGTATCGATGCCGTACTCACCAAGCCGGTCACACCCTCGTCGCTGTTTGACGCGCTCACCACGCTGTTCTCAGATCCGAGCCCACCATCGGGGCGGCAGGCGACCGCGAGGGAGTCAGCGGAACACCCACTGGCGGGTCGGCGCGTCCTGGTGGCGGAGGACCACAACATCAACCAGATATTGTTGCAGCGTCTGCTGAGCAAGGCGGGGATCGAGACGCTGATCACAGAGAACGGACAGGAGGCGCTGGAGGCACTCAATGCCCGCCCCGAGCACTTCGATGCCGTGCTCATGGATATCCAGATGCCGGTGATGGATGGGCTTCAGGCCACCGCGCGCATCCGCGAACAGCCCCGCTTCGCCGACCTGCCCATCATCGCCGTCACCGCCAACGCCTACGCCGAGGACCGTGAGCGCTGTATCGCCGCCGGCATGAACGACTACCTCGCCAAACCCATCGATACCAAGGCCCTGTACGCCCTGCTGCGACGCTGGTTGCCAGCCGCCACCGCGACGACCGCCGCCCCGGAACCCGCGTTGCCGGGCACACCGACCGTGCACCCGGGCATTCCCGGTGTAGACATGGATGAAGCCCTGGAACGCACCGGGCATGACCGCGATCTGCTCATCGCCCTGCTCGGCAATCTGGTGCATGAGTCCCGGGAACTGACCGGGCAGGCAAGGCAATCGCTTGCCTCGGGCGACCCCGAACCGGCGCGGCGTGCGGTACATGCCCTCAAGGGCATCAGTTCCAACCTGGCGGCCACCGAGATCTGCCGCCTCGCCATGGAAACAGAGAACACACTGCGCGCCGCACCCGCCGATGCGGGCCATGGCCTGCGGCGGCTGGCCGAGTCGATCTCGGACCTGGAGAACGCCCTCCGGGAAATGACCGCTGAGCATTGAATCCGCAAGCGATCACAACCGATGGAATGAGGCCACACCCCGAAACGTCATCCACCGGCCCCACGCAACCACGCGAACACATCACGTGCCAGACAATCCCCCCAGCCCCCCGCCCGATACCACGTTGGTCGTGTTGTGCACCTGCCCGACCGTGGAGACGGCACGAGAACTGGCGGCCCAACTGGTGGAGGAACGACTTGCCGCCTGTGTGAACATTCTCCCCGGCGTCGAATCCGTGTACAGCTGGGAGAACCGGATCGCACGCGATGACGAGGTTCTGATGCTGGTCAAGACGCGCTCCGACCGTTACCCCGATCTTGAGCGCCGCCTGCACACGTTGCACCCATACGAACTCCCGGAGATCATCGCGGTCCCGGTAACCCAGGGGCTGGATGACTATCTGGCCTGGGTTGCCGCTGAAACCGGGGATGAGACAGGAATACAAAAATGATCAGAATACTTCTGGCACTGAGCCTGCTACTGAACTTCAGCGTGCCCGCCTGGGCCCAGTTCGCCGAGGACGAATTGCTCGCCCCCGAGGTCGCATTCGCCATGCAGGCCCGGGTGGAAGGTGACGAGGTCGTCGCCGACTGGACCATCGCCGATGGTTATTACCTGTACCGCGACCGTTTCCTGGCCTTGTCCCAGACTCCCGGAATCAGCCTGGGCGAACTGGACATCCCGGAAGGCAAGATCAAGGACGACCCCGCGTTCGGCAAGGTCGCCATATTCCGCAAGCAGGTCCAGGTGCGCATCCCGATCTACGTGGATGGTCCCAAACCGCGACAGCTGGTACTCGAGGCCGGTTCCCAGGGCTGCGCGGACGTTGGCGTGTGTTACCCCCCCCATCGCAAGCGGATCACCCTTGATCTGCCCGCCACCTCCGTGGCCAACGAAGTGGCGAAACCCGCCAGCCCGGCGAGCAATCCGCTCAAGGGCCTGACCGATCTGGTCGAATCCGGCCTGGGCGCGGACGACGACGAGCCGCTGCCTCCCGAAGAGGCCTTCAAGCCCACGGTATCCGTGGTCGATGGCAACCACATCCGTATCGACTGGTTCATCGCCGAGGGCTACTACCTGTACCAGGAGCGCCTCAAGTTCAAGGTGCTCGCCCCCGAGGGCGTGAGCTTCGGCGAGGCGGAACTGCCTAAAGCCAAGATCAAGGACGACCCCACCTTCGGCAAGACACCGGTCTATTTCAACGAACTGTATGCCGTTCTGCCGGTCAACCGCCCGGCGGGCGATGCCCTGGACCTGGAGATCGAGTACGGCTACCAGGGCTGCGCATCCATCGGGCTGTGTTACCCGCCCGAAAAACGCAGTGAAAAGCTGACCCTTCCGGCCTTCGACGGCGTCTCCCAGGACAGCGGCGCCCAATCGGCGACCACAAGCAAACCCGCTTCCTCCGGCGCCACGCCGGTGGCGACCGCGGCAAGCGCCCCCGTCGCCGGAACCGAACAGGACCGGATCACGGCCCTGCTGTCCGGCAGCAGCGTCTGGGTGGTCATCGGCATCATGTTCGTGGCCGGTCTGGGCCTGGCGTTCACCGCCTGCGTCTACCCCATGATCCCCATCCTCTCCAGCATCATCGTGGGTGAGGGTGAGAATGTGACCCCGGCCAAGGGCTTCCTGCTGTCATTCATCTACGTGCAGGGCGTGGCCATCACCTACGCCCTGATCGGCGTCGCATCGGGCTTCGCGGGCGCGGGTGTGCAGGCCTTCTTCCAGAACCCCCTCGTGCTGACCCTGTTCGCCGTCATGTTCGTCGCCCTGGCACTGTCCATGTTCGGCTTCTACAACATCCAGCTGCCCTCCGGCTTGCAGGGCAAGCTCACCGAGATGAGCAACAACCAGCAGGGCGGCAAGCTCGTGGGCGTGTTCATCATGGGCGTTCTGTCCGCACTCATCGTCGGCCCCTGCGCGGGACCGGTCATGGTGGGGGCAGCCGCCTTCATCGCCCAATCCCAGGACTGGGTACTGGGCGGTCTGGCCTTCTACGCCATGGGTAACGGAATAGGAGCGCCCCTGCTGCTGGTGGGTGCCTTCGGTGGCCAGTTCCTGCCCCGTGCCGGCACCTGGATGGATACGGTCAAGGCCGTGTTCGGCGTGGTGCTGCTGTTCGTGGCCGTACTCATGCTCGAGCGCGTACTGCCGGGCCCGGTCGCCCTGGCGGTCTACGCCACCCTGTTCATCGTCTCGGGTATCTACATGGGTGCCTTCGAGTCCCTCGCCGAGGGCCATTCAGGCTGGCGCAAACTCTGGAAAGGCCTGGGCCTGGTGATGGTCTTCTGGGGCGCGATCACCCTGATAGGCGCGGCCACCGGTGGCCGTGATGTCACCAATCCGCTGCACCGCCTGATGGCCGCCCAGGGTGCTGGCGGAGGCGGTGAAGCCAGTGCCCACGTGAGCTTCAAACGCATCAAGACCGTGGAGGACCTGCAGTCCGAGATTGCCGCGGCCAACGCCCGTGGGCAGGCCGTGATGCTCGACTTCTATGCCGACTGGTGCACCTACTGCATCACCCTTGAGGACTACGTCTTCCCCCACCCTCAGGTCCGCGCCGCCCTGACCGGCGTGCACCTGATCCAGGCCGACGTCACCGCCAACGACGACGACGACCGCGCCCTCATGAACCACGTGGACATCTTCGCCCCACCCGCCATCCTGTTCTACGGCCTGGACGGCCAGGAGCGCCGGGACTACCGCGTGGTCGGCGCCATCGAGCCGGAAGATTTCGCCACGCGCATCACGGCCGCCGTCGGTCGCTGAGCCTGAAAGCACCCGCCGACCGCATGACCGCCCGCTGACATGCCCAAACCAACTCGACCGCTGGTCTACATCAGCTACCGCTGGCGGGGTGCAAAACAGCACTCTGATCGCCTCGTACGGGAACTGAGCCGGGAGCTGCCCGATTTCGAGGTATTCCAAGACTCCGTTTCCCTGCAACCCGGCTCCCCTTGGGGTACCGCCCTGCAAGAGGCGCTCAGTCGCGCCAAGTTGTTGCTCGTTCTTATTGATCCCGATTGGTTGAAGCACGATGACGACTTCGGACGTCGCCGCATCGACGACTCGGCGGACTGGGTACGCTTGGAGCTGGAGCGCTCATTCGAGGCGGGGCGCCCCGTGCTACCCGTACTCCTGGAGGGGGCTCGTATGCCGCCAGCGGAGGCCCTCCCCGAACCGCTGCGACCATTGACTGAGCTGTTCGCCGCGCAGCTGCGCGTGGACCAGTTCGATGAAGACACACAGATCATCGCCAAGGCGATCAGGGACACGCTGGGTCAACGGTCGCGCGATAAGAAGCCGGATCAACGACATCGTTGTAAGACGTCACGCGCCCCACGGCAGTCCAGCCTGGTCGATGCCCCACTGCGCGTCCTCGAACTCGAGATCAGCGACTTCCGTGGCATTGAGCATGCCGCCATCACTCTCGACGACAAGTCCTCGCTACCCGGAGACTGGACCTGTATCGCTGGCATCAATGGCGCCGGCAAGTCCTCCTTGCTACAGGCCCTCTCTCTGCTCCTGATGGGCCCAGGGAAAGCTCGCGAGTTGGGCGGGCGACGGCTTGCCTCATTCCGACGCCGAACCGGTAAGGAAACGACGCACGACAGTCGCCTCAAAGCCAGAGTCATACACCTGGGAGATGAGCTGACGCTGGAGATGACCCTCACCGCCGATGGCCCTCGCGCAGCGGACAACCCGTTCTGGAAATCCATCGAAGGATTACTTTCGGTGGGCTACGGTGCTAGCCGCAACCTCACGGACCAACCAGACCACCATGAGTCACTGTCTCCGGAAGTAAGAAGCCATATCAGCCTGTTCGACCCCATGGCACGGCTTCAAGACGCCGAAACACTCATCGAAGGCATCTCAGCCGCCTCCCCGGCGTATCACCTCCTCAATGATCTGTTGGTCCAGGTGTTTGAACCTGAGCGGCTATCCATCGCGGACCATGACGGCTCCGTGCTTTCACTTCAGCAACGGGGCGCGTTGATCGGGGCCCACCAGCTCCCCGATGGTTTTCGTTCCTCCCTGGCTTGGATGGCCGACCTGTGTGGCCGCTACGCCGCGCTGAACCCCTCCGCGGCCCAAGCCAAGGACATCAAGGGCATCGTACTGATCGACGAGATCGATCTGCATCTACACGCCTCCTTGCAGCGGGCCATCATCCCCCGACTGCGCTCCGCACTGCCTGGCGTCCAGTTCATCGTTACTAGTCATTCCCCCCTTATCCTGGCCAGCTTCGACCGCAACGAACTGGTCCTGCTGGACAACGAGGCGGAAGACGGAGTTCGCCGCAGCGACCGACAGGTGCTCGGATTCTCCGCCGATGAGATCTACGAATGGCTGCTGGATACGCCACCCTCCAGCGAGGCCATGGAAGCGCAGCTGGAAGCCGGCCTCCGATCGAGATCCCCCGGCAAGCGCGAGCGCACCGCCGAGCTGTTGGCCCTGAACCCGAGGCGCGACCCGGAGCAGGCCCGCGCCAGCATGGGCGAGCTCAAAGAACGCATCGCCCGACTCAAGAAGCCATGAGACCGATTCAGCGCCTGGATGGCGTCCCCCCGACCCTGGGACCCAACGGATCGGGAGGCCGCAAGGCCACACGTCTCGAAACAGCCGTCGCTTCAAACTCCGACGCCAATCGAAGCTTCCCAGACCACTGGAACAAGCCGGATGTGCGCGGACATCTCTACGCCAGTCAAGGCCACGTCTGCGCCTATTGCGGCCGTGAACTGCCGGGCAATGATCGGGGCGACGTGGAGCACTTCCGCCCCAAGGCTAAAGTGACCGAAGCGCCGGAACACGGCGGCTATTGGTGGCTGGCTTACTCATTGAATAATTACGTCCTCAGTTGCCGGATCTGCAACTCATACCGCAAACGCAGTCGCTTTCCGCTGCGGCCTAGGGCGATGCACATGACTTACCCGTCCCGAGCACGGCTCTCGAGGGAGGCCCGCGCCCTTTGGAACCCTACCCTGGATCCCCTGGACGATTGGCTGCGCGTGGATTGGAGTGACCACCTGATTCCGGTCATGCCGATTGACACGTTGGCGAGGACACCTAAGACCATCGTCGCGGAGAGCATCAAGCTGTTCCGGATCAATGCGGATCCGAATCTGGTTCGGGGCCGGATTGGCGTGCGGGAGGCCGTTCTCCATGCCATCGAAAACGCTGACATGGCCTCCGCGGGGCGCTGCGCCATCCGTTATCGCCCCCACAGCATCGTCGCGCGAACGATACTGGCCGACCTACATCCCCACGCCCTTCCCTCGCGACGGATCGAGGTCGCTTGGTTGTTGGACAGGCTCAGGGAAAGACTGGAAGTCGTGGTCGGCTTGTTGGAGCTGTTTCCAGACGACAAGACGAACCAACGCGACTTCGATGAGATGCAGTGGTCCCTGTCAACCTTGCTCATGGACCCTGACGAAGAGATCGTCGCGATGGTGGAGACATTCGGCGCGAACCTGGGCTTGCTTGAAGACATGCAAGCGCAGGCGAACCAGTTGCGGCAGGTATAACGAAAGACCTTATCGAGCCGCGACGCCCGAGCACCCCGGGAAATTTAGTTCCTCCTAATATTGTCGCGATCTGCGGCGAACACCCCAGGAACTCCCGGGTGAAACCGTCGGTTTCCCCCACCCACATGGACAACCCCCAGGCTATCTGGGAGAATCGCGCCCCATTCCGGGGCGTACGCCAGTGCACCCGGTCGATTCACCTCACGAAGGCCCGAAACCGCTGCAATGGCCAAGATCCTGGTCCTCAATGGCCCCAACCTGAACCTCCTGGGCGTTCGCGAGCCCGGTCACTACGGGAACATGGGCCTGAACGACATCATCGGGGATCTCCGTGAGACGGCCGAACTTGCGGGCCACGAGCTCGATCATCTGCAATCCAACGCGGAACATGAGCTGATCGGCCGCGTTCATGCGGCACGCGAGGACGGCACCGCCTTCGTCATCATCAACCCCGCCGCCTTCACCCACACCAGCGTCGCCCTGCGCGACGCCCTGCTCGCCGTGGCGCTGCCCTTCATTGAGGTGCATCTGTCCAACGTCCACGCCCGCGAGCCGTTCCGACACCACTCCTATTTTTCCGACATCGCCCACGGCGTCATCGCCGGCCTGGGCGCCCAGGGCTACGAACTGGCCCTGCGCGCCGCGATGCGGACATTCGAAAGCGAGGATTGAAATCCCATGGACATCCGCAAGATCAAGAAACTGATTGAACTCATCGAAGACACGGGGGTCGCCGAGATCGAGATCAAGGAAGGCGAGGAATCCGTGCGCATCAGCCGCCTCGCCGCCGCCGGAACCATCGTGGCCCCGACGCCCGTGGCGGCCGCCGCGGCGCCTGCGTCGACCCCCGCCGTGCCCAACCCCGCCGACAGTGCTGACGGCGAAGACACCATTCAGGGCCATGCCCTGCGCTCGCCCATGGTGGGCACTTTCTACCGGGCATCATCACCCGGCGCCAAGGCCTTCGCCGAGGTCGGCCAGTCGGTCAACGTGGGCGACACCCTCTGCATCATCGAGGCCATGAAGATGATGAACCAGATTGAGGCGGACAAGGCCGGCACCATCAAGGCGGTGCTCGTGGATAACGGCGACCCCGTCGAATACGACCAGCCCCTGTTCATCATCGACTGATCCCAGGGGAATCAACGTGCTCGATAAGGTTGTCATCGCCAACCGTGGCGAAATCGCTCTGCGCATTCTGCGGGCCTGCCGCGAAATGGGCATTCGTACCGTGGCCGTCTACTCCTCGGCCGACCGGGACCTCAAACACGTGCGCCTGGCCGACGAAGCCATCTGCATCGGCCCGGGGCCATCCGCCGAGAGTTACCTGAACATGCCGGCCATCATCGCGGCGGCCGAGGTCAGTGATGCCGTGGGCATCCACCCGGGCTACGGGTTTCTATCCGAAAACCCGGACTTCGCCGAGCGCGTGGAAAACAGCGGTTTCGTCTTCATCGGCCCGCGCGCGGAGACCATCCGCACCATGGGCGACAAGGTGGAGGCCATCAAGGCCATGAAGGCCGCCGGTGTGCCCTGCGTGCCGGGCTCGGATGGTCCCTTGGGCGATGACATGGAACGCAACGTCCGCATCGCCCGTGAAATCGGTTTCCCGGTCATCGTCAAAGCGGCCGGCGGCGGCGGCGGACGTGGTATGCGCGTTGTCCACTCCGAGGCGAACCTGCCCAGCGCCATCCATCTGACCAAGCAGGAGGCGGGCAGCGCCTTTGGCAATGACATGGTTTACATGGAGAAGTACCTGGAGCGCCCGCGGCACATCGAGTTCCAGGTGCTGGCCGACGGCGAAGGCAACGCTATTCATCTGGGTGAGCGCGACTGCTCCATGCAACGCCGCCACCAGAAGGTGATCGAAGAGGCTCCAGCCCCGGGAATCACCGCCGAGCAGCGCGCGGAAATGGGCGAGATCTGCGCCGAAGCCTGTCGACGCATCGGCTATCGAGGCGCCGGCACCTTCGAATTCCTATACGAGGACGGCGGCTTCTACTTCATCGAGATGAACACCCGCGTGCAGGTTGAGCATCCGGTGACCGAGATGATCACGGGCGTCGATATCGTGAAGGAACAACTGCGCATCGCTTCGGGTCAGGGCCTGTCCCTCACCCAGGACCAGGTCAATATCCAGGGACACGCCATCGAGTGCCGTCTGAATGCGGAAGACCCGGCCAATTTCATGCCCTCACCGGGCACGATCAAGGAGTTTCACGCCCCGGGTGGGCCGGGTGTACGCGTGGACACCCACATATATGCGGGATACAAGGTCCCGCCTCTCTATGACTCCATGATCGGCAAACTCATCGTTCACGGCGACACCCGTGACATCGCCATGCGCCGCATGTACGGAGCCCTAACCGAGATCCACGTGGAGGGCATCAAGACCAATACGCCGCTGCACATGGACCTGGTCACTGACAGCAACTTCATGAACGGTGGCACGGACATCCACTACCTGGAGAAGAAGCTGGGAATTTAGAAGCGTGCGGCCTGAGGTGTGAAGCGGGCCCCCGCTACCGTCCATCTGATCACCGACGCACAGGCAAGCGTCCGCGCAGCGGACACCAAATTTCCATCGTCCCACTTCCAACTCCCTCGTGCCCTGGATCAAGCTCGAATTCGCTATTCAGCCCGACCGGGCGGACGCCGTCAGCGACGCCCTTGTCGAAGCCGGTGCGTCCGCGGTCACCTTGATTGATGGCGGTGATCAGCCCGTTCTGGAACCCGCACCGGGCGAAATACGGCTCTGGGATGACACACGGGTCATCGGACTGTTCGAAGCCGACACCGACATCGAGGCAACCCTCTCGCTGATCGGCGCATTGCTGCAGGGGCCTCTGCCCACCCACCGGGTGGAGGCTCTGGAAGACAAGGACTGGGTGCGTGCCTGGATGGATGACTACAAGCCCATGGCCTTCGGCGACCGCTTGTGGATTGTCCCCTGGCACAGCGAACCGCCCGAACCGAATGCCATCAATCTGCGCCTCGACCCGGGGCTGGCCTTCGGCACAGGCACTCATCCCACCACGGCCCTGTGCCTGAGTTGGCTCGACGGGCAGGACTGCACGGGCCAGAACGTGCTTGATTTCGGCTGCGGCTCGGGAATTCTCGGCATCGCGGCCCTCCTGCTGGGCGCCCAACGGGTCGATGCAGTCGATATCGATCCCCAGGCCCTCCAGGCAACCCTGGAAAACGCCCAGCGCAACGGGGTGGCCGATCGCATCCATACCTATCTCCCCGACGCCGCGCCCCGGGTACAGGCCGATCGCGTACTCGCCAATATCCTGGCGAAGCCCCTGCTGGAACTCGCTCCCCTGTTGGCAAGCCACTGCAGGCCGGGTGGGCACATTGTGCTGGCCGGGCTTCTGGACAACCAGGCACACGAGGTGAGTGCCCGCTACAGTGAATGGTTCATCATGGACCCGCCGGAATCACTCGATGGTTGGACGCGGCTCAGCGGTCAACGACACCCTTCGTAACCCGCCCCTCCGCCCCGAAGCGACGCCGCCGGGGCTTTGACATCCGGCGCCGCGGACCGCGGCCCGACAAGTTGACGCAAGGTGACCGGCGTCACGGTACATCCGCCGGAGCAGGTGTTAACTCAACTCTCGCATCGCGGTATGCTAATCGGCCGCCCGCGTCGCCCCTGAACCACCAGGGACCGCATCAGGGCGGAACCACACATATCAACAGGGACGGACCTGCTCTCCATAGCACCACCACGTGCCCGCGAAGCATTTCCACACACCGCCCCGGAAGGGCTCCAAGCACCCTCGATCGAACCAGTCAAAAGGAGACGGTGGCGTCTCCCGGCCAAACAACAACAGAGGAAAGGCCAGACCATGCGACGCCAAGGCGACGATACCGAATCGATGCCGGTGCAGCTTTCCGTGCCGCCTGAATACGGGGACCAGCCCCTGCGGGCCTGTGTGGCGGTAGCCATGCAACGTTATTTTGCCGACCTCGATGGCGCCACCGTAGACCAGCTCTACCAGATGGTGCTTAACGAGGTGGAGCAGCCGCTACTGGCCGCCGTCATGGAACATACCGGTGGCAACCAGACCCGGGCATCCCAGCTCCTCGGGCTCAATCGCGGCACATTGCGCAAAAAACTCAAGGCCCACGGACTCGACTGAACGGGCCTCTCCGGTTCAAAATCCGCGCCCCGAAGGCGCTACCGCTGACCAGCCCCACCCGGAGCGACGGGCGCGCGCCCCCATCTCTGCCCCCGACGGTACCCCCATGCGAAAGATCCAACGCGCTCTCATCTCCGTGTCCGACAAGACCGGGATTGTCGAATTCGCCGCGACCCTGGCCCGCCACGGTGTTGAGATCCTGTCCACCGGTGGGACGGCCCGCCTGCTCGCCGACAGCGGTGTCGCCGTCAAGGAAGTGTCGGAACACACGGGCTTCCCCGAGATGATGGACGGCCGGGTGAAAACCCTGCACCCGAAGATCCACGGTGGTCTGCTGGGCCGCCGGGGGATGGACGACGCCGTCATGGCGGAGCATGGCATCGACCCCATCGACATGGTTGTGGTGAATCTCTATCCGTTCCAGGAAACCATCGCCAAGCCCGACTGCGACCTCGCCACGGCCATTGAGAACATCGACATCGGCGGCCCCACCATGCTGCGCGCCGCCGCCAAGAATCATGTCGGCGTGGCCGTCGTGGTCGACGCCGGCGACTACGCGACCATCCTCGCCGAGATGAGCGACAACGATGGGGCACTGTCCGGCGCCACGCGCTTCAAACTCGCCGTGAAGACCTTCGAACATACCGCCCAGTACGACGGCGCCATTGCCAATTACCTGGGCACCATCGATGGGGACGCCCCACAAGAGGACCGGGCTCAATTCCCGGCGACCATCAACCTTCAATACCGCCAGGTGCAGACCATGCGCTACGGCGAGAACCCCCACCAGAGCGCCGCGTTCTTCGTCGAGGAGGGCGTATCGGAAGCCAGTGTCGCCACGGCGACCCAGCTTCAGGGCAAGGAGCTGTCGTATAACAACATCGGCGATACCGATGCCGCCCTGGAGTGCGTAAAACAGTTCGATGAGGGCCCCGCCTGCGTCATCGTCAAACACGCCAATCCCTGCGGCGTCGCCATCGGCGGCAGCCTCCTGGAAGCGTACGACAAGGCTTTCCAGACCGATCCCGAATCCGCCTTCGGAGGCATCATCGCATTCAATCAGGCCATGGACGGCGAAACAGCCGCCGCCATCGTGGATCGCCAGTTCGTCGAGGTGATCATCGCCCCTGAAGTGAGCGCCGAAGCCCGCGAAGCGGTGGCCGCCAAGAAGAATGTGCGCCTGCTCGAATGCGGCTTGTGGCCGTCCACATCGGCCGAACGCCTGGATTTCAAACGCGTCAACGGCGGCATGCTCGTCCAGGGCGCGGACCTCGCCCTCTACAACGAGCTCAAAGTGGTCACCGAGCGCCAACCCAGCGAGCAGGAGATGAAAGACCTGCTGTTCGGCTGGCGGGTCGCCAAGTTCGTCAAATCCAACGCCATCGTCTACGCCGGCAACGACATGACCATCGGTGTCGGCGCCGGCCAGATGAGCCGCGTGAACTCGGCGCGGATCGCCGGCATCAAGGCCGAGCATGCGGGCCTGGAGGTCAAGGGGTCGGTAATGGCCTCGGACGCCTTCTTCCCCTTCCGCGACGGCATCGACGCCGCCGCCGCGGCCGGTATCACCGCGGTGATCGAACCCGGTGGCTCCATGCGTGATGACGAGGTCATAGCCGCCGCGAACGAGCACGGCATGGCCATGGTATTCACCGGCATGCGGCATTTCCGCCATTGAGGCATTCAACGCACAGGTCAGGGCTGGATCAGCCCGTGATGGACCAGACTATGCCCCCCCGCACTTCGACGGAGGGGCTTTTCCCTGCAACAACCAAAAGGAGTTCACAGATGAACCAGTTGCACACCCTCACCCCCCGCCGCATCGGATACACCGTGATGGTCGGAATCTTTGCTGCCCTGGCGGGCTGCGCCACCCAACCCAGCGAGATTCAATCGGCGCAGGTCAGCACCTCCGGCTACGAGAACATGAGCTGCGCGGAGCTCTCCTCTGAGGCACGCGGAAACCTGACCCGTACCGACGAACTGTTCGCCCTGCTCGAGAAGAAGGCCAAGGACGACGAGGCGCAGACCGCCATCGGCATGA
This sequence comes from Gammaproteobacteria bacterium, assembly GCA_049604295.1. Lineage (GTDB taxonomy): Bacteria > Pseudomonadota > Gammaproteobacteria > JACKNK01 > JACKNK01 > JBMYTL01. The sequence continues at coordinate 22,766 of JBMYTL010000021.1, forward strand.
TCCTCTTCTGGCCCGCCCTGTTCGCCCTGGAAGGCGGCGACGGCCCGGAAGCCGCGGAATACAGTCGGCTCAAGGGCGAGCTCAACGCGATGGAGAAAGTCATCTACAAAAAGGACTGCACCGATGCCCGCGCCATGATCGATGAGCATCGCGAGAAGGTGGCCCAGGCTCGGGCCATGGCAAAGCAGAAACAGGAAGAGCAGAACACCAGCTTCCATTGACGACCCCATCCTGATTCAGGAGAGGTGGACACGACGCCCCCGCATCAGCGGGGGCGTTTTCGTTCAGGCAGAGTCACTGCCCCGCCGCACCGGTTATCATCCGGCCCCTGTCCCGGCTTCCGGGGTCACTGCGTACCCCCACGCCTCTCACCAAAGCTGCGATTCCCATCCATGAAAATCCTCGTCATCGGCGGCGGCGGCCGCGAACATGCCCTGGCCTGGAAGGCCGCCCAATCGCCCCGCGTCGATACCGTGTACGTGGCTCCAGGCAATGCGGGCACGGCCCGGGAGGCCAAGCTTGAGAACGTTGCCATCGATGCCGAGGACCTGGGCGGCCTGCTGGCCTTCGCCCGTGACAAGGCAATCGACCTGACCCTGGTCGGCCCCGAAGCCCCCCTGGTTGCCGGCGTCGTGGACCGCTTCAAAGAGGCGGGCCTGCGCTGCTTCGGTCCGAGCGCGGGCGCCGCCCAACTCGAAGGCTCCAAGGCGTTCACCAAGGACTTCCTGGCCCGCCACGACATTCCCACTGCCGCCTACGGCAATTTCACCGACATCGACGAGGCCAAGGCCTTCATCCGCCAGATGGGCGCCCCCATCGTGGTCAAGGCCGATGGGCTTGCCGCGGGCAAGGGCGTGATCCTTGCCCAAACCATCGAAGAGGCTGAGGCCGCTGTCGACGACATGCTGGCGGGCAACGCCTTCGGCGAGGCAGGTCACCGGGTCGTGGTGGAGGAATTCCTGACCGGTGAGGAGGCCAGTTTCATCTGCGTCGTGGACGGCAAGACCGCGCTGCCCATGGCCAGCTCCCAGGATCACAAGGCCGCCGGCGAGGGGGACACCGGCCCGAACACCGGCGGCATGGGAGCCTATTCGCCCGCCCCGGTGATGACGGCCGAAATTCACGAACGGGCCATGCGTGAGGTGATCGAACCGACGGTGCGTGGCATGGCCTCGGAGGGTAATGATTTCACCGGTTTCCTGTATGCCGGTCTCATGATCGACAGTGACGGCACCCCCAAGGTCCTGGAATACAACGTGCGTTTCGGCGACCCCGAGACCCAGCCGATCATGATGCGCATGAAGTCTGACCTGGTCGACCTGCTGGAGGCCGCATTGGAAGGGCGCCTGGACAGCATTGAGACGGACTGGACTCCAAACCCGACCCTGGGTGTGGTGATGGCGGCGGGCGGCTACCCGGGCAGCTACGGCAAAGGGGATGTCATCAGCGGGCTCGAGGCCGCCGAGCAGGCGGGCTGTAAGGTCTTCCATGCCGGGACCACGGAACGTGACGGAGCGGTGGTCACCTCTGGCGGGCGCGTGCTGTGCGTGGTTGCCGAGGGCGAAAGTGTCAGTGAAGCCCAGCGCAAGGCCTACGCCGGTGTGGACCGGATCCACTGGGACGGTGCCTATGTACGCCGGGACATCGGCTACCGGGCCGTGGCCCGGGAGCAGGGCTGACGGCACGCACGCGGCGACGGTCGGACCCCAGCCTGGAATAATGCGCCCGTGATCCTGGTCAGCGAACCCATCTGTCACGGTGCCGAACACGCACCCTTCAACGCCGCGCTGCTCGCGACGGTGCGCCACGCCTACCCCGACGAGGAAATCCATTTCGCCGCCGAGCCATCGCACCTGGCGGAGGTCCGACAGCAACTGCCGGAGTCCCTCCATTCGGGGTTCGGCCTGCACAGCGCGCCGGTGCCCCCGCGCCGCGCCGGGAACGACGAGCGACGGAGCGGCGAACGCGCGCTGATCCAGCGACTGGCAACCCAGTTCGCGGGGGCGCGGCAGTGGTTGTTCTCCGGCAGCGCGGACACCACGTTCTCCGCCCTGGGCGCGCTGAGGGACCGTGAACTCAAGCGCCGAACACTGGCCGTTCTGCACGGCAACCTCTCCGAGATCACGGGCTGGCGCTCACGCAATCCCCTGGTGCGGCGCAAGGACCTGCGCTCGGGCCTGGAACGGACCGCCATCCAGGGCGTCCGATTTCTCGTCCTGGAACACGCCATCGGCGATGCGCTGCGCGCCGAAATGCCGAACATCGCTCAAAACGTCCATGTGCTTGAGCACCCGATCATCGCCGACGCGGGGGCAACGGGCGCCGATGCCCCCGAACCACCAGGCCAACCTCCCGTGCGGGTCGGCTTCCTGGGCATGGCCAACAGCCCCAAGGGCTTCGATCTGTTTCTCAAGGTCGCCGAACGGGTCAAGCAACACTGCCCCGAGGGCATACAGTTCCACACCATCGGTCCGCGCGCGCCCGACATGGAGCCAGCGGACTGGGCGGCCCTGGACACCCCGCCCTGGGACCGATGGTTGAGCGCGGAGGAATACCGCGAGGGCGTGCTGGGCATGAATTTCGTGATCATGCCGTACCAGGCCCAGCACTACCGTTGGTCCGCCAGCGGGGTGTTGCTGGATGCCATCCGCTACGGTCGTCCCGTCATCGCCCTACGCAACCCGGTCATGGAAAATCTCTTCCAGCGCCACGGCGACATCGGCTACCTCTGTGACCAGGACAACCACATGGTGGTAACCATAAGCGAACGCCTGCGCCATCCCGACCCGGCGCACTACCGGGCACAGCGAAAGGCATTGGCCCGCATGCTGGAGGCGCGCCAACCGGAAACCCTGGCCCCCACCTACCGCGCGATCGCGAACCACCAGGACGGAGGGGGCAGCTGATGTGCGGTTTCGTGGGAATCGTCGGGCGCAATAACCGCCCCGTCGCTCGAGCGGACATCAAACCCCTGCTGGATCGTATCCAGCATAGGGGGCCCGATGATGAGGGCTTCTACTGTGCGGGCAACGTCGGTTTCGGATTTCGCCGTCTGGCCATCCTCGACCTGTCTCCGAGCGGCCATCAGCCCATGGAGTTCGTCGAGGCCGGACTGACCATCGCCTTCAACGGCGAGGTCTACAACTTCGTGGAAATGCGCGCCGAGTTGGAGGCCAAGGGCCACCGCTTCACCTCCAGTGGCGACACCGAGGTGATTCTGCACGCCTACCAGGAATGGGGGCGCGACTGCCTGCAACGGTTCAATGGCATGTTTGCCATTCTCATCCACGACCGCCGCGACAACAGCGTGTTCGGCGCCCGTGACCGTTTCGGTATCAAACCCCTCTTCCGCTGGCAGGGGCCTCGGCACACGGTGTTCTGTTCGGAGATCAAATCCCTGAAGGCGCACCCGGACTTTCGCTTCGAACCAAACATGGTCGTCGCTGCCCGCTATCTCTATGAGGGCCGCTTGGACGAACAGGCCGAAACCTTCTATCAGGGCGTCGAATCCCTGCCCGCCGGTCACGCTTTCGAGATCGACGCACAGGGCCGCTACCGGCAATGGCAGTGGTGGCGGATGCCCACGTGGGACGTCGATACCCGGGATACAGGGGAGCAGTATGCGGAACTGTTCGAGGACGCTGTGCGTCTGCGCCTGCGCGCCGATGTCCCCCTCGCCGTTTTCCTGTCAGGGGGCATGGATTCCTCGTCCATTATCTCCGCTCTTGGTCGCCAGCGCGCCGAATCAGGGGAAGTGGGTGGCGCGATCACCGGTTACAGCTTCCAGCCCGAGGATTTCGACGAGAGCCGCTACGTGCGGGACACCCTGGAGTGGACGGGTGCAACGCTCAAGACCCTGACCGAATCCCCGGTGCAGCTCTGGGACGAGATCCGCCCGATGTTGCGCAACCAGGACGAACCCACCCATTCCTTCACACCGGTAATCAGTTACGTACTGTCGCGCATGACAGCCGCCGATGGCGTCAAGGTTGTACTCAACGGCCAGGGTGCGGATGAAACGGCGGCCGGCTACCCCACCCTGTTCCCCCACTATTGGCATACCTTGTTCAGTCGTGGGCGAATCGGTCATCTGTGGCATGAGATCGGGCGTTATTGCGTGGAGCATGGCGGCGATCGCAAAAGCCTTTTCAAGGGGGTCCTGCGCCGGGGGCTGCAATCGCAACTGGGTCGTCTTACGCCGTACCGTGCATTGGCGGCCGGACGCCGCGTGGAGCGCTTGGCCAACACACCCTGGCTGGGCGCCGACCTTGCCGCTCACCTGCGGCGCGAGACCGGCGACTACCAGGATATCGGCCTGGATTCGGAATTGCGCTTCGAGACCACGGTACGTCCCCTGCCCATTTACCTACGCGTGGAGGACCGGGTCTCCATGGCCCACAGCCTCGAGGTACGCCTGCCTTTCCTGGACTGGCGACTGGTCTCCCTGTTGTTCAGCCTGGACGCCGAGGAGAAGATGTCCGGACCCTGGAACAAAGACATCCAGCGGCGTGCCATGCGCGGACGCATACCCGAATCCGTTCGGACCCGCGTCGACAAGATGGGCTTTCCCACGCCACTCCACCGCTGGTTCCGCGAGGATCTCCATGAACAGGTGAAAGCCGAATTCGAAGCCCCCGCGCTGCGCCAACGGGGGCTGTTCAACCACAAGGGCCTGATGAACACCTTCCGCCGTCACTGCGCCGGGGACATCAACGTGGCCTTTGACCTGTTCAGGGTCATCCAGTTTGAGTGGTGGCTGCAAGACAACGGAGGTTGATGCAGCCAACCGGCGCGACAGCCCCAGGGCATCCCGACGCCTCACCCAAGACACCCTCCCTGAAACTTTACGGTTCAAGCATCCAGGTCCACTCATGTCATCAACCGGATTCTTCATCACCGGCACGGACACCGATGTCGGTAAGACCGTGATCAGCCGTGCCCTCATTGCGCGATGGGTCGAGCAAGGCCTGAACGTCGCACCTCTGAAACCGATCTCCGCCGGCTGCGATCAAACCCCGGAAGGTCTGCGCAACGACGACGCCCTCCGGATGATGGCCGCCGCCAACGTCGCATTACCGTACGAAACGGTGAATCCGTTCGCCTACGAACCGCCCATCGCGCCACACATCGCGGCCGAACGGGCGCGCCGCCCCATGGACATCCAGACCTGCGTTGGCGCCCTGAACGAAGCATGCAAGCAGGCCGATCTGTGCGTGGTGGAAGGCGCCGGCGGCTGGCTCGTACCCCTCGATGACGAAGACACCCTGGAGGACCTGGCCATTGCCCTGGCGCTACCGGTGATCCTCGTGGTCGGCATTCGCCTGGGTTGCCTGAATCACGCTCAGCTCACGGCCCGTGCGATCGTAGATTCGGGGCTGCCCTTCGCGGGCTGGATCGCCAATCACCTCGGGGCCCAAACGCCCGAGGCGGATGCCAACGTCATAACACTCGAGGAGCGCTTGCCGGCCCCCTTGCTGGAGGTCGTGCCCTTCGATCCGGATCCGCAACACACCTGCACGGAAACGGCCACGAAACTGCTCGCGACCCTGCGCCACTGACGGGCTCCCTCCTGCGCTGCACCATTTGAGCCGGACGTGCGGCAACGCGGCCGTATCGCGCGGATTCCGCACCAAAGTCAGGCCACGAAACCCACCCCGGTTTCATCGAGCAATGCCTTCACCCGTGACAGATCAGCACGCTCCATGGGCCTGCCGTCCACCGGACTGAGCGGTGCCCGACGGATACCCTCGGACGGAAAGATCACCACCTCCATGCTCACGTCACCGGCGACGAAACGCAGCGCCGGCATATCGCGGTGACTGTCACGGCGCTCACGCACCCGGTGGTTGATCGTCTCGAAGGGAATGGCATTGTCCATAAGCCAGATGGTCACCGCGTCCGGATCATCAGCGAACAGGTGGATGTTCACGTCGGAGTGTTCCGTAGCCGTTCCGCGAAGTACGGAGCCGACCAGGCGCGGGGAGAAACGTTCGAAGAACCCCATGGCCTCCACGGCCGTCTCGCGCAATTCACGCAAACGCGCCGCCTGGGTGTCACCGCGAAACAGACGTTGATACTCGACCATCGCCTGCTCGATCTCGACGTTTCTCGGCAGGTCCTCCCACACTCCCAAACGCTCGGCCGCCTTTTGCTTGGCAACCTGGAAATCCTTGATACCGCCCTCAACCATGATTCGCGCCGCGGATTCCGCGACCTGCTGACGCTGACGGGAGACCCCGCCCCTGCCGGGATGTCTGCCCCCTCCCTGGCGGCCGCGCTCGGCGCCATCGCGCCGACCGTTGCGTGTTCGTTTCATGGATATGCTCAGAAAATGCCCTGCTCCACCGGACTGCCCTCCGCACCGTTCGCGGGCGTAGGACCACCCGGAACCACCGTCGGCCCGGTGTCGTTCGGATCGAAGACCGGCGCCGTCCCGGCACGGAACAACTCAAACATGGCATCGGGATCAGACGGTGCCGCGGCCTCTCCGGTTTCCTTGTTGATACGCGCGCGCACAATTCCCGGAGGCTCCGGCAGAGGCATCTCGGGCATATCTTTCAGCGCCGTTTTCATAAACTCGATCCATATGGGAAGAGCCGCCCGCCCGCCGGTCTCGGAAGCACCCAGGGGCTTGATCTGATCAAACCCGACCCATGCGGTTGCCGCGATCCCGCCGTTGAAACCGGAGAACCAGGCGTCCTGCTGGTCGTTGGTCGTCCCGGTCTTGCCCGCCAGATCCTTGCGCTTGAGCACCAGGGCCCTGCGACCCGTACCGCGGCGAATCACGTCCTGCATCATGGTGTAGGTCAGGTAACCGTCCGTGGCGGGAATGACGCGCGGGGCAACCGGGTTGCCTTCGGGGGTCTGCATGGGCTCGGCCAGGGCACTGGCCTCTACTCCACCGCCCGTAACCTGATCTCCCGCCTGATCAGTTCCGGCGACAACACCGGATTCCGCCTGACTCTGTTCCTCGCAGGGTTTGCACACCGTCGCCGGACGCGCCTGATGCAACACCTCACCGGTCGCACTCTCCACCCGCTCGATCAACCAGTTATCGACCCGGAACCCGCCATTGGCCAGCACGGCAAATGAGGTGGCGAGGCGAACGGGGGCCACGGCCGCACTACCGAGTGCCAGTGACAGGTCCTGTGGCAAATCCTCACGGGGGAAACCGATGGAGCTGAGGAAGTCGACGGCGTAGCCGATACCCACCTTGCGCAACAGGCGTATGGACACCAGGTTGCGTGATCTCACCAAGGCCTCGCGCAGGCGGGTGGGACCGAAGAACTTGCCGCTGTAGTTCTCGGGTCGCCAGGTCCCCTCCAGGGCCTTGTCGTCAAAGACCACCGGGGCGTCATTGATAATTGATCCGGGGGTGAACCCCTTGGTCAAAGCGGAGGTGTAAACGAACGGTTTGAAACTTGAGCCCGCCTGGCGCTTGGCCTGCACGGCACGGTTGAACTTGCTGTTGTAGAAGTCGAACCCGCCCACCAGGGCGACGATTCCACCATCACGCGGATCAATCGCGGCCAGTGCTCCTTCCACCGCCGGCACCTCGGCAAGTCGCCAACGAGGCTCGGGGACAGGCTCGTCGACGGAGAGCTTCCCTCCCTCCGTGTTCGTGTCCGACGCGGTGCTGTCGGGTAAGCGCTCAACACGAATCACATCACCGGGCGTGAGAATATCCGCGGCCGTCTTGGGTGCACGGCCACGACGGAATTCATTGATGTACGGCCGCGCCCAGGACATTGCCTCCCAGTCCAGCGTGGCCATACCGAACCCCCGCACATGAACCTCGGCGCTCTGGCCCTCCACGCCCAGAACCAAGGCGGGCTGCAACCCACCCAGGACCGGCATATCCTCGATCAACTCATCCAACTGACGTGCCGTGGGTTCCGCGGGCAGGGCCACCTGGCGCTCGGGCCCGCGATAGCCGTGACGCCGGTCGTACTCAAGCAAGCCCTTCTGAACGGCTTTTTGCGCCGCCTCCTGCAAGTTGCTTTCGATACGCGTGTAGACATTGAAACCATCGGTGTAGGCCTTTTTGCCATAACGCTCCACCATGCGGGCGCGCACCATCTCGGCAATGTAGGGCGCATCCAGGTCAACGGGCGGCGCATGCACCTTGGCGCGATCTTTCTCTTCCATGGCGACGCGATACTCATCCTCGCTGATGTGCCCGTAGCGGCGCATCTGTCCGAGCACGTAAGCACGGCGCGCCAAGGCACCCTCCGGGTTGGTGACCGGGTTCTTGGTCGACGGTGCCTTGGGCAGGCCCGCGATCATCGCCATCTGGGCGAGGGACAGCTCGGCGACCGGCACCCCGTAGTAAACCTCCGATGCAGCGGCCACACCGTAGGCTCGGTGTCCCAGGAAGATCTTGTTCATGTACAGCTCCAGGATCTCTGCCTTGCTGAGCTGCTTCTCGATCTTCAGGGCCAGGAATATCTCGTTGAGTTTGCGGACGTAGGATTTCTCGCGTGTAAGAAAGTAGTTGCGCGCCACCTGCATGGTGATGGTGCTGCCACCGCGCTTCTTCTCACCGGTCGTAGCCAGCTCCCATGCCGCCGCGGCAAGCCCCTTCACGTCCACTCCCGGGTGCGAGAAGAACCGTTCATCTTCAGCCGACACGAAGGCGAGACGCAGCTTCTCGGGGTATTGATCAAAACTCAGGGGCTTTCGGCGCTGCTCACCGAACTCGGCAATCAGCACCCCGTCCCGCGTGTAAACACGCAACGGAACCTGCAACTTCACATCACGCAAAACGTCAACCGAGGGCAGTTTCGGCTCGAGGTAGAGATACGCCCCCCCCAGGGCGATGGTTCCCGTCAACACCCCGAGAAACCCAAGAATTACTATTAACTTCAAAAACTTGCGAATGATGGGCATAAGGATGGCGGAGCCGTCTCGGGTGGGCTGCGGGATTATATTTAATTTGTTGAAACCCTTGATATATAGTTAGAAGCAGAAGTTAATGCGCCTACACAATAAAATGACCTAACCACCTGTATGTTCGGCAAAAAAGCCAAAGACGAGGAGACAGCAAAACCCAAGAAAAAGGGTTCCGGCCTGGATGGGATCGCGCGTCTGTTCAAGCCACGCGCCAAGCCACTCCTGGGCGTCGACATCAGCTCGATGGCCGTAAAGATCATTGAGCTCAGCCAGACCCGCTCAGGCTACCGGGTCGAGTCGTACGCGGTGGAGCCTTTACCGCCGAACACGGTGGTTGAGCGGCGCATTGCCGATGAGGAGGCCGTAGGTGACGCCATCCGACGCGCCGTCAAACGCTCCAAGACGAAGACCAAGGAAGCCTCTGTCGCCGTGGCAGGGTCGGCCATCATCAGCAAGGTACTGACCGTACCCGATGCGCCCAACGATGATGAGATGGAAAGCCAGATTCAGTTGGAAGCGGACAAGCAGATCCCCTTCCCCATCGAAGAGATCAACTTCGATTTCAAGACCCTGGGGCCCTCACCCAAGGACCCGGACCGGGTCGACGTCCTGCTCGTCGCGTCGCGTAACGAGAACGTGGACATGCGTGCGGCGGCACTGGAACTGGCCGGGCTCAAACCCCGGGTGGTGGACGTGGAGTCCTACGCCCTGGAGCACGCCTGCACGCTCCTTGAGGATGACCTGCCCGATGGCGGCGAGGACCGGACCATCGCCGTCGTTGACGTCGGCGCGACCATGACGCTGCTCAACGTCCTTCACAACCGCGAAACCGTCTACACGCGCGAGCAGCAGTTCGGCGGTAAACAGTTGACCGAGGACATCATGCGCAACTTCGGGCTCTCCCACGAAGAGGCCGGGCGCATGAAACGCCAGGGCGGACTGCCTGACAACTACCAACCCGAGGTGCTGCAACCGTTCAAGATGGCTTTGACCCAGCAGGTCAACAGGGCCTTGCAGTATTTCCTGTCGTCCACCGATTACAGCGTCGTAGACCATATCGTGCTGTGCGGAGGCAATGCCGCAATCGCCGGTATCGACAAACTCATCGAGGAACAGACCGGGATCTCCTGCTCCGTCGCCAACCCGTTCGCGCACATGGGGATCAACAACACCCGTGTGAACGCGTCCAAGCTAGCCGCCGACGCCCCCGCGATGATGATCGCCTGCGGCCTCGCCCTGCGGGCATTCGACTAGGGGCGCGCGCATGGCAAAGATCAACCTACTCCCCTGGCGCGAGGCGCAGCGAACGGAACGCGCTCGGCAGTTCAAGCTCATGGCGGGCGGCGCCGCTTTGGCCGCCGCCGGCCTGATCGCCGTCAGCTATTTCGCCGTCGAGGCACAGATCCAGGTCCAGACCGGGCGGAACGACTACCTCAAAGCCGAGATCAAGGGCCTCGAAAAACTCCTCAACGAGAAGAGGAAACTTCGCGAGGAAGAGAAAAACCTGCGTAATCGGATGAACGTCATCGAGGATCTGCAGTTCAGTCGACCGCTGGCGGTATACCTGTTCGATTCGCTCGCCCGGCTGGTTCCGCAGGATGTCTTCCTCACCTCTGTCACGCAGACCGCCGCGGCGGTCAAGATTGAGGGCATTTCGACATCGGCGACATCGGTCTCGGACTTCATGCGCCGCCTGGACGACTCACCCCGTTTCGGAAAGCCCACACTGGAGAGCATCACCGGCAAGCAGGGCGGAAGCGTTCCACAGAACTCCTTCACCCTTACCGTCAACCAAGTCATCCAGAAACCGGACAACACCTCGAAGTAAACGAATTCGCTACGGTAGGTCTTGGCCTGCCCCGTTCCAACTGGCATCACCATGGATATCAACGACCTCAACGAACTCGACCTACAGAACGTCGGTAGCTGGCCCTTCGTGGCCCGCATCGTCGCGGTTGCCATCGTCTTCGTTGCCGTCCTTGCCGGCGGCTTTATCTTCATGGTGCAACCGCAGCTCGATGCCCTGGAGGAAGCCGAGGGACAACAGATCACACTGCAGAAGAAGATCGAGCGTGTTCAACGCCAACAGGTGGACCTCGATGCCTTCCGCGATTACCTGAAGGACATGGAAACCAGTTTCGGGGCCATGTTGCGTCAGCTCCCGCCGGAAGCCGAGGTAGAAAACCTGGTAGAGGACATCACCCAGACGGGACTCGCGAACCAGCTGATCTTCGACAAGTTCATCCCCGGCAGCGCCCAGCGCCGGGCCTTCTACGCCCAGTTACCCATCAACATCGAGGTCACCGGTTCCTATCATCAGCTCGGTCACTTCGTGAACGGCGTCGCCTCGCTGCCGCGCATGGTGACACTGCACAACATCCGCATGAATGCCTCCAAAACCGGTGACAAGCTGCTGTCCATGCAGGCCGAGGCCCGCATCTACTGGTACACGACAAGCGGTAGGGGACGTAATGGCTGACGCAGTCCCGATGCGGACCCGCCATTGGCTCATCCGCGCCGTGGTCCTTGGATCGGCGCTGGCCCTGGGGGCCTGTTCATCGACCCAGACCGATCTGGAGCGTTTCGTCTCCAAGGTCAAAGCGCGGAAGAAGCAGCCCATACCCTCGGTTCCGGATCTGAAGAGCTATCCCGGTTTCAGTTATGCATCCGAGGAACTGCGTAACCCGTTCCAACCGATGAAACGGGAGAAGGAAAGCGCTGAGGCCAGCGGCGGCATCAAGCCCGACCAGGATCGGCGGAAGGAGCCGCTGGAGGACTTCCCGCTCAACCAATTGACCCTGGTCGGAATCATCCAGCAGCCCGACGCCTCTTGGGCGCTCATCCGTGCACCGGGTGGCGAGATCCACCGTGTGGGCATGGGTAACTATCTTGGCCGGAACGACGGGCAGATCGTGGACATCGATGCCCAGGAACTGACACTCAGCGAGATCATCCCCGACGGATTGGGTGGTTGGCGTAAACAAGACACACGTTTCGGGATGCCGCAGCGCGACGAAGGCTGACCGCCCGGGAGTCGAATGCCATGAATAATCTGCACGACACGAACAAGCGCCAGGACGCTCAGTACCTCTGGAAACACGCCATGCTGTGGCTGACCGGAATCCTGGCCCTGGCTCTGTTGCCCGTGGGTAGCGTGTATGCCAAGAACCTGATCGAAGCCGTGCGCGCGGTTCCGCTGGGTCAGCAAAGCGTGGAGATCGGCTTCCAGGTCCAGGGGTTGAGCGCCGAACCACGCTCATTCTCGGTGTCCGAACCGCCCCGCGTCATCCTGGACTTCTCCGACACCGGTAGCGGCTTGGAACAGGTCACCCAGAACATCAACATCGGCGTGGTGCGCACCATGGACGTTGTGGCGGCGGGCTCACGCACACGCGTCGTCATCAACCTCAATGAAACCGCGCATCCGGATATCCGCCGGGACGGTGATTTTCTATTCGTGACCCTGACCCGTGTGGACGCCGCCCCGGTAGGCAGTAACGACCCCACGCCGCCGCCCTCGGCGGACGCTCCCGCCAGCGTGGCATCGACGGATCAGGCCCAGGGAGGAACCGACTCGGCTTCCGTCACCGCGGAACGCGCGATCACCGATATCCAGTTCCGGCGGGGCACCGCGGGCGAGGCACGTATCCTGATTTCGCTGGCCGACCCCAGTTCATCAGTCGATATCAAGGAACAGCGCGACCAGCTGACGATCGATTTCATCGGCAATGAACTTCCGACGGACCTGCAACGGCGCCTGGATGTGACCGATTTCGGCACCGTGGTGAGCTTCGTCGATGCCTTCATGAGTGGGGACAACGTCCGCCTGTCCATCGATACAACGGACGCCTACACCCACGTCGCCTACCAGACGGGCAATCTCTACACGATCGAGCTTTCCAAATTGGAGAGTGCGTCGGACGCCGATGAACAGGAAGCCATCGAATTCAGTGGCGAACGCCTGTCCCTCAACTTCCAGAGTATTTCCACCCGAGCGGTGCTCCAGATCATCGCGGACTTCACCGGCCTCAACATCGTGGTCAGTGGAGCCGTGGGCGGTGATCTGACCCTGCGCCTGAAGAACGTCCCCTGGGACCAGGCCCTCGACATCATCCTGCGTTCACAGGGTCTGAGCATGCGCCGAACCGGCAACGTCGTACTGGTTGGCACCACCGCGGAAATGGCTGAGCAGGAGCGCCTGGAGCTTGAATCCCAGGGACAACTCTCCGAAATCGCCCCGCTGCGCAGCGAGACCTTCCGCATCAAATATTCCTCGGCGGAGGAGATCGCGGGAATCATCAGCGGCACCGGTGCCGAGGAGACGGAGGGCGGCCCGGCCCTGCTGTCGAGCCGCGGAGCCGCGATCTTCGCGGCACGAACCAACCTTCTGATCGTGTACGACTCGGCGGACCGACTGGATCAGATCCGCAGCCTCATCGCCAAACTCGACGTACCCGTGCGCCAGGTCCTGATCGAATCGCGCATCATCAACGTCGACGACAACTTCGCCCGTGAATTGGGCACCCGCTTCGGCTTCGCGCACCGGGACATCGAGGCCAACGGACAAGATCGGTTCAGCCTGCAGGGCAACACGCCGGGCGTGGTCTCCATCGCTGCCCCGAACCCCTCCGGGAACATCATCTCCGGTGGCACCGATAATCTCGTCTCCAGTCTGCCCGCGGCCTCTCTGGGCTCGTTCAACCCGGCCTCGATCTTCGCCATCTTCGGCACCGGTGCGAAGGACCTCATCCAGTTGGAGCTGTCCGCGCTCGAACAGGACGGTCGCGCGGAGACCATCTCGGCCCCACGGGTCGTCACCGCGGACCAGCAGGAAGCCAATATCCAACAGGGTTTCCTGATTCCCTTCCAGGAGGCCTCATCAAGTGGAGCAACCTCCACATCCTTCCAGGAAGCCACCCTGAGCCTCACAGTCACTCCATCCATCACACCCGACGATCAGATCGTCATGGACCTGAGCGTGACCGACGACCAGCCCGCGGCCACCGGCGGCACCATCTCTACCCGAAGCGTGGATACCAACGTGCGCGTTGCGGACGGGGAGACCGTGGTACTGGGTGGCGTCATGAAATCGACCAGCACGAACACGACCACGAAGGTTCCCCTGCTCGGCGACATTCCGATTCTCGGCCGTCTGTTCCAGCACCGTGGTGTCGTGGACACCAAGAGTGAACTTCTGGTGTTCATCACGCCCAACATCCTGCCCGACCAGGGGCAATAACAGACAGGCGCGCAGCGGCGGGATTCACCGCCCCTTCAATCCAGCCCCAATTGGCGCCACACGGCCTCCGGACTGACGGTCGCGAAACAGGGTGAAGGTTGGGATGCGATTCCAGCGTATGGACACGCGCGCTTGAAGCAGGGGGCGCACGGGTAATCCACGCGCGCATGCAACTGGCCGCGTCCCACCGTGCCCGTACGCGCCGGATCCGTTGGCCCGTAAATGCAGACCTGGGGAACCGCCAGGGCCGCGGCCAGGTGTGACAAACCGGTATCCACTGACACCACGCCGCGGGCGCCCGCAAGCAGACCCGCCACGGTATGCAGATCCATGCGCGGCAAAACGACGGCGCCATCGTGTGCCAACGCAAGGCGCTCGGCACGCTGACGCTCGCTCTCGTTTCCCCAGGGCAGGGCCACTTGGAACCCCGCTTCCCCGGCCAGCCGCACCAAGGCGGCCCAATCGCCCTCGGGATAATGCTTGGTCGCCCATGTCGTCCCGTGGAGAAAAACGACATAGCCGCCTTCCAGTGGGCTCGGCAGATGCATGGACTGCAACCCGAACTCAGGAACCCCCGTGGGTGGAGGGTAGTCGAGCGCGTCGGCGAACAGGCGACGCACCCGTTCCACCGCATGCAAATCCTTTGGCACGGGAACGCGACGGTCATAGGCGAGCGAAGCCAGGGACTCACGCGCGGAGGTCCAGGACAAGCCGATACGCACACCCCGGCTCATGCGCGTCAACCACGCGCTCTTGATCAGCCCTTGGGCATCGATCACCCGGTCATAGGCCCGGCTACGCAGACGATCTTTGAATTGCCCCCATTCCCCGCTGGAGCGGGCCGCCCCCCAATCCTTGCGCCAGCGCCGCAGTGCCACAGGGATAACCCGCTCAACCGCCGGGTGCCATGTGGGTATCTCGGCAAAATTCTCCTCCAGGACCCAATCGAACCGGACCTGCCCCAGCGCCCCTGCCGCATCCGTAAGCGCGGGCAAGGTATGAACGATATCCCCCAGGGAAGAGGTCTTTACGACCAACACGCGCTGCATCGGGAGATTATTGTCCGTATCATCGTTAGGGTTATAGCCGAGACAAGCGCCCCAGGGCGCTTGATGCGCGTCAATACTAGCACCGCCCCCCACACCTAGAGTGGCGCGCATGGCAACAGCACTCTCACAGATGGGCGGGCTTCTCTCTCCCACTCAGCGCGAACAAGGCATGTCCCAGGACACCATCTTCGATGTCGATCTGATCAAGCGATACGACACCGCGGGCCCCCGCTACACCTCGTATCCAACGGCGGTTCAGTTCACCGAAACCTTTGGCGAAGCCGAATACCGGCGTGCGGCCAACCACGGCAACCTGGATCCGATTCCGCGTCCGCTTTCACTCTACTTTCACATCCCTTTCTGCGACACGGTCTGCTACTACTGTGCCTGCAACAAGGTGGTGACCAAGCACCGCGACCGCGCCGCACCCTACCTTGCGAACCTGCACCGGGAGATCGAGATGCAGGCGAAGCTGTTCGATACCGACCGCAAGGTGGACCAACTGCACTGGGGCGGTGGGACGCCCACGTTCATCAGCCACGACGAAATGCGCGCCCTCATGGCGAAGACCCGCCAGCACTTCGATCTGCACGACGATGATGAAGGCGAGTACTCCATCGAGATCGACCCGCGCGAAGCCGGTGGGGACACCTTGGCGTTGTTGCGCGAGCTTGGGTTCAACCGCCTGAGTCTGGGCGTTCAGGACTTCGACCCGGTTGTGCAGAAAGCGGTCAACCGTATTCAGCCCGAGGAGCAGACCCTGGGCGTGCTGGAGGCGGCACGCGAAAACGGTTACCGCTCGGTCAGCGTCGACCTGATCTACGGACTTCCCCACCAGAGCGTTGCGGGCTTTGATCGCACCCTGGACAAGATTATCGAGGCCTCACCGGACCGGCTGAGCGTGTTCAACTACGCGCATCTGCCCGAACGCTTCAAGCCGCAGCGGCGGATCAATGGCGAGGACCTTCCCTCCCCCGCCGAGAAACTCGACATCCTCGGGCACACCATCGCCAAGCTTACCGAAGCGGGCTACCTCTACATCGGCATGGACCACTTCGCGAAACCCGGTGACGAACTCGCCCGTGCCCAGCGCGATGGAACGCTCTACCGCAACTTCCAGGGCTACTCCACCCATGCGGAGTGTGACTTGGTGGGCATGGGAATCACGTCCATCGGCATGGTATGCGAGACCTACAGCCAGAACGTGAAGACCCTCGAGGCCTACGACGCGCGTATCCAGGCCGGACACCTGCCCGTGGAGCGTGGTTACCGTCTGACCGACGACGATCTGATCCGTCGCGATGTGATCACCCAGCTCATCTGCCACTTCTCCCTGGATACCCGCGCCATCGAGAGCCGTCATGACCTGGAGTTCTGGCATTACTTCGAGGATGCACTGCCCGCGCTGAACCAGATGGCGGACGATGGCCTGTTGGATTTCCACGACGCACGAATCGTAGTGTCACCGCGGGGTCGGCTGTTGATCCGCAATATCTGCATGGCCTTCGACGCCTACCTCAGCCCCCAGCAACCGGCGACCCGTTTCTCCCGTGTGATCTGAGCGACACCGTCCGCGTTCACCCCGCGTTCACCCATGCGGCTCGCGGCGCAATGTCGGCGTAAACGCCGCTCAGCGCCACATCCCCACTTCCACCGACACGCGCTCGTTGCGGGCAGCCTGTGGTTGTACCCGTACGACACGGGCAAACAGCGCTCGACCGCGCCCCAACATAACCGAGGGAAAGAGATTCGCCCCGCGCGGCAGGTAACCCAGCTTGCGCCCGCGCCACGCCACCATGACCGCGTGCGGGTCGTGGGGGTTGTCCGGTTCGGCGATCAACTCCAGGGACTGACCCGCGCACAGGAATCCATCCAGATCGGGGGCCTCATGGTGACGGTATCCCGCCAGCCCGACCTGCTGCATGACAACGGCCTGTTCCCGCGCGGACACCGGCGGCTCCAAGGGCAGATCAAACTGGTCACTGGGCTTCTTGCGGTACATAAGGGATCACTTCCACAGGGTCGGAACGTGGACGTATTGTTCCGCGCACACAAACTCAAAACGTGAGTCCGCCCCCCATGCAGTCCACTCTTCGGGCCATGCGCCCAGCCCCCATCGCCTTTGGCGGCATCGTTGTCGATGTAGGCGGCACGCTGATGGCCAGCTACGCCCTGTTGATCGTCTATGTCCAGATCCAACTGAACTCGGGTGCCCTCACCCCGCTTGATCTCGAAGCGGACAACGGTCGCGCGGTCATGGACATGTTCCTCAATGACCCGGCGGCACTCGCCCTTTCATTGTTGATCGGGCTGGTCATGACGGCCCTGGGCGGTTTTTGGGCCGCACGCATGGCCGGGCGCCTGGAACTGTTCCACGGCTTGGGCGCGGGCACGGTCTCGCTGCTCGTCGGCGAGATCCTGTTCACCGACGGGGGCTCCCTGCCCGGTTGGTACAGCGTGCTCGGTTACGGCCTGCACCTGCCCGTGGCCGTCGCGGGGTCATGGTTCGCTCGCAGCCGTTCCCGGCATGGATCGCCCCTCTGAGGCCGTTCAGAGCCGGTCAGCGAAATATTCCACGGTCTTGAGCAAACCTTCACGCAGGGGGGTTGTGGGGCGCCAGCCCAGGGCCTCTCCCGCGGCACTGATATCCGGTCGACGCCGTACCGGGTCGTTCTCAGGCAGGGACTCGAAGCGAATATCCACACGAGCCCCGGTCAACTCCCGAACCAGCTCCGCCAATTCCAGGATGCTGTACTCGTCAGGATTCCCCAGATTCAGGGGACCGTGTGCCTCACTGTCCATGAAGCGCACCATGGCCTCGATCATGTCATCCACGTAACAGAAGGAACGGGTCTGGCTGCCATCACCGTAGATGGTCAGGTCCTCACCGGCCAGTGCCTGCACGATGAAATTGGACACCACCCGCCCGTCATTGGGATGCATGTTGGGCCCATAGGTGTTGAACAGGCGGGCGACCTTGATGTCGAGTCGGTGCTGCTTGTGATAGTCGAAGAACAGGGTCTCCGCACAGCGTTTACCCTCGTCGTAGCAGGCACGGGGGCCAATCGGGTTGACGTTGCCCCAGTAGTCCTCGGTCTGTGGGTGAACCGCCGGGTCTCCGTAAACCTCCGAGGTGGATGCCTGGAAAATGCGGGCGCCCAGGCGCTTGGCCAGCCCCAGCATGTTGATCGCCCCATGCACCGAGGTCTTCGTCGTCTGCACCGGGTCATGCTGGTAATGAATGGGCGATGCCGGGCAGGCCAGGTTGTAGATCTCATCGACCTCCACGTACAGCGGAAAGGTGACGTCATGCCGCATGAGTTCGAAGTGCGGATCACACAACAGGGAACGAATGTTGTCGCGGTGACTGGTAAAAAAGTTATCCACGCACAGAACGTCGTGTCCCGCCCCCACGAGCCGGTGGCACAAATGTGAACCGATGAAACCGGCACCTCCCGTCACCAGAACCTGTTTGTTGCTCATAGGACCTACTTCTTCGCTGCGTAAGGTCGACATATTTTCACTTCCATGAGCCCCCCGGAACCACTTGCGCAGGCGTCCCGCAGGCTGATTCGCCCCTCCAGGCCCAGTTTCACCCGACGAAGCGCTGATTTGGACAATCCACCGGCCATGTCGAGAACCCGCACCCGACGCGGCAAGTCCATATCCCGCCAGCGCGCCAGTCCAAGAAATACAGCCGTCTCACGAACGGCTTCCTCGTTCGGGCCGAGGAGCAGGGCCCGTTCCAGGGCAAAATCGAGCACGGCGCCGTGCTCACCCGCATACCAGGTCGCCAGTGCGTAGTCCGACCAGTTGAACGGTGCCGAGGGTTCACGCCGGATAGCACTGAGAAAGGCCCGGCGCGCCTGATTGGCCAAGCGTCCGCGCTCCCGCGGCCCCGATGCCAGACGATGCAGGGCAAGCAACCCCATACGACCGCGCAACACACCCACCCGCGGATTCCAGGGGTTCAGCCGCTCCGCCAGACCAAGATAACGCTCGACCCGGGCCTGATCTTCCGCAATCACCTCGGCCTTGGGCGATCGCCAGCGATCAAGCTCATCATCGGCTGCCTTCAGGGCGACCGCGGCCACGGCAGCCGAAACCGACGCAGCCGAGAGCAGGACAAAAAACAGGGCAAGGACGGGTGCGATCCAGCGGCGCATCGAAGATCCGTGATGGGGGAGGCGAAACTCGCGAGAAACCGGACGCGATGAAAGCACC
>JBMYTL010000022.1:0-32336 GCA_049604295.1 Gammaproteobacteria bacterium
CGGCAGCCCGGTGCAGGCCGGCCGGATCAACGACGAAATCCGCAGATTGCGCGAGGCGAACAAGGATGTACCGCTGTACGCGGTAGTCGAAGACCTGTGTGCCTCCGGTGGCTACTACGTGGCGGCCGCGGCGGATGCCATCTACGTGGACAAGGCCAGCGTCGTAGGCTCCATCGGCGTGATCATGGCCGGGTTCGGTTTCACCGAGGGCATGAAAGAACTGGGCGTGGAACGCCGCCTGCTGACCGCCGGTGAGCACAAGGCCCTGATGGACCCGTTCTCCCCGGAGGATCCGGTCGCACGGGCGCACCTGCAAGAGACGATTGACGCCATCCACGACCAGTTCATCACCGTCGTCAGGGAGGGGCGCGGCGACAAGCTGGCCGATGATCCGAAACTGTTCTCCGGACTCGTCTGGACCGGCGAACAGGCCATCGAACTGGGTCTGGCGGATGCCCTGGGTAGCGCGGAGAGCGTCGCCCGGGACGTGGTGGAAGCCGAGGACCTGGTGGACTTCACCCGCAAACGTGACTACCTCGAGCGGTTCGCGGATCGTTTCGGCGCCGCGGTGGCGAACACGCTGGGTGCGGAGTGGTTGCCGGGGCTGCGTTGATGGTTTGGATGGATGGACGCCGCGGTTTGCGGGGGCGGGTGGCCCGATAAACCGGTCGGGCCGGTTTGCCTCGGGCCGCAAACCTGCTAAAAACCGCCCCTTGCTGCGCCGCACAATCACGTGCCGTCCTTCATTCCCACCCTCAGCACGAGGAGCGCCCATGACCTTCCATACCGCCGATCTCTGCGACGATCACGAAGACAAGCTCCAGATTGTTGCGCCCCTGTTCAGCATCTACGGGGGCCGCAACCGCTTCCATGGCCGCATCTCGACCATCAAGGCGCACGAGGACAATTCCCTGGTCCGTGAGGCGGTGGCCGAGCCCGGCGAAGGCCGGGTGCTGGTGATTGATGGTGGCGGGTCCCTGCGGCGTGCCATGTTGGGCGATATGCTCGCGGAGAAGGCCACGAAGAACGGCTGGTCCGGGGTCCTGATCAACGGTTGCCTGCGCGATTCCGAGGCCATCGGCGAGCTGGACCTGGGCGTAAAGGCCCTCGCCACCCTGCCGCTGAAAACGGAGAAGCGCGGCGAGGGTCAGCGCGACATCCCCGTGCATTTCGCCGATGCCACCTTCACCCCGGGGCACTGGTTGTATTCGGACCCGGACGGCATCGTGATCTGCGCTGAACAATTGCCGCTCGCCCGATAACCGCGGCGGACCCGACCCGGTTGAGGAAGCCAGCATGTCCATGCCCATCGCTTACGACTACGACCACGCCATCACCGCCATCGACACCGGTTACCTGCGTGCGATGCACGCGGCCTGTTACCTGGTCATCGAGAACGGCCGCGCCGCCGTGATCGATACCGGCACCTGGCATACCGTCGACCGGGTCATGCAGGTGCTGGCCGACAAGGGGCTGGCCCCTGAAGACGTGGATTACGTCATGCCCACCCACGTGCACCTGGATCACGCGGGTGGGGCGGGGGAGCTCATGCGGCGCCTGCCCAATGCCCGGTTGGTCATTCATCCGCGCGGCGCGCGTCACATGATTGATCCGTCCCGACTGAGTGCGGCCACCATCGAGGTTTACGGGGACGAGTTCTTCCGCAAGGAATATGTGGAACTCGTTCCGGTTCCCGGGGAGCGTGTGGTGGAGATGAACGATGGCCAGGTGTTCGATCTCAACGGCCGCCCGCTGGAGTTGCTCGATACGCCCGGACATGCGCGCCACCACTACTGCGTGTGGGACGCCCGCAGTCGCGGATTCTTCACGGGTGACACCTTTGGCGTGTCCTACCGGGATTTCGATACCGCGTCGGGCGCATTCATGATCGTCCCCAGTACGCCGGTTCAGTTCGATCCCGAAGCCTGGAACGCGACCATCGAACGCATGATGGGCTACGACCCGGAGCGGATGTTTCTCACTCACTTCGGAGAGGTCACCGAGGTGGAACGTCTGGCCCGGGATCTGCGCGCGGGCATCGACCGGTTCAGTCAATATGCCCAAGCCAGCGAGGGGGCATCCGATCCCTACAAGGTGATCCTTTCCGCGATCACCACGGATGTCATGGATGGACTCGACGCCCACGGCGTCGGCCTGGATCGTGAGGCACGCATGGCCCTGCTCGACCTGGACCTGGACCTGTTTGCCGAGGGTCTGAAGATCTGGATGCAGCGCAAGGCCGCCTGAGGTCTATCCGGGGCTGACACGGCGACTACCGGGGCCTAGGCTGGGTACGGATTCAGCGTATTCAGAGGCATACAGTCATGGCTGTCGTACAGGCGCCCGTTGTGGCGGGCATGTTCTATCCCGATGATCCGGTGCAGTTGCGTGCTGACGTCCTGGCGTACCTGGATGCGGCCCAACCGTCCGAGCCGGGCGAAGCACCCAAGGCGATGATCGTGCCCCATGCCGGCTACCGGTATTCAGGACCGGTTGCGGCCATGGCCTACGCCCGCCTTCGACCTGTGGCTGAGCGGATTGAACGGGTCGTCCTGATGGGGCCTTCCCACCGCGTTGCATTGCGGGGTATCGCCGCTTCCGGAGCGGACTGGTTCGAGACCCCTCTGGGGCGGATCGCGGTGGACCGCGATGCCATCGAGCGGCTGCGGGGCCTGGACAATGTGGGCCAGGCAGATGTTGCTTTTGCCCAGGAGCACAGCCTGGAGGTGCATCTGCCGTTTCTACAGACGATGCTGGGTGAATTCAGCCTGGTTCCGTTCGTGGTCGGCCAAGCGGACCCGCGGGATGTGGCCGCTGTTCTGGAGACGCTTTGGGGCGGACCGGAAACGCTCATCGTGGTCAGTTCGGACCTGAGCCATTACCACGACTACGCCACCTGCCAGGGCCTTGATGCCGAGACCACGCGACGTATCGTTGCCCTCGAGGGCGATTGCCTCACCGGCAACGATGCCTGCGGGGTGCATCCCGTGCGGGGCCTGCTGCGCGCCGCCCGCCACCAGGGTCTGACCGCCAGTGTGGCGGACGTGCGTAACTCCGGCGACACCGCCGGGCCGCGCGACCGCGTGGTGGGTTACGGCAGTTACCTGTTTCACTGAGCACCATTGGCGGACCTATCCCATGGCCCTGGAACATGCGTTGCGCGAGGTGCTGATGGATGTGGCGGAGGAGTGCATTCGCCACAGGCTTGAGACCGGCAGTGAATGCGTGGTGGACGTGGCCGGGTTCCCCTCTGAATTGCGCCAGCCGCGCGCGACTTTCGTGACCCTGAATATCGGGGGGCGCTTGCGCGGGTGCATCGGTAGCTTGCAGGCGGCGCGGCCCTGGGTGGCGGACGTAGCCGCCAATGCCCAGGCAGCGGCATTCCACGACCCGAGGTTCCCCCCGCTGGACGGGCGTGAATTCGCTGCTCTGGATCTGCACATCTCGACCTTGTCACCGCCCGAGTCCATGGAGGTCAGCAGTGAACGGGATTTGTTGGCTCAAATCCGGCCGGGGGTGGATGGTCTGATTATCGAGGACGGCGGGCGCCGAGGGACGTTTCTTCCATCGGTCTGGGCGCAGATACCTGAGAAGCAGGATTTTCTCGATCACCTGCGCGCCAAGGCAGGCATGCCGCGGGGGCACTGGTCACCGGGGTTCAAGGCCCTGCGTTACACCACGGAATCCTGGGAGCGGGATGCGACCTCGCGTCGGCGTCGAGGCGGGGGGACGTGATCTGAGGGGATCGGGCTGAGTGGTCGCCATCGGCTCCCCGGGCGTCACGGCGCCTCGCCGAGCGCCGCCACGATGCGTGTGTCCAGCCAGAACCTGCCGCCTTGAACCCCTGGGCCGATGAAACCGACATGCCCCCCGTGTTTTGAGAGCTCCAGGACCACCCCGGCGGGCAGCTTGCGTCCGGAGGGTATGGCCTCGCGGGTCATGAACGGGTCGTCCATGCTGTGCAGTATCACGGTCGGTGTGCGTATGGCGGGGATGAATTGCCTGCTGCTGCAGCGCGCGTAGTAATCCCGCGCGCCAGCGAAACCATTCAGCGGCGCGGTGACCCGGTCATCGAATTCAAACAGGGTGTGGGTCTGGTCCAGTCGGGCCAGATCGAAGGGGGCGGGGCGGTTGTTGAATTTCGCGCGGGTCTGGGCGAGCAATCCATTCATCAGGTGTCGCTGGTAAAAGCGCGCGAATCCGCGGTTGAGCGTGTCCGCGGCATCGGCGAGGTCGAAGGGGACGGAGACAGCGACGGCACGGTCGATGAGGCTGTCACCGCCGCGCTCGCCCAGGTACTTGAGCAGGATGTTCCCACCCATGGAAATGCCCACCGCGACCAGGGGCAGGGCGGGGGACCGGGCGCGCAGCTTTTGCGCAAGCAGGGCCAGGTCCGCCGTGTCGCCGGAGTGGTAAGCGCGATCAAGGCGGTTCGGTTCCCCCGAGCCGCCGCGCAGGTACAGGAAGGTCACGGCGAAGCCCGCGTTTGCCAGGGCCTGGATGTGCGGGCCGCTGTAATGGGAACCGATTCCACCGCCGAGGCCGTGCAGGTATATGGCGCGTGCACGGGGTCGCCCGTGCGCCGGGTCCAGGTGCAGCAGGTCCACGAAGTCCCCATCGGGCGTCTCGAGGCGTTCACGCCGAACGGGCAGGTCCGGCCGTTTGCGAACGAAGGTGGGCAGTACGGTCTGGGAATGCGGGCCGCGCAACAGGGGATGGGGCCGGAATTCGCTGAATCGGATCGGCACGGCCGAGGGTCAATTGCGGGGCAGGCGGCTGATCCACCAGCCGTACAGGGTGCGCGCAACAGCCTGCGAGCCCGCAATGCGGGTTTCGATGCCCGCCAGCATCTGTGCGGGGCTCTGCACCCAGGGTTGATCCGGGTCCAGTTCATCGGCGTAGCGACCCGCCCATTCCCGGACCATGTCAGCTGTCATCTCCACGTGGAATTGCAGGGCAAGAACGGAACGGCGCATCCAGGCCTGGTTCTCACAGGCGGCGCTACGAAACAGGTGGACACCGCCCGGGGGCAGATCGAAGGTCTCGCCATGCCAATGAAAGACCTCGCTGACCTCGGGCAGCGGTCTCAGCCAGTCCGGGAGGTCTTCGTCCTCGGTTTTTTCGATCGGGTGCCAGCCGATCTCCGGCCGGGGATTGCGGTACACATCGCAGCCCATGGCGGTGCTCAGCAACTGCCCTCCAAGGCAATGGCCAAGCATGGGAATGTCCTGCTTCTCCGCTTTGCGTATGAGGCTGATCTCTTCCTCGGCCCAGGGCAGGTGGTCGTTCACGCTCATGGGACCGCCCATGAAGACAAGGCCGGATATGTCATCGGTGCGCTTGTTCACCGGGGCCCCCTCGTCGATGGCGACCAGTTCCCACGGGATGGCGTTCTCGTCGAGAAACCCGGTCAGAAAGCCGGGGCCCTCACAGTCGACGTGGCGGAATATGCGAATGGGCTTCATGATGGTGGGGCGTTGTTCCGGGACTTGGGGTCCATACGGGTGATCAGAAAAGTTTTTGCCGTGCTCTGCGTGCTTGCGGTGTGCCTGGTTGGGCGCCCCCCCGCCGCATGGGCCGCGACCTCGGTCGAGTTGGTCGGCCTATCCAAGGATGTGGCGATCATGAAGATCAATGGCCGTCAGCGGGTGTTGCGCGCGGGGCGAACCTCGCCCGAGGGTGTTGAACTGAAGTCCGCTGATGCCGAAGCCGCTGTTCTGGTGATCGATGGGGTGATCAAGCGTATGACCCTGAGCAACAAGATTGCCAGCTTTGGCAGTGAGCCTTTGTCGAAGCCGCGGGTGACCAGCAGCAACCTGGAGTTGGCCCGCGAGGTGACGATCCAACGCGACCGATCCGGGATGTTCACGACCATCGGCAGTATCAACGGTCGCAGCATTCCGATGATGCTCGATACCGGAGCGACCCTGGTGTCCATGAGTTCGGTGGATGCCCGTGCCCTGGGTATCAATTATCGCCGCTACGGTCGCCGGGGCCGTGTTTCGACTGCATCGGGTATGGCCACGGCCTGGACACTGACCCTCCGCCGCGTGGCGGTGGGCGAGTTGGAATTGCGCGACGTTCAGGCCACGGTGGTCGATGGTCGCTTCCCCGAGGTGGTTTTGCTGGGCAACAGCTACCTGTCCCGTCTGCGGATGGAGCAAAGCAATGACACCATTGTTCTGAGCCATGAGCAGGACGGGGCCCGCGACTGATTCGTTCAGTGCGTCCCTAGGGGCGCTGCTGATCAGCCCTGTTTAGGCGTGCGCCATGGCGGGGCCCGTGTTATTACGGTTTGATGACACGCGCCGTTCGCTACCTCCTTCTCGTGCTGATCGCCCTGCCCGTGATCGGCAGCGCCAGCGTGCTCGGCTTCGGCCTGATTTTCGAGTCGAAAGCGGCAAAAACGCGTTTCCTTCATGACGATTGCCACAAGGTCTGGTCGCACCGGGGAAATACCGGTCGGTTTCCAGAGAACTCCCTCGAGGGGTACCGTGACGCGGTAGCCGCCGGTGCAGCGGGGCTGGAACTGGATATCTGGTTCGATGAAGCGCTGGGTGATTTCGTCGTTTCCCATGATCGGCCCTATGCACTGTTCGACGGCAAACCGCTCCGGTTGAGTCGCGTATTTGCCGAGTTCGGCCCCCGAACCCAGTACTGGCTGGATTTCAAAAACCTTGAAACCCTCGCTCCGGGTGCCCGCGGTGCGGCGTTGCGGCGGATGGACGAAATCACTGCATCGTCGGCGGTGAGAACCCGCGTCCTGATTGAATCACCGGCGCTCCCCGCCTTGGCCCCGTTTACCCAGGCGGGCTTTTTCACCAGTTACTGGATCTCGTTCAACGAGAACCTGGGCCGACTGTCGTTCCATCGCGAGGTGGCGCGACTGCGTTGGGCCTACCTGCGCGGTGATTTCTCGGCCTTGTCCATGGAGTATGGAATTTACTCCGAGGCCCTGCGGCGCAATTTCCTCGGTGTTCCCTTTCTGCTGTTCACGGTCAACGATCTTGCCACCCTCGATCGCCTGACGGGGGATCCGGCCGTGCGCATCGTGCTAACGGATGAGCCGGGCTTTCTGCGCCTCGATACGGCCTGCTCGCCATGAATCGCGCGGGGAACCGGAGCGCCTCCGTGGGCTGGGTACACCTCGTGCTGCCCCTGGTGATTCTGGCCGTTTCCGGTTTCACCAATGCCGACAAGTGGGCCGATGGCCTGGCCCGTTTCGGGGGGCACACCCTCTTGCAGGGCATCCTGATCTTTGCGTTGTTGGCCGTGCTCCGGGGGGCGGTGCTCCTACGCGGGCTCTGGGCCGCCTGCGTCGCCCTCGATTTCTTCCTGCGCATCACCTTTGGGTCATCGCTGACCCTGGCGATCGTGATGAGCATTTTCAGTTCCTCCCCCTCGGAAGCCGCCGCGTTCGCGAGTGAATACGGGGTTCAGTTCACGGTTGGTTGGGCGGCGTTCTTCGCCCTCTGGTTCCTGCCCGTGTTTCCCGGCCCGCGTGTCCGCTGGATGGCCGTTGCCGCGGGCAGCGCCTACCTGTTCCTGCCGACCCTGTTGGGTCTGTCGACCGTGTTCTCGTCGCCGGGATACGCCTACCACCTGCAAACGGGTGTGGCGCGTGGCAATGCGCCCTGGCTCTCCAGCCTGGAGTACGTGATACAGAACGACATGTCCTGGCGGCTGCGCACGCTGGCGGGCATGCGCGGCGTCACCGACAGCATCAACCTGTTTCTTCAATCCCACGATACCGCCTCGAGTTGGAGCGGGGTGAGCACGCCGGATGACGCGCCCGAACTGCTGGTGATCGGCCTGGGCGAGTCCCTGCGAGCGGGCAACCTGGGGGTGTATGGCTATGACCGCAACACGACGCCCCGGCTGGAGGCCCTTGGGAGTGAACTGACCGTGTACACGCGTGCTTACGCCGCCGGCACCAATACCTGGAGCTCCGTGCCGACCTCCATGACCCGGGTGGCCGGGCTGCCGGATTTGTCAAAATCCCTTATCAATCTGGCGCGTGATGCCGGTTATGAAACCCGTTGGATTTCAAATCATGCGCGGTTCAGCACCTGGGATTTTTCCGTCTCCACGCTTGCGGGTCAGGCGGATGAGGTGTTCTTCACCGTCGATGATGGTTTTGATCATCCCCACGATGGGGTGCTTGTGGATCAACTGGAATCGGTGCTCGCGGATTGGCGACCCGGGCGCAAGCTGTTGATCGTCATTCATTTCTACGGCTCGCACTTCAAGTTCAATGAACGCTACCCGGCTGAGTTCGCACGTTTCTCAGGGCCTGACCCCCTGCTTGATGCCTACGACAATTCGGTGCTGTTCTCCGACCATCTACAGGCGCGGATCATCGAACTGTTGCGTCCGTTGGGCGGGCGTTACCTGTTCTTCGCCGACCACGGATTGCTCGATCCGCACGGGCCGATGCCGTTGCGGCATGACGTTCGGGAAACGCCGACGCTCGAATCCCTGCACGTTCCGCTCCTGGTGTGGGGCGGGGAGGGGCTTGATCTACCCGCCGATACGCTGATCTCGTTGTATTACTTCGAATGCCTGTTCAGTCGCTGGTCTGGAATCAAGGCGCGGGAGCTCGAGGCCGGGGGATATTGCGATGCGGCATTCCAGGCCGATCAGGTCTCGTTCCTGGATTCGGGGATGCGCGTGAACTGGCTGTCACCGCAAACGCCGCGGGGCCCGGAAACAAAATCACCGGTGGCCGCTGCCGACCACCGGTGATGGAAACGCCCTCGTGTGGTGGCGCGTCAGCTGGCGTTCTTGTCGTGCGCGATCAGGGCGTAGGCCGAATGGTTGTGAATGGATTCGAAGTTCTCCGATTCCACCACGTAGGCGCTGATGCGGTCCTCGGCGTTGAGGCTGGCGGCGACATCGCGCACGGCGTCTTCGACGAATTTGGGGTTGTTGTAGGCGCGTTCGGTCACGTACTTCTCGTCCGGTCGTTTGAGCAGGCCGAACAGTTCACATGAGGCCTCCGCTTCGACGAGTTCAATCAGCTCCTCGATCCACATGAAGCCTTCGATGCGGGCATCCACGGTGATATGAGAGCGCTGGTTGTGCGCTCCGTAGTCTGAGATCTCCTTGGAGCAGGGGCACAGGCTGGTGACCGGAACCACGGCCTTGATATTCATGTGCGTCTCGCCGTCCTTGCGTTCTCCGATCAGGGTGACGTCGTAATCCATCAGGCTCTCGACACCGGATATCGGGGCGCGCTTGTTGATGAAGTATGGGAAACGCATCTCGATGTGGCCTTCCTCGGCCTCCAGCATCTCGGTCATCTCCTGCAGCATGCCCCGGAAGGACTCGACACCGATCTCCTTCTCGTGGTTGTTGAGAATCGCCACGAAACGGGACATGTGAGTGCCCTTGAAGTTATGGGGCAGGTTCACATACATGTTGAAGGTGGCGACGGTGTACTGCTCGCCGTCGGAACGATCGCGGACCCGTATCGGGTGACGGATGTCCTTGATCCCGACCTTGTTGATCGGAATGCGACGGGTGTCCGCGCTGGACTGTACGTCGGCGATGGCGCCCGCCCCTTTGGAGGGGGGCGCGGTGGTTGCATTACTCATGAGGAGAAATTCTCGCTGTAGCGGACACAGGCCCGCTCGGTTTCCCAGAGCGTAACGGCCTCCACCCGCAGCCCATCCCTGTTCAACCTTTGGGAAAGCTCGGAGTGGAAATGGGCCGCGATGTTCTCGGCGGTGGGATTGACCGTATCGAAGGGTTCGAGATCGTTGAGATAGCGGTGGTCCAGGCGATCGGCGATAGCCTTGGCCTCGGTTTTGATGACCTTGAAATCGACGCCCATGCCCATGTCATCCAGCGTCGTGGCGATAACCTCGACTTCAACCTTCCAGTTGTGACCGTGCATGCGGCTGCACGCGCCGGGGTAGCCGCGCAGCGTGTGCGCGGATGCGAAGTCCGTCACGATCTTGAGGTTGTAGATGGCGCCCATGGCAGGGGGAGAACTCGAACGAAAAAAGGGGCGGAATGGTAATGGACCTGTCACCCGGGCTCAATCAAACCAATGAGATCGGTGCGTGAAGGCCATTGGATCCGCCCCTGTCAGGCGGGAGGGGTGCGCCCGGACGTCGGCCGGGTCGGGCGGATGAACGTCGCGCGTTGCCGTGACCACCCGGACTTTCAGACCGCTTGCGGATGGGGGGCGCCCCGGGGAAAAACAGCCCAGACCCGGTGGCGGGGGTCAATGTCCGCGGTCGATGATGTAGCGGGCGACCTGGCGCAGCATATCGGCACCCTCGGCGAATCCGTCAAGGCTTGCGATGGCGTCGTCACACAGCTCACGGGCCCTCGTCTTCGCCGCCTCAAGGCCCAACAGGGCGGGGAAAGTGGGCTTGTTCAGTGCGGCATCGGCACCGGCCTGCTTGCCCAGGTCCTCGGTGCTGGCGGTGACGTCGAGAATGTCATCCTGTATCTGGAAGGCCAGGCCGATGCACTTCGCGTAGTGGTCCAGGGCCTCGATTTCGACGCTGTTGGCTCCGGCAGCCTGGGCACCGAGGAGCACGGCGCTGCGGATGAGGGCGCCGGTTTTGTGAATGTGCATGTCCTCGAGCTCGGCGAGGGTCAGTTCCTGTCCTTCGGCGGCGAGATCTATGGCCTGGCCTCCGCACATTCCGCGTGAACCGGAGGCGAAAGCCAGGGTTTCGATCATTTCGACCCGCGTGGCGGCATCGACCTCGAGCGTCGCGTCATGGGCCAGGACGAGAAAGGCCTGGGTTTGCAGGGCGTCGCCCGCAAGTACAGCGAAACCCTCGTCATAAGCCCTGTGAACCGTGGGGCGTCCCCTTCGCAGGTCATCGTTGTCCATCGCCGGAAGGTCGTCGTGCACCAGGGAGTAGGCATGGATGAACTCCACGGCCGCCGCCGCTGCATCCAGGCGAGCACAGGGCGCGCCGAGCGCGATGCCAGCCGCGTAAACCAGAAAGGGGCGTATCCGCTTGCCACCGCCAAGGGCCGCGTAGCGCATCACCTCGTGCAGCTTGGCGGGGTGAATGCCAGCCTCCGGGAGACGATCGGACAGGGCGTTCTCGGCGCGCTCCGCGAAGGTGGACAGCAGCGTTCGGAAGTCGCCTTGGGACGGACAGGAATCCTGGGTCATGGTGCCACTCAGGCCTCCGGATCCTGATGGAAATCGAGGAGATCTCCCTGGGGGTCGTCCTCCAGGAGGGTTTTGACCCGTTGCTCGGCCGCCTTGAGGGTGCGTTGGCAACCCCGGGCCAGTTCGACACCGCGCTCGAACTGCTTGAGACCCTCCTCCAGGGAGACCTCGCCCTGTTCGAGGGAGTCGATCAGCCCTTCGAGTTCCTCGAGTGCGGTTTCGAATTGCGCAATGCCCGCGTCAAGCTCTGCGGTCTCGGCAGCGCTGGCCGCGGCACCGTCGTCGGGTGTGGTCTTTTTCGGCATGGGAGAGGAGGCGGGCAGTGGCTTGATCCCTTGGGGACCGGGTGGGCTGAAGCGGCTGCGGCGGGGCCCTCGATTGCAAGGTAAATCCGCAGCCAACGTAGGGTACTCCGGCGTTAAAACCAGGGTCAACGCGGTACCGGCACGCGGCGGGAACAATCAGGATTTCGCACAGGGTCTGGCTACGTATGCCGCATTCGTCACGTGCGGGCAGCGCTCAGAAGAGCCGGGGTTGTCGGGGTGTGCACGGGTATCAACGCGGCGTCGGGATTCCTCGTATATCAGTGTGGTTGACCGACTCTGGAGCCGTGTCTAGACTGCGTTCCACCGATTTAGACCGAGTCTAAACCCGACTTGGCGACTCGGTAGACAAATGTTCGACATGAGGACCTTGGTCGCCCGCTCAGGGTTGGCTCAGAGCCTCGAAAAACGCGCAAACAAGACACCCACGTACGTTAGGAGTGATGAACCATGTCTCTCAAAGGCAGCAAGACCGAGCAGCATCTCAAAGACGCCTTCGCCGGTGAGTCCCAGGCCAACCGCCGTTACCTGTACTTCGCCGCCAAGGCCGACGTGGAAGGCTACAACGACGTGGCCGCTGTGTTCCGCTCCACCGCTGAAGGCGAGACCGGTCACGCCCACGGCCACCTGGAGTACCTGGAAGAGTCCGGCGACCCCGCCACCGGCCTGCCCATCGGCGGCACCGCTGACAACCTGAAAGCCTCCATCGCCGGTGAGACCCACGAGTACACCGACATGTACCCCGGCATGGCCAAGGATGCGCGCGACGAGGGCTTCGACGAGATCGCCGATTGGTTCGAGACCCTGGCCAAGGCCGAGCGTTCGCATGCCAACCGCTTCCAGAAGGCCCTGGACAACCTGGACGCGTGATTGCGTACACGGCTTGTTCGCAGGCTGGCGAGGGGGTGAAGGGCCAGCCTTTCACCCCCTTTTTTATTGGCCGCGATCCCCAGTGGCCCGAGGCATGAACACCATCGGGCACAGACACCATTGGATGCGGTCGGGGAATCCGACCCACCGACGCATAGTTCCGGAGAAACGACATGGCAGGCGCACGCGAAGGCAGTCTTGACGCACCCACCCGGCATCCGCTTGGCCATACCGAGCCCAAGTTCTGGGATGAGGAAGACCTGTTCGCCGAACTGGAGCGGGTCTATGACATCTGCCACGGGTGCCGCCGCTGCGTCAGCCTGTGCCAGTCGTTTCCCACGCTTTTCGACCTGGTCGATGAATCCGATACCTTCGAAGTGGATGGCGTCGCCAAGGAGGACTACTGGAAGGTCGTCGACCATTGTTATCTCTGCGACCTTTGCTACATGACCAAATGTCCCTACGTTCCGCCGCACGAGTGGAACGTGGATTTCCCGCATCTGATGTTGCGAGCCAAGGCCGTGCGCTTCAAAAAGCACCCTGACCAGATCAAGAGCCGCGACAAGCTGCTCACCAACACCGACGCCATGGGCAAGCTCGCGGGTATTCCCATCGTCAACTCCATCGCCAACGCCAGTGCGAATATGGGCGCGGTGCGCAACATGATGGGTATCCACGCCGACGCCGTGGTCCCGAAATATCACACCGACACCTTGGTCAAGCGCGACAAGCGACGCACGCCCTCGGTTACGAACCCCGAAGCGACCGATGAGACCAGCGGTAAGGTGGCTCTTTTCGCCACCTGCTACGGCAACCACAACGATCCGAGCATGGGCGAGGACCTCATCGCCGTCCTCGAGCACAACGGTATCGAGGTGAAACTGGTTCAGGACACCCGTTGCTGTGGCATGCCCAAGCTCGAACTGGGCGACCTGGAGGCCGTAACGGCAGCAAAGGATCACAATATCCCGCGCCTGAAGTCGTTGGTGGATCAGGGATACCAGATCCTTACGCCCATTCCGTCCTGCACGCTTATGTTCAAGCAGGAACTGCCCTTGATGTTCCCCGAAGACGACGACGTGCAGAAGGTGCGGGCCGCCATGATGGATCCCTTCGAGTACCTGATGCTGCGCCACAAGGGCGGCAAGCTGAACACCGATTTCAAAACCCCGCTGGGCAAGGTTGTCTATCAGGTCGCCTGCCACCAGCGTGTGCAGAACATCGGACCGAAGACCCGCGATCTGCTCTCCCTGGTGCCTGACACCTCGCTGGAGGTCATCGAACGCTGCTCGGGGCACGATGGAACCTATGCCGTCAAGGCCGAGTTCCATGACCACGCGGTCAAGATCGGTCGCCCGGTTGCCAACCGCGCCAAAAAGGCCGAACCCGATCATGTGACGTCGGATTGTGTGATGGCCGGTCATCACGTGGCCGACATCATGGGCGACGGCACTGAGGCGGAACACCCGTTCAGGTTGCTCCGTCTGGCCTACGGCATCTGATCCCCAGGATTGGTGGATGGGGGCGCTCGTTCGCCCCGGTCCGCTCCGTTTCACATCCACAGAGTATGACCATGCAACACCTCACCCGCGAAGATCTCATGAGCCTTGAAACCTACGCCGCGGAGCGCAAAAGCTTCCGCGCGCAGGTTATGGCCCATAAGCAAAATCGGCGCGTTGAGTTGGGTCCGCACGCCAACCTCTATTTTGAGGACAAGCTGACCATGCAGTACCAGATTCAGGAGATGTTGCGCGTTGAACGCATATTCGAGGCAGAGGGCATTCAGGAGGAGCTCGACGCCTACAACCCGCTGATTCCCGATGGGTGTAACTGGAAGGCCACCTTCATGGTGGAATACTCCGACGTTGAACAGCGCAAGGTCGAGTTGTCCAAACTCATCGGAATCGAGGACAAGATCTGGGTGCGCGTGGACGGCTTCGACAAGGTCTATGCCATCGCTGATGAGGACCTCGAGCGCGAGGACGATACCAAGACGTCCTCGGTGCACTTCATGCGCTTCGAACTCAGTGAGGAGATGGCGTCGGCGGTGAAAGCCGGTGCCGCTATCGGTATGGGTTCGGACCACGACTACATGACCCTGGCCGTGGACGCGGTACCCCAGGGGGTACGTGATTCCCTGGCCAACGACCTGGCCTGACCTCCACGAAGGTACCCGGTCCGGCCCCACGTGGGCGTGTCGAGAAGGCCGGGTTGGGCGGATGCCCTTGTCCTTGACGCGGACGATCCGCCCAGGCGGAAGCACCGGCTTGAGGCCCAAGGGACCGGCTGATTTACCGGTCTGTCGGCGGGTGGGACTGGTAGACTGAGCGCCATGATCAGCAAGATTCTCTTCACCGCGGCCATCGTGATCGCGGTACTCCTCCTCATGCGCACCGCCGGTGGCAGGGACAAGGGCAAAACCCTGCCCCCACCTGGGAGCGCACCGGCCCGGCCCCGCAATACACGTGGCCCGTTGATCATCGCGGCGGCTATCGCGACGGTTATGGTCGCCCTGACCGCCTACGTGGTGTTTTCGGATATGGCTGAGGATCAGCGCGAGGTCACGGTGCGGGTGATCAACACACGAACGGGTGAGTCCACTGATTACCGGGCCGAGCGCGGAGCCATCCGTGGGCGTACGTTCCACACCCTGGACGGTCGAACCGTGACCGTTGCGGATGTGGAGCGGATTGAGCTCATCGACCCTCGCTGACCGGATGTCTCCCAAGCCATGAATGGCGTGCAATCGCGCCGTGGCCCCGGTAGCGCTTTGGGTTCGCTCGTGCGCGGTGTGATCATCGTCTCGCTGGCTCTGGCCTTCGCGGGCGGGCTGGCACTGCTCCTCGCCGCCGACTGGCTGACCCATTCCAATCCCACGGCCCTGGCCGCCGATCCCCCGGGGCTGAACACCCGTGATGTGGAAATTCCCGCCGCGGATGGCGTGATCCTGCGCGGTACCCTGGTGCGGCCCAAAGCGACCCGCGGGGGTGTTCTGCTCCTACATCAAAGGGGCGGCAACCGGTCCGCCATGTGGTCGCGGGCGCGCATACTCCTGGATGCCGGATATACCTGTCTGCTCATGGATCAGCGCGCCGAAGGAGCAAGCGACGGAACGCGGCGGGGGTTCGGTTTGCTTGAGGCGCCCGATATCGGACCCATGCTCGACGCGTTGCGCAAGGCCGTTGATGGGCGCCCGATGGCGGTGCTCGGTGTCTCCAAGGGCGCGGTGGCAACGACGCTTGCCTCATTGCCCGAGGACGTGAAAGCGGTGGTGCTTGAGAGCGCATTCGGGACCCTCGAAAACGCCATCGAATTGCGCATCCGCGAGGCCGTGACCGGCGTTCATGGAGCGCTCGAATTTCTGACCGTGTTGACGCCGGTTCTGGTGGGGGTCACGGAGTGGGTTGCCGGAGTCGATGCCGACGACCGCCCCGTCGACCGGGTGGCCGGGCTGCGTAGCGCGGTGCTGGTGATCACGGGGGACCGTGATCCGTTCGTACCGCTTGAGACCGCGCGCGCCATGGCGCGCAAGACCGAGGGCGCTTTGCTCGTTGTGGAAGGAGCAGGGCATCGCGACGTTTTCCGCAAGGCGCCGGATATATGGTCGACGACCGTTATCGATTTCCTGGGTGAACATTTGCGCTGATGATCCGGCCGCATGGCGCGCGGGCCGGGCCGAGGCGCACACGCCATTGAGCCTCTACCGAATTCCGTCCGCGATCCATGAAACGCGATCCATCAAAGGCGGGCCGGGCCGGGCCGGGCGGCGGGGCGGGCTTCAGCCCTGGTCCTGTTCCAGATGCTCGGTACCGCAGTAAAACCGACCGTCCCTTGAGATCGCACGGCTCTGGGGTACGTGCAGTCCGCAAACCCGGCACTTCACCATGCGTTCCGGATCGTCGGGGTCAGTGGGAGGCGCCTGGTGGCGATCCGTGGGCGGCGTGTCGCGGTGCGTGAGGAAGCGGTTCTTGAACCACCAGTAGGCAAGCCCGATGAGGGCGAGAATGATCAGTGCGCGGAGTCCCATGGCGCGAGTGTCGCCGCTTCAAAGGGCGCCGTCCACGGGCAATGAACAGTATTGGGTAACACCTATTGTGCAGTGCAATAAGTCCTACCTATACTCCCATCGACTTTTTCTCGGAAGGCAACCATGAAGCTACACGAATACCAAGCCAAAGAACTGTTCCGGGAATATGGGGTCGCCGTGCCCGAAGGCGGCGTCGCCACCACCCCGGAGGAAGTTGAACAGCAGGCGAACCGCTTCGGCGGCACCTGTGTCGTCAAAGCCCAGGTCCACGCGGGAGGCCGCGGAAAGGGCGGCGGCGTGAAACTGGTGAAGAGCGCGGCCGAGGCCGTCGAGTTCGCCACCGGCCTGATCGGCAACAATCTCATCACCCCGCAGACCGACGCCGTCGGCCTGCCCATAAATTCAGTCCTTGTCGAGGCCGCATCGGATATCGACCGCGAGCTCTACATCGGCATGCTGGTGGACCGCGCCGAGCGGCGCATCGTGGTCATGGCCAGCGCGGCGGGCGGTATGGACATCGAGAAGGTGGCCGCCGAAACCCCCGAAAAGATTCTCAAAGAGCATGTCGACCCGGTGGTTGGCCTGCAGGGCTACCAGTGCCGTAACCTCGGTTTCGCCCTGGGGCTCGACAAGGGCCAGGTCAACCAGCTCAGCAAGACGCTCATGGGCCTGTACCGCATCTTCACCCACAAGGACGCTTCCCTGGTGGAGATCAACCCGCTGATCACCACCAAACAGGGCGACATCCTGGCCCTGGACGGCAAGATCAACTTCGACGACAACGCCCTGTTCCGGCACGTGGACATCACCGAGCAGCGGGACGAGAGCCAGGAGGACGAGAAGGAGCGCATCGCCGCACAGCATGACCTCAACTACGTGACCCTGGACGGTGACATCGCCTGCATGGTCAACGGTGCGGGTCTGGCCATGGCCACCATGGACATCATCAAGCTCAATGGCGGTGATCCGGCCAACTTCCTGGACGTCGGGGGCGGCGCGACCGCCGAGCGTGTCGCGGAGGCCTTCAAGCTGATCCTCTCCGACGGCAAGGCCAAGTCCATCCTGGTCAACATCTTCGGCGGCATCGTGCGCTGTGACCTGATCGCCGAGGGCATCATCCAGGCCGTGCAGACCGTGAACGTGAATGTCCCGGTGATCGTGCGCCTGGAAGGTACCAACGTGGACCAGGGCAAGGCCCTGCTCGCCGAATCCGGCATGGACATCATCACCGCCGAAGACCTGACCGACGCCGCCCAGAAGGCCGTCGCCGCCGCTGCCTGATAGAGAGACCTCATGAGTATCCTGATCAACAAAGACACCAAGGTCATCTGCCAGGGCTTCACCGGCAAGCAGGGAACCTTTCACTCCGAACAGGCCGTGGCCTATGGCACCCAGATGGTGGGTGGCGTGACCCCCGGTAAAGGCGGCTCCGAGCACATCGGCCTGCCCGTGTTCAACACCGTGGCCGATGCGGTCAACGACACCGGCGCGGACGCGTCCATGATCTTCGTGCCGCCGCCCTTCGCGGCCGATGCCATCCTGGAAGCCGCCGATGCCGGCATCAAGGTCATCGTCTGCATCACCGAGGGCATACCCGTCATGGACATGCTCAAGGTGAAGGCCACCCTGGAGGGCACGGACACCGTGCTCGTGGGCCCCAACTGCCCCGGCGTGATCACCCCCGGCGAGTGCAAGATCGGCATCATGCCCGGGTTCATCCACCAGCCCGGCAAGATCGGCATCGTTTCCCGCTCCGGCACCCTGACCTACGAGGCGGTCTTCCAGACCACCAACGCCGGCCTGGGCCAGTCCACCTGCGTGGGCATCGGTGGCGACCCCATCCAGGGCATGAACTTCATCGACTGCATCTCGCGCTTCAATGAGGACCCCCAGACCGAGGGCATCATCATGGTGGGCGAGATCGGCGGCACCGCGGAGGAAGAGGCCGCTGAGTACATCCAGGCCAACGTGAACAAACCCGTTGTTGCTTACATCGCGGGGGTCACCGCGCCCCCCGGCAAGCGTATGGGCCATGCCGGTGCCGTGATCTCCGGTGGCAAGGGTACCGCCCAGGAGAAATTCGCCGCGCTGGATGCGGCCGGTGTAAGCATCTCCCGTTCACCCGCCGAAATGGGCGCGCGCATGCTCGAGGCCATGGGAGGCTGATCGTTCAGCCAACGCTGACTGTCAGAAACATGCCGGATGCGCCACGCGCATCCGGCATTTTGCCGTGTGAAGGGGCGGATTCGCGCAACGGGCGGTTTGGATCAGGGTTGATCCGGTTATGCTCCGCCCCTACCCGGCAACGTCATTTCCCATGTCCATCGATGTCCTGATCTGCACCCGCGACAACGCCGACTCCCTGCGCGAGACCCTGGACAGCGTGGTCGGGCAGGAAGGCTTTGAGGACCGGGTTCGCGCCCTGGTCGTCGTGGACAATGGCTCCAGCGACCACACCGCCGCTGTGATTGATGCGCTGGCCGCCCATGTGCCCAAGATGGTGTCCGTCTTCGAGGCCCGAAAGGGACTGCAACACGCCAAGAACGCCGGACTCGCGCACTGTGATGCCGAGCTGACCGCCATGACGGACGACGACTGCCTCATGGAGCCCGGCTTCCTGATGCACCTGGATCACCTGCGCCGTGAACGACCCGAGGTGGGCCTGTTCGGAGGGCGGGTCATTCCGCTTTGGGCCAGGCCCAGGCCCGATTGGCTGGATGATCGATTCCTCGGGCCGCTGGCTATGTTGGACTTGGGCGATGCGCCGGTACTCATCGGCGCGGGAGGCGAGAGCTGGGGAGAGGCCAAGTTGGTGGGGGCCAACTACGCGATCCGCCGGGAGGCATTCGAACGGCACGGCCGCTTCAACGAGGGTTTCGAGTTCTCCCAGGACGTGGAGATCTGTACACGCATGATCGATGGCGGAGAGCGGGCGCTGTACGACCCGGCACTGGTGGTTCAGCATAAGGTGCCCGAGTGGCGCATGGAGCCCGGGTATTTCTATCGTTGGAGCTTCCGACGCGGTCATTTCTCGGAGCAGTTCGAGGGTAGGGGACCAGAACCCCGCTGGTTCCATCCGCTCGGTGTGCCGCCGTGGATGTGGCGGAAACTGTTGCGCCTGGCCTGGCGCATCCGCGGCACGGATGATCCCGCCGAGCGGGTCTGGCGACGCGCGCAGTTCCATTACGAACGGGGTGCCGCCGATGCGCGCTACCGTGCCTGGCGGGGGATGGATACCCTGTGACCATGAAGATCTTCATCGTCGGCGCTCCACGCAGCGGCACCACCTGGTTGCAACTGATGCTGGGGCGCCTGCCCGGCCTTGCGACCAGCCAGGAGACGCACTTGTTCTCCAACTACCTGAGCGCCTGGTTCCCCGGCTGGGAGCGCATGAAGCGCAGCAAACGCGGCGTGGGTCTGTACGGGCTATTTGACGATGCGGGTGCGGACGAGCTGGTGCGATCACTGACCGACCAGGTCTTTGAACGCATGGCCGCGCAGGTGCCCGATGCACGCATGGTGCTCGAGAAAACCCCGGGGCACGTGATGCAGGCCGAGGCAATTCTGCGCTTGTATCCCGATGCCTACATGATTCACCTGGTGCGCGATCCGCGCTCCGTGGTCGCGTCACTGCGAGCGGCCAGCGAGAGTTGGGGGGCACACTGGGCGCCCGGGAAACTGCAACCGGCGATCCGGCTTTGGCGCGATTCCGTACAGGCGGGAAGAGCCATTTCCGAACGGACCGATCGCTATCTGGAGCTGCGCTACGAGGACCTCATGACGGACGCGTCCGCCGGATTGGCCCAGGTGCGGGATTTTCTCGGCGAGCCTCGAGACGAGGCTTGGTGCCGTTCAGTGGCCGAGGAGTTCGCCAAGAATCCCAAAGGCAGTGGCAAGGCGGCCTGGGATGTGGGCAAGGAACCGGAGGGTTTCTTCCGGGGCGCGGGCGTGGAGGGCTGGCGAAAAGACCTGGGCCGTGGACAGGTGGCCGTGATTGAGGAGCAGTGCGCCGAGCTTATGGGTGAACTGGGATACTCATGCCTGCATGCGAACCCCGCTTATCACCCAGCGGTGTGGTGGCATGGACTGCGGCGAACCTTGGCTTGGCACCTTGAGGGGGTCATCAGAATCGTTTCGCCCTAAGCCGTCTTGCGTGTTGCGCCCTGAGTTGGGTTCAGGGCTGAGTGCTCTGGCGAGTACGGAGCCCGCCCAATGAAAAACGGCGGATGGTCGAAACCATCCGCCGTTCTCGTTCCGGACCCCCCGATCTGGGTCGGGAGCCCGAAGCGCCAGTCAAGTGACTGACTTACTGCGCGGCAGGGGCAGCCGGGGCAGCCGGGGCAGCGGGAGCAGCCGGGGCAACCGGAGCGCCGTACGGAGCAACACCGTAGGGAACGCCATAGGGAGCGCCGTAGGGGTAGCCACCGTAGTAGGGAGCGTTGTAGCCGTAGCCATTGCCGTAGCCGTTGCCATACATGTTGGTGTTGGCGCGGCTGGACATGGAGAAGTCGAAGGAGCCGTCGCCGACACCATTGCCCCAGCCGTTGCCGAGACCGTTCCAGGGACCACCGCCCCAACCCGGGCCCCACCAAGCGGAGGCGGAGGAAGCGGCGATGAGGCCAGCAGCGACAACAGCGGCTTTGATGACGTTTTTCATGGGTTTAACTCCTGAGCGGGATACTGCTCATTAAAAGTTCTGACGATAGTTATCGTTCGCGTTTCCAGGATCGCGGCGCGGCTTTTGCGGCGTGGGTCCGAAGGTATCCGGGGAACGCGTGGCGCAGATTATAAGTCATTTCTTATATTATCAAGACCTTATTGTTCGGTATTACCCTGAACTTGATCCTGATCAGGTCTTGCCCGTGGCGGGGTGAGCACGTGTAATCGCCCACCGATTTCGCAAACCCAACGGCCCGGTCATATGTCCACCACAGACACATTGCGTATTTGTGTTGCTCAACGCGATTTTCTTGTTGGAGATGTGCAAGGAAACGTGGACAGCGTTATCGAAGCCAGCCACACGGCCCGTGACACCCTTGGCTGTGACTG
This sequence comes from Gammaproteobacteria bacterium, assembly GCA_049604295.1. Classification (GTDB taxonomy): domain Bacteria; phylum Pseudomonadota; class Gammaproteobacteria; order JACKNK01; family JACKNK01; genus JBMYTL01. The sequence goes on from JBMYTL010000022.1 coordinate 21,416, forward strand.
CATCGTCTTTCCTGAACTTGCACTCACGGGCTATCCCCCAGAGGACCTGCTGTTGCGTCCGGGGCTTCGATCGGCGGTGGAAACCGGGTTGACCTGCCTCCTCGAGGAGGTGCGAGGAATCACTGCCGTGGTGGGGCATCCGCGCTACGAACAGTCCCGCTGTTTCAACAGTGTCAGCGTCATTCGTGATGGTCAGATCCTGGCCGTGTACGACAAGCACGAATTGCCGAACTACGGGGTATTCGATGAGCAGCGCTATTTCACCCCGGGTGCCTCCGCCGCCGTTTTCGACCTCGCGGGCGTAAGCACGGGCCTGACCGTTTGCGAGGACATCTGGTATCCCGGTCCGGCGGCCATGGCGGTGGAACAGGGCGCCCGACTGCTGCTCAACCTCAATGCCTCGCCTTTCCACCTTGGAAAGGGTTTGGAGCGCGAGGCGACGGTGACCCGACGCGTGGAGGAGCTTGGTGTGCCGGTCGTCTACGCCAACCTCGTCGGTGGGCAGGACGAACTGGTCTTCGATGGTGGCTCGTTCGTGATGGATGCGGGCGGCGCGGTGCACATGCGGGCGCCACTGTTCGCTGAAGGGCTTTACACGGTGGACCTGGACATCGCGGGCGACGCCCCGAAAGTGCTCCCGGGCAGCGTCGAGCCCTACGGTTCCGACGAAGAGCAGATCTACGACGCTCTGGTCACCGGGGTGCGCGATTACGTGGGAAAGAACGGCTTTTCCGGAGCCGTACTCGGGCTTTCCGGCGGTATCGATTCCGCATTGACGCTGGCGGTGGCCGCCGATGCCCTGGGTCCGCGGGCGGTGCAGGCGGTGATGATGCCGTCGCGCTACACGGCCGATATCAGCAGGACCGATGCGGCCGAGCAGGCCCGTCGGATGGGGGTCGACTATTCCGCCATTCCCATAGCCGGCCCCGTGGAAGCCTTCGAGCAGGCTCTGGCTCCCGCCTTCGCGGGTATGGCCATGGACGTGACCGAGGAGAACATCCAGGCACGCAGTCGTGGCGTGATCCTGATGGCGCTGTCGAACAAGACGGGGCGCATGCTGCTGACCACCGGGAACAAGTCGGAGATGGCGGTCGGCTACGCCACCCTGTACGGGGACATGGCGGGTGGTTTCGCCCCCCTCAAGGACTGTCCCAAGACCCTGGTTTACCGTCTAGCCCGTTACCGCAACAGCCTGTCAGAGGTCATTCCCGAACGGGTGATCGAACGGCCGCCATCGGCGGAACTGCGCCCTGATCAGAAGGACTCGGACAGCCTTCCCGAGTACGACGTCCTCGATCCGATTCTCGAACGTTTCGTGGAGCGGGACATGAGTGTGGCGAGTATCGTCGCGGACGGATTCGATCCAGGAGAGGTGGAGCGGATCGCGACATTGGTGCTGCGCAATGAATACAAGCGGCGTCAGGCCCCACCTGGGGTGCGGATCACCCGCCGGGCGTTCGGACGGGACCGGCGCTATCCGATCACCTCCGGCTACCTGCGCGGAATCCCGGAACATCGGTGATACAGCGTCGCGGATGGTCCTGGTGCATCGCCATGGCGTGGCGCACGTTGGCGGTGCACGTTCGAGCTTGCACAAGCGATAAGCCGGTCCGGCTCAGCCTTCATTCCGCGGATGTTTGAGCGTTCTTCAGGTCTTTTTCTCGGATTCGGTATTTTTGGCACGTCTTCTGCAAGACTATGAGCGATCGGTTCCTCCGGGAACCGTGTCCTCCTCAGCTTCAGAAGGTAACCCTCTGGGTCCTTTCGCCCCGTTCAGCTTGCTGATCGGGGCATTTTTTTGCCTGCCGGTTTCGCCGCGCGTGATGGATTGAACCCCAGGGCCACTACCCACCCGGGGCGGGGCCGCGCACCTTGAACCAGGGCCTCTCGCCTTCGGGGCGCACGCGTCACGTTGCCAGTTTGTCACTTTCGTACCATCGCGCTGTGGAATAATCCGCGCCCATGTTTCGCCCCCTGCAATTGTTCATCGGGCTGCGCTACACGGGCGCTGGCCGACGTAATCACTTCATCTCGCTGACGTCCTTCATCTCCATCATCGGGATCATGCTGGGGGTTGCGGCCCTCATCATCGTGATCTCGGTGATGAACGGTTTCGAGAAGGAACTGCACCAACGCATCCTCGGTATGGTCTCCCACGCGACCATCTACGGCACGGGTGCCGGGCTGGAGGACTGGCCCGCCGCGCGGGACATGGCCGAGCGTCATCCACGTGTGATCGGGGCGGCGCCCTTCGTTCAGCGCGAGGGCATGATCGCGAAGGGTAAACAGGTCAGTGGTGTGCTCGTGCGTGGTGTGCTGCCCGGAGAAGAGCCGAAGGTCTCCGAGGTGGGTGACAAGATGATCGCCGGTTCCCTCGATACACTTGCACCGGGTGAATACTCGGTATTGCTCGGGGTGGAGCTTGCGCGCTTCCTGGACGTGTTCCCCGGCGAGAAAATCACTCTGGTCAGCCCGCAGGCCACGGCCACGCCCGCGGGAATTCTGCCCCGATACAAGCGTTTCACCGTGTCGGGTATCTTCGAGATCGGTCATCACGAGTACGACCGCAACATGGCAGTGGTGCACATGCGCGATGCCCAGGTGCTCTATCGGACCGGTGAGCGTGTGACGGGTGTCCGCGTGGAACTTGATGACCTCAATCTGGCACGTTCGGTGGCGCGCGAGATTGCCCTGAGCCTGCCCGGTTTCTACGCCATCCGGGATTGGACGCGCGAGCATGCGAATTTCTTCAAGGCTATTGCCACCGAAAAGACCGTCATGTTCATCATCCTGTCCATCATCGTGTTGGTGGCGGCCATCAATATCATTGCGACTCTGGTGATGATGGTGACTGATAAACAATCGGACATCGCGATACTGCGCACCCTGGGGGCGACGCCCGCCGCGGTAATGGGTGTGTTCCTGGTTCAGGGTACCGTTCTCGGGCTTGCGGGTACGGGACTGGGGGTTTTGTTCGGGGTGTTGATCGCGGTGAACATTCCTGACCTGGTTCCGGCCCTGGAGAACCTGCTGGGTGTCCAGTTCCTGTCTCCTGATGTGTACTACATCAGTGATCTGCCCTCCGACGTTCAGGGCGGGGACATCCTGCGCATCGTCACCATGTCCGTGACCATCTCCATTCTGGCGACCATTCCTCCGGCCCTGCTTGCGGCATTTACCCAGCCGGCGGAGGCCCTGCGCTATGAGTGATCCGATCCTGAGCGCACGGGGATTGCGCAAGACCTACGCCCAGGGCGAGCTCAATGTCGCGGTGCTCGCCGGCGTGGACCTGGAACTGGCGGCCGGCGAACGGGTCGCCGTGATGGGAACATCGGGTGCGGGCAAGAGCACCCTGCTGCACATCCTGGGGGGGCTCGACAATACCGATGCGGGTGAGGTGACCGTGGCCGGGGAGAGTATGACGGCGCTTGGCAACGCGGCGCGTGGTCGTCTGCGAAACCGATCCATGGGGTTCATCTACCAGTTTCATCATCTGCTGCCCGAGTTCACTGCCCTGGAAAATGTCGCCATGCCATTGATCATTGGCGGCACACCGGTGGCGCGCGCCCGCGAGCGGGCGATGGCATTGCTGGGGCGTGTGGGTCTTGGTGACCGCGTGGCCCACAAACCGGGGCAACTTTCCGGGGGGGAACGTCAACGGGCCGCCGTAGCGCGCGCCCTGGTTACCGAGCCGGCCTGTGTGCTGGCGGATGAGCCGACCGGGAATCTTGATCGACACACCGCCGCCCAGGTCTATGAGCTGATGTTGGAGCTGAACAGGGAGCTCGATACCGCCTTCCTCGTGGTCACCCATGACCCGGAACTGGCGGCCCGCATGGACCGTACGCTGGAGCTGAGGGACGGAGCATTGCACCCCGTTTCCTGAGCGGGCGGATGTGCCCGGTGGGTCCGGATCAGGCGTCCTCACCCATGGGGCGTGGCTCGCGCTCCTGGTGCAGCAGGGCCTGGGCCTGGGCCTCGTTATTGGCGTGGCACATCTTCACGATGTAGTCGGCGTCCTCCGGCATGGCTTTGCGCTGTTCGCGCGCGAAGTCCCGGGCCGGACGGTAGTCGTCGAACACGTCGATGTATTCGAGCTTGCGATCGGGGAACTGCTTGAAGATGAAGTAGGGCATGGTTGTGATCCGCGGTGGAATTCGGGGCGGGAGTATAGGGCGCGCTGGCTCCTGCATTCACCGCCCGCATGGGCGGGTTCATGGACGGGGTCAGGGGCGGACGGGGACCCCGGCTGTCATCCGCGCTGGGCGGGTAGGGGGGAAACCTAGGGAAATCCATGATATTTCAAGTTGTTATCGGTGGTATTTGCGAAATCACCTGCGTTTGTGCTGCCTATACTTGACTGACGTATCCGTCGATCCGGGCAGCCGGGCTTGGGGTGCGCCGCGGGATATCTGCGTGGGTTCGTGATTTCAGCGCGGCTATCCGGCGACCGTGACCCATGGGGTGGTGGCCCACAGGGTCGTGACTCCGGCGATCGTGACTCCGGCGATCAAGATCGAGCAGAGACTGGTTGGCGCCATGCCCCCTTATCACAGCGAACTGAGTGACCTTCTGGCCGAGCACAAGCCACGCTCGGTTCTGGCCCTGGGATCAGACCGCCATGGGGTGCTGGCGCGTTACGCCGATGAGATGGGTGCCCATGTCAGCAACCTCGCGGAGGGAACGGGGCTCGCGTCCCTGGAGAATGCGGACAGGCACGATATGGCGGTGGTCTTCCCCGGCAGCCTGGAGATCCGTGCATCCTGCGATGCCGGCCAACTCATCAACCAGTTGCGGGGCCGCGGTGCGTCGGTCGTCCTGGTCTTCACCGACGTGGCGGCGGGCGCTCTGGGAAAACGCGACCTGCTCGGTTTCGGTTTCGAGCAGTTGGCCCGTTACCGGGACAGCGATAACGAGGTCGGGGACCTCCGGCTCTACCGTTTCCGTGGGGAGGCGCTGCCGGGCAAGCGCGCGGCAAGGGGGCGGCGTTCGGTGGATGATCCGGCGTTATGGGAGAAATACCGATGGTGAATTGAGGTAAGCGGGCGCCTTCGATGACAGGTGGCCCGCTGGATGAAGTGCGCGTTACAAGCGGACCCGATAAGAACGATATTCAGGACCCTGAGAGGAACAACGTGAGCATCGATCAGAAGCAGGCTGTTCTGGCTGACCTTCAGGCCAAGGCGCGGGCGCGCCTGGGTGGCGATTCCGGCGAAGCCATGGCGGCGTTCATTCCCGAGTACTTCAATCCCGTCCCGATGGACGTGTTTCTCGAGAAACGCCCCACCGACCTGTTCGCGCAGGCCTTCAATCACCGCGAGCTTCTGCTTCAGCACGAGCCGGGAACCCATCACGTACGGGTGTTCAATCCCCGGGCGGACGAAGATGGTTGGGAGTCCGTGCATACCATCGTCCAACTGGTCGTGGATGACATGCCCTTCCTGGTCGATTCGGTGGGCATGGCGCTGAACCGCAACGGGCTGACCATTCACCAGGCCATCTATCCGCGAATCGATGCGGCCGACGAAAAGGGCGGCGCCCGCATTCTCATGCACTGCGAGGTTGCGCGGCGCACGGACAACGGTTTCCTCGACGAGCTGGAGAAGGAGATCGGTGATGTGCTCGACGATGTGCGTGCCGCGTGCAGCGACTGGCGCGCCATGAAGGAGCGCCTGGGCGAGGTCATGGGCGATCTCGAGGCGTGCGCCCCCGACGTACCGGCGGAGCACCTGGCGGAGACCATAGAGTTCCTTGGCTGGATCCGGGACAACCACTTCACCTTTCTCGGGTATCGCGAATACGTCCTGCGCGACGGCGAATCGGGTATGGCCCTGCACGCCGTGGAGGGCTCGGAGCTGGGCACGGCGCGGCGGCGTTCAAGACACGAGGTCTCGGAGACGTTCACCGCCTTGCCGGAGGATGTGAAGGAGCTGTTCCGCGAACCCGACCCGCTCATCCTGACCAAGACCAAGGTGCGCTCCACGGTGCACCGTCCGGTGCATCTCGACTACGTGGGCATCAAACGCTTCGACACTGACGGTCGTGTGGTCGGTGAGCACCGTTTCCTGGGCCTATACACGGCCGCGTTTTACAACCGCGGCCCTCGGGACGTACCCCTGGTGCGGCGCAAGATCCAGGACGTCCTGGCATCGACGCGTTTGCGTCCGGGCAGTCACGACGGCAAAACCCTGCTCAATATCCTCGACACCTATCCGCGTGATGAGTTGTTGCAGATCAGCGCGGACGAGTTGCACCGCAATGCCGTGGTCATACTGCACCTGGGGCAGCGTCAGCGTCTGCGGCTGTTTCTGCGCCAGGAGATTTTCGGACGCTTCATCACCGCCCTGGTGTACATCCCGCGTGAGCGCTTCAGCACCGAGATCAGGCAGCGCATGCAGAAACTGCTGCTCGATCAGCTGGATGGGGTGTCGAGCGAGTTCCGGGTCAGCCTCAACGAATCGGCCTTCGCGCAGGTCTACTTCACAGTGCACACACCGCCCGGGCACCTGGCCGATGTGCAGCCGGAACGCTTGGAGAAGCAACTGGCGGAGATCACCCGGACATGGGCCGACGATCTCAACGAGGCCATTGCCGAACACCATGGGGAGGAGCGGGGAAGTGTCCTGGCGACGCGGTATCTGAACGCGTTTCCGGCCGGTTACCGGGATGACTTCGATGCCCGCGCCGCGGTACGTGACATCGAACACGTGGAACGGGTCCTGGCAGGGAAGAGCCTCGATCTGGCGCTGTACCGGCTCATGGAGGACCGCGGTGGCACACTGCGATTCAAGCTATTCGCCGCCGACCAGCCCCTGGCCCTGTCGGACGTGTTGCCGGTTCTGGAGAACATGGGTGTGCGTGTGCTCGGGGAACGCCCTTATCGCATCAGCACCGACAGTGGGCTGAACGCCGTGTACATGCACGACTTCCTTCTCAGTCGCCAGGAGAACGGGGACATGGCCTCCGGGGCCGTGCGCGAGCGCTTTCAGGAGACTTTTTCCCGGGTGTGGGCGGGTGACGCCGAGAACGACGGCTTCAACCGCCTGGTTCTGCGGGCGGGGCTCAATTGGCGGGAGATCGCCCTGTTGCGCAGCTTCGCCAAGTATCTGCGCCAAACAAGGCTGACCTTCAGCCAGGCTTACATGGAGGACACCCTTGCCGCTCATCCGCGCATCACCCAGACACTGGTTGCGCTGTTCCATTCCCGGTTCGATCCTGGCTGTGACCGTCGGGGAGACGGTTCGAGCGCTGACCATGATCACCTGGTGGCCGAGGTGGGCCAGGCACTGGATGCCGTCGAGAGCCTCGATGCCGACCGGATATTGCGCGCCTTTCTTGCCCTGCTCGGGGCGGTCTTGCGTACCAACTTCTATCAGCGTGATGGCGACGACAGACCGAAGCCGTACATTGCGCTCAAGTTTGACCCGGCCCAGGTGCCGGATCTGCCCAAGCCGTTGCCTGCATTCGAGATTTTCGTGTGCTCGCCGCGGGTGGAAGGGGTGCATCTGCGCGGCGGGAAAGTGGCCCGGGGCGGTCTGCGCTGGTCGGACCGAAGGGAGGATTTCCGTACTGAGATCCTCGGGCTCGTGAAGGCGCAGATGGTCAAGAACAGCATCATCGTGCCCATGGGAGCGAAAGGCGGGTTTGTGCTGAAGAACCCGCCCGAAGACGGCAGTCGCGAGGCCCTGGTCGACGAAGCAATCGCCTGCTACCGGATCTTCATCAGCGGCCTGCTCGACATCACCGACAATCTTGTCGGCGGCGCGGTGGCTCCGCCGCCTGACGTGGTACGCGTCGATGGTGACGACCCCTACCTGGTGGTGGCCGCCGACAAGGGCACGGCCACGTTCTCGGATATTGCCAACGCGGTGGCCGCGGATTACGGCTTCTGGCTCGGCGATGCCTTCGCATCCGGCGGTGCCCATGGCTACGACCACAAGAAAATGGGCATCACCGCCCGTGGTGCCTGGGAATCGGTCAAACGTCATTTCCGCGAGTTGGGGACGGATATCCAGAACCAGGAGTTCACGGCCTTCGGCGTGGGTGACATGAGCGGTGATGTATTCGGAAACGGCATGCTCCTGTCGCGCCATATCCGTTTGATCGCCGCCTTCGACCACCGTGACATCTTCATAGACCCGGACCCCGACGCGGAGCGGTCCTTCGTTGAGCGTGAGCGGCTTTTCCGGCTCCCGCGGTCGTCCTGGAAGGATTACGACGCCAAGCTCATTTCCAAGGGCGGGGGCGTTTTTCCACGTAGCGCGAAGTCCATCACCTTAACCGCTGAGGCAGCGGCCGTGCTGGGATGCGAAGCACGTGCCTACGCCCCGAACGCACTCATTCGCGAGATCCTCAAGGCCCCCCTGGACCTGTTCTGGAACGGGGGGATCGGCACCTACATCAAGGCCAGTGATGAATCCGACGCGTCCGTCGGTGACCGGGCCAACGATCCCGTGCGTATCGATGCCCGGGAGATGCAGTGCCAGGTGGTGGGCGAGGGGGGCAACCTGGGGCTGACCCAGCGGGGGCGAATCGAGTTCGCCCTTCAGGGCGGGCGGATCAACACCGACTCCATAGATAATGCCGGCGGCGTCAACTGCTCGGATCACGAGGTGAATATCAAGATCCTGCTTGATGCGGTGGTGGCCAACGGCGACCTGACGGTCAAGCAGCGCAACACCTTGCTCGAGGACATGACCGATGCGGTGGCCGAGCACGTTGTGCAGGAGAACTACTGGCAAACCGGTGCCATCAGCTTCATGGCCCACAAGGCCCCCGAACTGCTCGAGGAACACACCCAGTTCATCAAGGACTTCGAGTCCTCCGGGCGGCTCAACCGCGCCATTGAATACCTGCCGGGGGATGAGGCCATCGAGGAGCGGCGAGCCCGCGGACTGGGCCTTACCCGTCCCGAGCTGTCCGTGCTCATTGCCTATGCCAAGAACGCGATCTACGAGTCCCTGCTTGAATCCAGCGCCCCGGAGGATCCGTTTCTCAAGCGCGAGTTGATGCGCTACTTCCCCACGGCCCTGCGCGCCGACTACCGGGATGCCATGGAGGAGCACAGGCTGCGGCGCGAGCTCATTGCCCTGTACATCACCAACCGCATGGTCAACCGGCTGGGGGCGACCTTCGCCTTCCGCCTACGCGAACAATACGGGTTCAGCCTGGAGGCCATTGCCATGGCCTACCTGACCGCCTGGGAAATCTTCGACCTGCGTGAGGTCTGGCAGGAGGTGTCGGACCTGGATAACCGCGTGGACGGTGCCACCCAGATCGAGCTGTATGTGGCGGCGGTGCGGCTGGTCCATCGCGCCACACGCTGGTTGCTGCGCCATCATGCCTCGCCGCTGTCCATCGAGGAGACCTCGCGCATCTACACGCCCTGTGCCGAGACGCTGCTCACCACCATTGATGAACTGGTGACGGAGAAGCAAAAGGCGATCCTGGATGAACGTACGCAAGCCCTGAGCGCCGCGGGAGTCCCCGAGACTCTGGCGCGCCGGATCTGTGCCCTGGGACTGATCTACGGCAGCCTCGCGATCCGCTACATCGCACGTGAGATGGATGCCGAGGATTGCGCGGTCGGGCGGGTCTATTTCCAGCTCAGTGAAAGCCTCTCCATCAATTGGTTGCGCCAACGGATCGCGGGCACCGGCACGGGCGATCGCTGGGAGGAGAATGCACGTATGGCCCTGTCGGAGGACCTGGAGGGCCTGCACACGGAGTTGGTGGTGGATGTGGTCAAGGGGCACGGTGACGCGCCGGACCCGGTGAACGCGTGGCTTGAGGGCCGTGGTGCGCCGTTGGAACGTTATCGCCAGATCATCACCGCCCTGGACGGATGTGAAACCCTGGACGTGGCCAAGATATCAGTGGCGGTCCGATCACTGCGGAATCTGTCCGGGGGAGGCAACTGACCCGGCGCGATCGCGATTGATCTGGCGGGGTCGAGCGGGCCGGGGTTGAATGGGCCGTCTTGGCCGTCTTGGCCGTCTTAGCCGTCTAGGGCATTACCGGGGGATGTGGTAGCGGGACCCCTGTGGCAATGTCAGCGCCTTGATCCCGCATACGGCCCAATCGCCCACGTCACCGCCCATCGAGCATTCAGCCCACCCATGACTGACTCCCAGAACGAAACGCCGCCCGCTCAGTTTCCGACCATCGAGGCCTTTGTCGGCAATACCCCCCTGGTGCGTCTGCAACGCCTGGTGCCAGCGGGCAACAGCGTGGTGCTGGCCAAGCTGGAGGGGAACAACCCCGCGGGGTCGGTGAAAGACCGACCCGCGGTCAACATGATCCGCGCCGCGGAGGCACGCGGAGACATCAAGCCGGGCGATACGCTCATCGAGGCCACCTCGGGCAACACGGGCATTGCCCTGGCGATGGCCGCGGCGATCAAAGGCTACCGGATGGTGCTCATCATGCCCGAGACCATGACGGTGGAGCGGCGCGCATCCATGCGTGCTTACGGGGCGGAGATAATCCTGGTCAGCAAGGAAGAGGGTATGGAAGGGGCTCGCGACCTGGCCGACCGCATGCAGGCGGAGGGTAAAGGGGTGGTACTCGACCAGTTCGCCAATGAGGACAACCCGGCGGCCCATGTACTCAGTACCGGCCCGGAAATCTGGCGCGATACCGGCGGTCGAATCACCCACTTCGTCAGCTCGATGGGCACCACGGGCACGATCATGGGTACCGGTCGCTACCTGAAGTCCATGAATCCCGATATCCAGGTGATCGGGGTGCATCCCGCGGACGGTGCCCAGATCCCCGGGATTCGCAAATGGCCCGTCGAGTACCAGCCGGGTATCTATCACCCTGACGAGATCGACACCATCCTCACAGTGGACCAGCCCACGGCGGAGGAGACGGCGCGCCAGATGGCCGCGCGCGAGGGCGTATTCGCCGGTATCTCATC
>JBMYTL010000022.1:32346-36795 GCA_049604295.1 Gammaproteobacteria bacterium
GTTCCGCGGAGCGCGAGTAAAGCCGGCAGAGGTCGAGGTAGCTATCGAGCAGGAGCGGATGATCGTCCGGCAGATTGTCGCGGCGCAACTCGAGGATGCGGTGATCGTGACCATCATTTGCGACCGCGGTGACCGCTACCTGTCCACCGGGGTGTTTCCTGGCGAGTGATCACTACCGTCAAGGCACGGGCGGGCCGGGGGTGAAGCGCCCCAACCAGGAGAGCCTCCCGGCACGTGCCGGAAGGGGAGGCGGCCCATGACCGGTCGTATCGTCGCGACCCGGGTGTCGGGGATACGTGCGCGCGCGAAACATCGAGCGGCCGGGCTGTTGGCCGGGGCAATCGTGCTCATGGCAACCGCGGCCGCTGCCATTGACGTGATTCACCTCGAGACCGGCCCCATCAGGGGGGATCAATGGACCGTTGACGGGCTGCGGGTGAGCCTGCGTCTGGACGGCGCCGAGGGGGTTCCATCAGCCCGGGTGGACCTGGAAATGCCCTCGTTTCTGGCCGGTCAACCGGGTGCGCGCACCGTGTCGCTCGATTGTGGGCGTCTCGAAATCGACGGGGTTCGAATGTCCTGCCTGCAGGCCCGTATCGCGGGGCAGCCGGTCATTCCCATCCTGCAGGGGCAGGCATTGGACCTGACCTTCGACCGGTCCAAGGGCGTGCTGGAGGTGGTCGCTGATGCATTGAGGCTGGCGGGCGCCGATGGAAACGGGCGATTGAAATGGGATCTGGCTGATGGTCTCTGGCAATCCAAAGTCGCTCTGAACAATGTTGACCCGGGGCGGGTCCGGGAGCTGCTGGATGGATTTGACGCGGAGCTGGCCAAACAGGTGGCCGAAATCGGTTTTGACGCAGGAAGGCTGTCTCTGCGCGGCGAGGCCTCCGGCGGGGACGGCCGCCCCACCCGACTCACCCTGTCGGCCCAGGCGACCGGGTGGGCACTGAACAATGCTGATGGCACCCTGGCCAGCGAGGGGTTGAAAGCTCGGCTTGAGCTCGATTTGCGCTGCCACGGGGGCGAATGCCACGGACCGGTTCGCCTCAACTTCAACGCTGGGCAACTGTTCGCCGATCCCCTGTTCCTCGATTTCGACACCGCCCCGCTGAGTTTGGACGCGCGTCTGGGTTTGCATTCGGCCGCCCATCCGATGGCATGGACCCTCAGCGAGGTGAAGGTGGATCAATCCGGCGTACTCAATGTCGGGGGGGAGCTGGGCTGGGGACGCAACGGACAGGGCCTGAGCGCCCTTCGCGTCGATCGCTTCGACCTGCGGTTGCCGGTGGGCTTTCAGAACTGGGTGTCGCCGTTCCTGCTTGATCAGGGGCTGGATGACCTCGAGACCACTGGGCGGGTCGAAGGCCACCTGAGCTGGGAAGGCGGCAAACTCGTCAGCCTGGGCGTGCGATTCGATGAGGTTTTCCTCGAGGACGCGGATCAGCGGTTTGCCCTGTACGGGATGAATGGCTCACTCGGCTTTGACCGTCGCCAACCGGTTGACAGTGTGCTCGCCTGGAGCGGTGGAAGTGTCGGGGCCATCAATCTTGGCGCGGCACGTGTTCAGGCGCATACGGCCGGTGGAGTGATGGAATTGATCGAAGCAACCGAGCTGCCGCTGCTTGATGGGGCCTTGGTGGTGGAAGACTTTGTCCTCCATGGCCTGGATGGTACGGGCCCCGCATCCTGGCGGTTCAATGGCCTTTTGAAACCCATTTCACTTGAGGCCTTGAGCACAGCGCTGCAATGGCCGGTGATGGAAGGGCGCTTCTCAGGGGTGATCCCCACGGTGCGTTACTCGGCGGGTGTCATCGAGACCGAAGGGGTGCTCCTTGCGCAGGTCTTCGACGGGGTGGTGCGCATTCGGGAACTGCGGATGGAGGATCCATTCGGCGTGGTTCCACGGGTTCGTTCCGAGGTCGAACTGGAGGGTCTCGACATGGAACAACTGACCCAGACCTTCGACTTTGGCACAATCTCCGGCACCCTGGATGGGTACATCCGTGCCCTGGAACTGCAAAACTGGCGTCCCGCCCGTTTTGACGCGGGCTTCCGGACCCGCGACGACGATAGCCGCGACCATCGCCTCAGCCGACGCGCCCTGGCGGACCTGACCAGCGTGGCGGGTGGCCCCGGCGGCATCGCCTCCGGTGGCATCCTTGGCATCTTCGACAGCTTTGCTTACGACGCCATCGGCGTGAACTGCCGACTGGCCGATGGTGTCTGCGATATGAGCGGTCTGGGTGCGAAGCGGGGTGGGGGGTACTACCTCATGCGCGGAGCCGGTCTGCCAAAAGTGGATGTGGTGGGCTTTGCCCGCAAAGTGGACTGGGATGTTCTGATCAATCGTCTGACGGAAGTCCGCCTCGACTCACTCCGGATCGAATGAACCGGGATTCTTCAATTAGATGCCTTTCAAGCCCCATGAACACACCGTCGATGCCCGTCCGCCGTCTCAGCGTCTTTCTGCCGCTCCTGCTGCTGCTCAGTGCCTGTGTGACGGTCAATATCTACTTCCCCGCCGCCGCGGCGGAGAAGGCCGCCGACCGGATCATCAAGGAGGTCTGGGGCGAGGAGGGTGAGGGTGCCGGGAAACCCGCGGCCCAGCCCGCGGGGGCCCCGACCTCAGACGCCGGCCACCGGCCGACGGCACCGTCGACCGCCCATGACACCACCCGCATGCTCATGGTCGGCGTGCATCACGTGTTGATGGCCATGGTGGCGCCCGCCCAGGCGGCCGCCGACATCAATGTCTCGACCCCGGCCATTGCCACGATCAAGGCGCGCATGGCAGGTCGCCACAATCAGCTCAAGCCCCTGTATGCCAGCGGTGCGCTGGGACTCACCCGCGAAGCGCTGGTGGCCCTGCGGGACAAGGGGGCCGTTCCGCTCAATTTGCGCGCCAAGGCCAACAAATGGGTCGCGGACGAGAATCGTGATCGCAATGCCCTGTACGCGGAGATCGCACGTGCCAACGGTCACCCGGAATGGGAACAGCAGATTCGAGATACCTTCGCCCGCCAGTGGGTCAAGAACGCCTCGAGCGGGTGGTATTACCAGGATGCCGCGGGCACCTGGAAACAGCGCTGAGCAATCTCGTCGATGTCCGCTGATGTGCTCGCACTGACCTTCTTCAAGGTCCCGGATATCGCCGGAGCCCGGGAGGTCTACGGCCTTGATGGGCTTGAGGCACGTGATGTGCTGAAGGTTCTGGAACATCATCACCGTGACCAGGGACTGCCACCGGACCTGACCCGTATCGCGGCCTGTGCGCTCACCTGGATGGGGAAGAACCGTTCCGGAGCCGACGTGGTGGCCGACCGGGGCGGTGGCGAACAGCAGATGCTGGATCGACTGATCGTGCGGCTATGCCGTTGGGAAGGCGTGGTGCTCCTGGAGAGCAGCTTCGATTGGTTGCATCTCCGTCAGCGCTGCATCCTGCGGCGGTTGAAGGCCCCCTGCCTGTGGCACATGGAGCCGATCTGCGAAATCGAGGCGATGGGGCTGGATCGGGATTCGGCCCACCGCTTGGCGCAACGCCTCGGCGATGATCCGGTCGAGGATATGGATCAACGCGGCGCGGAGGACCTCTGGTTCAACGGCAAGCGTGGGCCCGTGATCAACGGGTTGCGTCAACGCTCCCACAACCTGCTCACCCTCAACCTGAATCAACAACATGCCGCTGGCGCACTGACCGGGCATACGTTCCGCGAGATGAGCATCCGTCTGGAAGAGACCCGATTCAGTCGCGTCTGAGTTTGTCCGTCACCGCGATCGGGGTCGGGTAGCGCATCACGATGTAATAGGACGAGGCGATGAAGGTCAGCAGGGTGACCGTCTGAATGAAATAAGATGCGCGTTCGCCGATAACCCCGCCGTGCAGGGCGAGAATGGCCACCAGCAAGGCGAACTCGCTGACCTGACCCAGGCGAACCCCCATCTCCAGGGAATGCCGCGGCCGTTCTCCCTCGCGTAGAAAGAGTTGGCGGAATATCAGCGGCTTAGCTACCAGGACAATCGCCGCCAACACGGTTGCGGGCAGCCAGATCTCGCCCAACACGCCCAGGTCGAAACCCGCCCCCAGGCTGAAGAAGAAGATCACCAGGAAGAAGTCACGAAGCGGCTTGAGATTCTCCGCGATGTACTGGGAGATCGGGCTGGAGGCCAGGGTGATGCCGGCGAGGAAAGCCCCGATCTCGTGCGACAGGCCGAGCACACCGGCCAGCTCCGCCATGCCCATGCACCAGCCGATGGTCACCAGGAAGACATACTCACGGATGGTGTCAAAGCGCATGAACAGGCGCGACAACACCCAGCGGCCGAAGCCGTAGGCGACCCCGGCAAGGACCGGAATGCCGACCAGCACCTTGATCACACCCGCCAGACCCGAGCCGTCGGTTCCGGTGTGCGCGTAGGCTTCAAGTGCCAGCAATATGGCGATCGCGA